>NZ_JAULLN010000043.1:0-45020 GCF_041357655.1 Bradyrhizobium sp. DN3 | reverse complement strand
CGTCGCGACGGAGCTATTACAACGAAATACTGCCGGCCTTTTTCAACGGAATCGGTCACGAGCGGAGATTTGGGCCCGTGCCGATCACGTCGGGATCACCTCTGACAGCCGACATCGAGCAAGTTTCGTGGGCGGTCGAGAAGAGCCATAAGCGGACATCAGCGAACTTCCCGAAAGCGGACGCGTTGTCGATTGCGGGGGACGTCAATCTGGCTTTGCCAAACGGAGATAGCGCCCCGACAGTTGGTGTCACGGTTGCGCGCAGACGCATTCAATCTTGCCGGAAGGAGGATTGCGAGATGACAGAACGAATTTCGTTGGAGGGAAAGGTCGCGGTTGTGACTGGCGCAGGTCACGGGCTTGGGCGGGCCTACGTCGAACTTCTCGCCGAACGCGGCGCCCGGGTCGTTGTAAACGACCTGGGGACCGATGTATCGGGGTTCGGGAAGGATTCCACGATCGCGGAACAAGTGGCCGATTGCATTCGATCCCGTGGAGGCGAGGCAATCGCGAATGACAGCGATGTTTCCACCCCTGAAGGTGGCAGTGACCTGATCGCGACGACCATCGAGCATTTCGGGAGAATAGACCTCCTCGTGAACAACGCAGGTATCTGCGGAAGCCAGCTATTCGAGGACGCCACCCTTGACGATTTCGATCACTATTGGCGGGTGCACCTCGGCGGGCCGGTTAATACGGTGAAGGCTGCCTGGCCGTATATGGTCGCACAGCGCTACGGGAAGATCATCTTCACGACGTCAGTCAGCGGCCTGTTTGGATTACGTGGCCAAGCCACCTACGCTGCGGCCAAGTGCGCCGTAGTTGGATTGATGCGCATTCTTGCAATTGAAGGTGCTGAGCATGGGATTCTCGTGAACACCATTTCGCCAGCCGGGTACACGAGGATGCACCCGGCGGCGGTTGCGGATCCCGCTTGGCTGAAGCAGAGCGAAGCCACAATGCCGGTTGCGGCTGTTGCGCCAGCGATGGTCTGGCTTGCAAGCGATAGTTGTTCGGAGACGAACAGGATTTACAACGTGGAAGCTGGAGTAATCCAACGTATCGCTATCGTCATGGGACCTGGCTTCTACGATCCACATCTGACACCCGAGAGCATCGCCGAGAACTACGCAAAGGTCGAATCGATCGAGGGCTTTTTCGAGCCGGGTCCGTTCGAGCCCGGTCAGATACCCGCAACAGCGAAGTCTTGAGGAACGAGGTTACGCCATGGCGACGTTCGACTGTGGCAGACAGCGTTACTCTATGAACCAGTGCGCAAGTCATCAGCGGCCGCGCCGCGGCGGAGCTACACTGGCCGCCGAAAAGCAGACCTGCTGAAGGTCAGCTAAGGGTCAGAGGCAGCCCTCGGCAGCTTACAAGAGCTTGGTCGGCTCACCTCCCGAAAGCGGCCGTCGCGGCGCTCTGAGCCAAGGTCAGTCCCGGGCCAGAGCAGACATGCGCGCAGCGAAAGAGGCGCCCGAGTTGGCTGCTCTCATGGCTTTCTACTGAGGCAGCGTAGATCGTGCGCAACAGGCGGAGCCTACTAGCGGGCGCGCCGCGATGCAGGCCGCGAAGATCGGCATTGGCGATGAAGCGCAACTTGGTTCCGGTCGAGATTCTCGTTTTGCGCCGGCTCGAGCCGGCGCTGATGGTCGGCCTCCACCTTGCCCATCAGCCGCGCACTGTGTTAATCTATGATAGAAAGGTGCCTCTATGCACGCAGATGTAGTATCAACTCTTTGGACCGACTATCGTTCTCGCGAAATCATCCGAGACCTTCATCCAAACGATCATATGTTCAACGCCGCGGTTCAAGGCTGGACTGATTACATGGGCGTTGGCGTTAGCGCGGTCCAGATCATTTGCTCCGCGCTTCTGACCGGCCCCGCCTACCACCTCGAAAAAGTGCTAGATTTTGGGTGCGGTCATGGCCGAGTAGCCCGTCATTTGCGCGCCTTCCTTCCAAAGGCGGAACTGTATTTTGCAGATATAGACGAAACCGGTTCACGCTTCTGCGCCGATACTTTCGCCGGCAATTACGTTCAATCCCATCACGACTTCGATCAACTCGATCTTCCGAAGGATCGGGACTTGATTTGGGTCGGATCAGTGTTCACGCATCTCGACTATGGCCGCATGAACAAACTGTTCAATGCCCTGATTGGGGCACTCCGGCCGCGCGGCACGTTGATAGCGACCTTCCGCGGAGAATCTCAATATCGCAGAGCGTTACAGGAAACAGACCCTAATCAAAGGCGAAAATGGAAGTCCCTGATTGATCAATACGAGGCCGGTGGAATCGGTTTTGGTTCCTATGGCATCGCCGATGATCCGGAATGGGGACTATCTTTATCTTCCATCAATAGCGTCATCGGTATGGGAAAGCGTCTGCCGAATGTCCGCCTGGTGTCCTACTCCGAAATCGGATGGGCCGCAGCGCATGACGTGGCAGCTTGGTCAATCTCTCCGGTCTAGCTATCCTTTTCGCAAAGCTCCAGTCAGCGCCTGCTTGGCTTCCTGCTGGCAGCGCCTTTGCCATGTTCCGTAATCCGTCCCGGTTGGTTCCTGCCGGCTCGTACTGGATGTTCTGATGGTAGAAATCGACCCGGTCGGCCATAGCGCCGGGCGGCGCCACCTCGAGCTCCAGGTCATCGATGATGGCGCGATAGCCCTCGCGCAGCGCCTGCGTCGGAGAGCCCAGCAACAGTTCATTGTAAGCGGCGCGCGCGACATAGACCGGCCGCGAACCGGAGTCGGAAACATCGGACTTGCGGTATCAACGAGGGCCGCGATTGCTGACGCAGCTCGGCGCGCCGGGCATCGGCCAAGCTTCAAGGCGCGCGCATTGTCGGCTCCCGGATATCGCGCTGTCCGTCCGTCGGCCCTGGGCTTGTCCGATTGTGACCGGATGCACGGACAAGACAAACGTCCGCTCCGGGTCCAGGCCGTGTGAAAATCCGGCAACTTGGGGCGCACCGGCGCATTGCGGCCGCCGAGCTTCTAATTCGGTGGAATCGACCTCCTGTCATCTCGGTGCAACCAGGAGCTTCGTGCAGGCGCTGATTTGGTCGTGCAGAGGCCGGCCTCACGCCTGCATCGCCTCCAGCAATCCGCCTACGCCCACGAGCATCATCACGCGCTTCATGTTGTAGGCGAGCACGTTGAGCGCCATCTCGGTGGCCACCTTTGGCAGCTTTTTCGTGAGAAAGTGCGTTGCTCCCATCCAACACTTCATCGTGCCGAACGGATGCTCCGCTGTCTGACGGCGGACACCCATTGCATTGGGGTTGTGGTCGAGCCGATCCTGAACTTTTTCCAGAACGGCCTCATGCTCCCAGCGTGAGATGCGGCGCTCGGGACCTGTCGTGCACTGAGCTCTTAGCGCGCAGGTCTTGCAGGTGCTTGTCCAGTGTCTTTTCGTCCTCTACGTTCGTATAGTGATAAGTTAGCCGCTCGCCGGCGGGACAGCGATAAACATCATTGGCGGCGACATAGACGAAGTCCTGTTTGCCGAAGCGGCCAGCAGCCTTGGCGCCCGAAGTCATCGGCTTCGGCAACGTCACCGTGATGTCGGCTTCCTCGCAGGCCCTGATCTCCTCGCCATCGTAATAGCCGCGATCTGCCACGACTTCGAGAGTCTCGACAGCCATCTCGTCGCGAGCCTGCCAGGCCATGTTGGCGAGTTGGTGTCGATCGCTGCCCACGTTGGTCACCTCGTGAGCCACGATGAGATGATGCTGCGTATCAACTGCAATCTGCACGTTGTAGCCAACGATCCCGGTGTCCTTGCCACTTGTCGCCATCGAGCGCGCGTCAGGATCGGAGAGCGAGATCTGCTTGTCCTCACTCTTTATCATCTCCGCATTGATCGTGTTGAGCCGGATGGTCTCCTCCTTGAGCTTCTCGATCTTGCCCTTTAGCCGCTCAACCTTCGCCTCCGGCACCGCGTCGCCATGTCGATCGGCGGTCTCAAGCTGAGAGAAATAGCGGGCGATGCTCTCATCGATCCGCTCAAGACGTTTCTTCATCTTGGCCTCGGTGAAGTTCTTGTCCCGCGCATTGACAGCCTTGAACTTTGATCCATCAATGGCGACGCTTGCTGCACTGAACAGATCAAGCTTGCGGCACAGCGCGACGAACTCGCGACAGACCTCACGAATGGCCTTGCCATTGTCCTTGCGGAAGTCCGCAATGGTCTTGAAGTCCGGCGCCAGCTGCCCGGTCAACCAGATCATCTCGATATTGCGCTGGCATTCCCGCTCCAGCCGTCAGCTCGACGGAATCTGATTGAGATAGCCGTAGATGTACAGCTTGAGCATAGTGCTGGGATGGTAACTCGGTCGGCCAGTGTCGAGTGGCTGGACACCGACGAACCCCAGCTTGCCGAGATCGAGACCGTCGACGAACACGTCGACCGCTCGGACCGGATTATCCTTGCTCACATAGTCATCGAGCGACGACGGAAACAGTGTGCTCTGCCCCCGATCCAACCCTTCAACAAAGCGCTTCATCAGATGCCCCGCCAGATCGCCGGGAATCTTATCGCGCGAATCACTACAAACAGAGCGTTTTCACACAGCTTGGGCCAATAGGAGACATACCCCTTGAAGTTTCCACCCAATTTGATCTCTACTTACGGGAATCTTTGGGGGACGTCGTGTCGGCGCCGCAATATTCCCGTCGCAAGGCTGTGTCATCGCTGGCTGCTACAGTCGCTTGTGCGTTTGCTGGTCCCGTTCCCGCAACCGCAGAACCAGTTTCCCCCGGCGCGACGCAAGACTGCGCCGGTCCGATTTTCTCCACAACAGGTCCAAACGCCGAGCTTTACGGCGCCAAAGATGGTTATCCTCTTCCCGACATTGCGGAGGCGCGGAGGCAAGGCGACCCTTGGGAGCCAAAATATCGTGTCGGCGCATTCACCCATATCGATCACATCTATCCAACGCGGCTCATCAGGCGAGCTGTGACACCCTGGAAGTTCAAGTGCTCGCGGGCAGACGTTTACTACAATTTTCAGGGAAGCAAGTTTTCGCCCCTCGACTACATGTCGCGCAATCCGGCCACTGGCCTGCTGATCGCCAAGGACGACCAGATTATCTTCGAAGGCTATCAGTACGCGCGAACTGATCAAGATCGGTTCGTATCCCAATCGATGGTCAAGACGATAACCGGACTGTTGATCGGGATCGCCATCTCGGAGGGGGCGATTAAGTCGGTCGATGATATCCCCGAAAGTTATGTACCGGGTTTTATTGGCAGCGAGTACGGCAGGACGCCAATTCGCGATCTGCTGCACATGTCCTCAGGGGTCGATTTCGGTGAAACAAGAGACGGAGGACGTGACCTCAATCGCCTGTGGAACGGCATGGGGATCGCGTTCCCGGACTCCAAGTTGGGCACGGTTAAGAGCATTGTGCAATTCAATCAGCGTGTCGCCCCAGCGGGAACGAGATTTTACTACGCGAGCATAGAAGCCGACGTGCTCGGCATGGTGCTTCACGGTGCGGTCAACAAGTCAGCGTCTGACTATCTGCGCGAGAAAGTATGGGAACCGATCGGCGCGGAAGCGGATGCCAATTGGCTGGTAGACGCAGAAGGATTCGAACTGGGGCACTTTGGCTTCAATGCCGTTCTGCGCGATTACGCCCGGCTAGGACGTTTGCTGGCGCATGATGGCGCATGGGATGGCAAGCAGATCGTTCCGACGCAATGGATGATCGATGCGACTACCGTTCGAGCTTTGGATGACTATCTGCGACCGGTCGTGGCGACGAAGAGATTTGGCTACGGTTATCTCTTGTGGCTGTTTCCCGGTGAGAGGCGGCAGTTCGCGTTGTTAGGATTCAAGGGCCAGTATATTTGCGTTGATCCGACCTCTAAGGTCGTCATGGTGCACACTGCAATTGAGGACCCGGTACATCGAGGCGAACCATGGGCTCTATGGTCGGCACTGGTCGATCAGCTAGGCTGATACTAGCTCGGGACAAGCTCGACATCGACCGCTTCGGGTCACAAGATGACCTTCCGCGGGCGGGACCGCGTGTCCGCATTGTCTGCAAAAGCAGACATCCGATTTTGTCAGTGCATGCCGTCCGGAGCACCTGCGCGCTAACAAGCGCGCGAAAAGTGAAGTCTAAAGCGCACTCAACGCTGGCGGCGGCTTGCGCATGTTGGAGGCCTTTTCATAGGCGTAGGCCAGACGCAGCAGCTTGTGCTCGCTCCAGGCCCGGCCTGCGAAGGTGACGCCGAGCGGATAGTCCGGCGTGTCCTTGCCGTCGGTCGTCCCCGAGATGAAGCCTCCGGGCACCATGACGCTGGGATAGCCTGCCCTGGCGGCGATCGCGGCGCCTGCGCTGCCGGGGAACAGCACGGCATCGAGCTTGTGCCGGTTCATGTAGGCATCCATGCCGCGGGTCCTGGCGCTGAGCAGGTCCATGGCAAGTGCCGACTTGTACTCGCGTTCGCGTAAGTCGCCTCTGGTGAGGTCGGCGGCGAGGAACAGGTCTTGGCCGAAACGCAGCGCCTTGCTTGCATTCGCCTCGTTGAAGGCCACGATGTCGGTGATGGTCTTGATGGCGGTATTGGTCGCCCAGTCCCTCAGGTAGAGGTTGAGATCTCGCTTCAGTTCGTAGAGGAAGACGATCCGTTGCGTGACTGGATTGCCCTTGTTAGCGCTCAGCGGATTGCGGTTGAGCACGGCCATGATCGTACCTGGTCCGCTCATCCAGCCGGCCGTCGGCATGCTGGCGCGCACGATCACGGCGCCGAGATCCTCCAGCAGCTTGATCGCCTCCGCCATCACCTTCGCCCCTTTGGATGGCAGCTTGCCGTAGAAGGGATCGTTCAGCGGGTCGGCGGGGTCGCTCGGCACGCCGATACGCGCGCCCTTCATCGCATCCTGCGTGAGGTCGGCGGTGTAATCGGCTGGCCGCCGCTGCAGCTCTGTCGCCGTATCGCGCAGGTCCTTCGCCGCCAGCACGTTAAGGAGCAGCGCCGCATCGCGTACCGTGCGCGTCATCGGCCCTGCGGTGTCCAGGCTATGCGCGATCGGCACGATGCCGGCACGGCTGATCAGCCCGACCGTCGGCTTCACGGTGACGAGGCCATTCTGGCTGGCAGGGAAAAGCAGCGAGCCCGAGGTCTCAGTGCCAATCGCCGCTGCACACAGCCCGGCCGCCACGGCGACTGCCGGACCCGAGCTCGATCCCCCCGGGGACACGACCGGGATGCCGCGATCGTCCACCAGCGCAGGCGCGTAAGGATTCTTCACCTGCCCGCCTAGCGAAGAGTAGCCCGCGGGCATGTCGATCGCGAGCATGTTGGAAAACTCAGTCAGGTTCGCCTTGCCCAGGATCACCGCGCCCGCGTCCCGCAGCAGCTTGACGATTGTGGCATCGTCCCGGGCACGTGCGCCTTCCAGCGCCAGCGAGCCCGCCGTCGTCGGCTGTTCGTCGCCGGTCGCAATGTTGTCCTTCACCAGGATTGGAATGCCCGCCAGCGGCCGCTTGGCCGATGGCTTGGTGCCGTCGAGCTTGCCCGCGATCGCGAGCGCATCGGGATTGAGCGTGCGCACGGCGTTGAGCGCGGGCCCGTTGCGGTCGTAGGCCTCGATGCGCGCGAGGTAAGCCTTGGTCAGCGCCGTCGCATTGATCTGCGCAATGGCCAGGGCATGAGCGATATCGCTCAGCGGTGCATCGTCGAGCTTCAGAGGGGTCGGCGCCTCGGCGCTAGGGGCCGCCGCGGCGATGCCAGCATCGCGGCAGGATGGCTGCTTCATGGCGTGCCTCGCCTGACGGCGTTCCGAACCATGAGGCCGCGATAATGGCATAATGCCGGTGTTTTGCCCGACGGGTCAATGTCTCAGCGCATCGCGTCGACCTTTGAGCCGCGCAAGGCGTAAACCATTGAAATGACTACCCCCGGCTACTGTGCATGGGGTTGTTTTTCAGGTTTTTGTTTTGGACCTGCCAAACGATTGGCCTCTCCCCGATGGGGAGAGGCCAAAAATTGAAGCGACAGGCTCGACTTGATCGAGCGATCCTAGTCCCAGGCCCAGGTCGAGAAATCGTTCTCGTATTGTGGCACGTCCTTCCAGACACCCTTCAGCTTCTTGTTGGTGATGGTGATCAGCTGGGGCTGGTAGAGGTAGGCGGAGACGGCGTCGGTGGCCAACATGCGCTGGGCGTCGCCGAGCAGTTTTGCGCGACCAGCCTCGTCGGGTGTCGCGACGATCTGCTTGTAGAGCGCGTTGAACTTCTCGTTGTTGTAACCGAGGTAGTAGTCCGGCTCGGTGATCTTGACGAGGTCGAACGGCTCGACATGGCTGACGATGGTGAGGTCGAAATTATGCGGACCGTTACCGGCGAACACCTGCGACAGCCACTGCGCCCATTCGACGTTCTCGATCTTGGCGACAATGCCAACCTTGGCGAGCTGGGCTGCGACGATCTCGCCGCCCTGCCGCGCATAGGATGGCGGCGGCAGCTTGAGCGACAATTCGAGCGGCGTGGTGACGCCGGCCTCACTGAGCAGCTTCTTGGCCTTCTCGGGCTCGTAGGGGTTGATACCGGTGGTGTCGACATAGCCGAGCGCGCCCGGCACGTAGAAGCTGCCGATCGGCGTACCGAAGCCATCGACGGCACCGTCGATCATCGCCTTGCGGTCGATCGCAGCGAGGATGGCGCGGCGAACGCGGACGTCATCGAGCGGCTTCTTGCGGTGGTTGATCGCGACGATGGTCTTGGCCCTGGAGCCGCCGACCAGCACCGTGAAACGCGGGTCGGCCTTGAACTGGGCGATGGTGCGCTGGGCCGAGACGCGTGGGAACGCATCGACGTCGCCCGAGAGCAGCGCGGCGGTCTGCGCCGCCGGATCGGAGATGAAGCGGATCGTCACCTTCGACAGCTTGATCGCCGATGCATTGCGATAGTCGGCCCATTTGGTCAGAGTGATCGAGGAGCCCTTGGCCCAGGCCCCTAACTGATAGGGCCCGGTGCCGACCGGCTGCGTGACATTGGTGGCTGCGCTCTTCGGCTCGACGATCGAGCCGCTCGCCTGCCCCAGCAGGAATGGCAGGTTCGGCTCCGAATTCTTCAAGGTGATCACGACCGTCTCGGCGTCGGGCGCGGCAACGGACTCGAAGCTCTGGTACAGGCTCTTGTCCTTGTTGGTGCTGGTAGGCACCGCGTTGCGCTCGAACGAGAACTTCACCGCGGCGGAATTGAACGGCTCGCCATTGTGGAATTTGACGCCCTTGCGTAGCTTGAACGTATAGGTCTTCAGGTCGGGCGAAGCGGTCCAGCTCTCGGCCAGCAGGGGCGAGGTGGTGCCATCCTCGTTGATCTTGGTCAGGGTCTCGTAGATGTTGTAGAGCGTGACCTCGGCGATCGCAGCGGCGGCGGCATTGGTGGGATCGAGCCCCGGCGGCTCCAGCGCCATCGCCATGACGACGCTGTCCTTCTTGCTCTGCGCCAGCACCGGCAGCGGCGCCGCGACGAGCGCGGCGGCAAAGGCGACGATCGATAGTTTCCTCAACATGCGTAACTCCCCGGCCATCTCTGTTTCCAGCCTACGCCAATCCTGCCCCGGACATTAACCTTCCATGGCCGCCCGCGGCAACGCCATCACGGCCTCGGCCTTGTGGCAGGCGGCAAGGTGCCCCTCGCCCACCTTGCGTAGCTCAGGCGCCACCTCGCGGCAATGCTGGTCGGCAAGCGGGCAGCGCGCCACATAGGGGCATCCGGCCGCGGCCGCCGCTTGCGAGGCGATCGCCTGGGCTCCGCGCCGCCGCCGGCCGCCGCCGGCGCGCGCCCGCGGCACGGCATCGAGCAGCGCCCGCGTGTAGGGATGGGCGCAGCGCTCGAACAGATCCTCCGGCCGCCCCTGCTCGACGATCCGGCCGAGATACATCACCGCGACCTCGTCGCAGAGATAGTCGACGACGGCGAGGTCATGGCTGATCAGAATGTAGCTGAGGCCGAACTGCTCCTGGAGGTCCTGCATCAGGTTCAGCACCTGTGCCTGCACGGAGACGTCGAGCGCGGAGACCGGCTCGTCCGCCACGATGAGCTTGGGCTGCGTAATCAAGGCACGCGCAATCGCGATGCGCTGGCGCTGGCCGCCTGAGAACTCATGTGGATACTTGTCCATGTCCGCATCGCGCAAGCCGACCTGGCGCAGCACCGCGGCGACGCGTTCGCGGAATTTGGTGCGATCGGCCTCCTCCAGCACGGTGAGCGGCTCGGCGACGATGCGGGCAATTGTCTGGCGCGGATCGAGCGAGCCGTAGGGGTCCTGAAACACCATCTGGAAATCGCGCCTGGCACGGCGCAGCTCGTCGGCAGAAATGCGGTTGAGATCGCGGCCGAGCAGCGCGACCTGGCCCGAGGTGGGCCGCTCCAACGCCATCACCAGTCGCGCGAAGGTCGACTTGCCCGATCCGGACTCGCCGACCACGCCGAGGCTCTTGCCGGCGGCGACCCGCACGTTCACGCCATTGAGCGCGCGCACCTGCCCCGGCGGCCGGAACAGGCTTTCACGCGGCAGCGTGTAACGCTGCACCAGATCCTTCACGTCGAGAAGCGGCTCGGCTGCGGTGGTCATGCAGTCAGCGCTCCGACGCGTTCAGCCATCGACACGTCCGTCCTGATGCAGCGCACGAAATGGCCGGGTCCGACGTCCACCATCGGCGGCAGCGCGGCGCGGCACCGATCGATCACCAGCGGGCACCGGTCGGAGAAGGTGCAGCCGGACGGCAGATCGGCGAGCTCCGGCACCGTGCCCGAGATCGTCTTCAGCCGCGTCCCCTTGCGCGCACCGAGCTTCGGCCGGGCGCGGAACAGGCCCTGCGTATAGGGATGCCCCATGCGCCTGAACACCTCGTCGGTCGGCCCGCTCTCGACGACGGTGCCGCCATACATCACCATCATGCGCTGCACGTTCTCGGCGATGACGCCGAGATCGTGCGAGATCAGGATCATCGACATGCCGCGCTCCTCGACGAGATCGGCGATGAGGTCGAGGATCTGGCCCTGGATGGTGACGTCGAGCGCGGTGGTCGGCTCGTCCGCGATCAACAGGTCCGGCTCGCAGGCGAGTGCCATGGCGATGGTGATGCGCTGGCGCTGGCCGCCGGAGAACTGGTGCGGATAAGCGTCGACGCGCCGTGCGGGATCCGGCAGCCCGACGCGGTCGAGCAAGGCGATGGTCTCGCGCCGCGCCTGCGACGCCGAGTATCTCTTGTGACGCCGCAGCGGCTCGGCGACCTGATGGCCGATCGTGTGCATCGGATTGAGCGAGGTCATCGGCTCCTGGAAGATCATGCTGATGCGGTTGCCGCGCAGGCGGCAATAATCGGCATCCGAAAGCCCGACGAGCTCGTTGCCATCCAGCTTGATGCTGCCACTGACGACCGCGCTGTCAGGCAGCAGCCCCATCAGAGAGAGTGCCGTGACCGACTTGCCGCAGCCGGATTCCCCGACGAGCCCGAGCGTCTCGCCGCGCTTGAGGGCAAAGCTGACGCCACGCACGGCCTGCGCCGGCCCGCGGCTGGTGTTGAGGCGCACGCCGAGATTGGCGACCTCGATCAGTGGCATGGTTGCGGGATCAGCCATTGTCACCGCTCCCGCGCCAGTCTGGGATCGAGCAGGTCGCGCAATCCGTCACCAAGGAGGTTGAGACCGAGCACTGCGATGGCGATCGCAGCGCCCGGATACACCGCAAGCATCGGCGACTGGAACAGCAGCGTCTGCGCATCGTTCAGCATCCGGCCCCATGACGGCTGCGGCGGCTGCGTGCCGAGGCCGAGATAGGACAAAGCGGCTTCGGCGAGAATGGCGAGCGCGAACTGGATGGTGACCTGCACGATCAGGATCGAGAGGATGTTGGGCAGGACGTGCTCGATGGTGATGCGGAAGCGTCCCTTGCCCGCGGCGCGCGCGGCCAGCACGAATTCGCGCGCCCAGATCGCGTTGGCCGAACCGCGGGTCAGCCGCGTCAGTGTCGGAATCTGGAAGATTCCGATCGCGACGATCGAGGTCACCATACCCGGCCCGACCACCGCGGCGAGCATGATCGCAGAGAGCACGGCCGGAAAGGCGAAGCTGAAATCGGCGAAGCGCATGATGATCTCTTCGGTCCAGCCGCGCCTGGCCGAGGCGATCAGGCCGAGGCAGACGCCGAAGCTGAGACCGATGCTCACCGCGATGATGCCGACCATGATGGTCGAACGCGCGCCGGCAAGCAGCAGCGAGACGATGTCGCGGCCGAAAGAATCGGTGCCGAGCCAGTGCGCCGAAGACGGCGGCCGGAGTTTCGAAGCGATGTCGATCTCGTAGGGCGACCACGGCGTCCACACCAGCGACAGCAGCGCGGAGGCGAGCACCAGCAGGCTCAGCGCGCCGCCGAGCACGAAGCTGCGATGGCGCAGCGCGCGGCGCCAGAACGTCCGGGCCGGCAGCGGCCGCGTTGCAACCGGCGCGTCAATGGTCAGGGGCGCGCTCAAAGGTCGTGCACCTTGATACGGGGATCGATAAAGGCATAGAGCACATCGACCACGAAATTGACGACGACGACCATGGCAGCGAGCAGCATCACGCAGTTGCGCACCACGATCAGGTCGCGGTTGGCGATCGATTGGAAGATCAGGCGGCCGAGGCCCGGCAGGTAGAACACGTTCTCGATCACGATGGTGCCGGCGAGCAGATTGGCGAATTGCAGCCCCATCACGGTCATCACGGGGATCATGGCGTTGCGAAGCACATGGCGCCACAGCACCTCGCGCTTGCCGAGCCCTTTCGCACGTGCCGTGCGGACGAAGTCCTCACGCAGCACCTCGAGCACGGCCGAGCGGGTGACCCGCGCGAGGATCGCGGCCTGTACCACCGCAAGCGAGATCGCCGGCAGCAGCAGCGACTTGATGCCCGGCCAGACGCCATCGTCCCAGCCGGCAAAGCCGCCCGCCGAGAGCCATTGCAGCCGCACCGAGAACAACAGCACCAGAAGGATTGCGAACCAGAAGTTCGGCAGCGCGATGCCCACCTGCGTCAGCGACATCACGCCGACGTCGCCGAGCTTGTTGTGGTTGGCGGCGGTGTAGATGCCGGCGGAGAGCGCCAGTGTCACCGTGACTGTCATGGCCATGATCGCGAGCGGAATGGTCAGCACCAGCCGCTCTGCGATCAGGCTCGCGACCGGCGTGCCGTAGACATAGGAGTTGCCGAGATCGCCGACGAGGAGGCCTTTGATCCATTGCAGATAGCGAACCGCCAGCGGCTGGTCGAGCCCGAGCTTGACGGTGAGCGCGCGGACGGCGTCCGGCGAGGCATCGGCGCCCATCAGCATCTGCGCGGCGTTGCCGGGCAGCGCGTCGAGCACCAGGAAGATGATCAGCGAGGCGCCGACCAGCGTCGCCAGCAAGGTCAACAGACGTCGGAGGACAAAGACGCTCATGCGTGCTCGGCTTCAGGGCTCACCCGCGGCACGATCAACATGTCTGGACGCCGGAGGCAAGCTCTTTGCTGCATGTCCATCTCCTCAAGCCGGCCAGCGGGACAGAAGGTCGCTTGAGGCCTCGAACAGCGCGCTCACGCGCAGCAATTCGGCGTCGCCGCGGAAGCGGCCGACGAGCTGAAGCCCGATCGGCAGGCCGTCGCGGTCGAAACCGCAGGGCAGGCTGACGGCGGGATGCCCGGTCATGTTGAACGGCATGGTCCAGGGGAACCAATGCGGCCGGACGCTGTCGAAATGCGCCCCGTCGATCTCGATGGTGCCGAACAGGTCCTGGTCGATCGGCAACGCGGTGCGCGTCAGGGTCGGCATCGCCAGCAGGTGCCCGCGCGCAAGCAGCGATTGCACCCGGCGGAACAGCGCGGTGCGCGCGAACATCGCCTCCTGATAGTCGACGCCGCTGACCTCGGTTGCGAGCGCAAGCTGCTTGAGAAAGGCCTCGCTCAGCTCGTCCTTGTGCTCGGCCGCGAGCTTTGCAAAGCGCGTGCGCCAGACCGTGTGGTTGATGGCGCGCCAGATCGGCTCGATGTCGAAGCCGTCGCCGGAGAACTCTTCGAGCTCGGCACCGAGCTCCGCCAGCCGATCAAGGCTCGCCTTGAAGCTGGCCGCGACGTCCGACGACACCGGGCGCCCGGGCGGGGAAGCACAGAACAGGATCTTCTGCCCGCGCAGATCGCCGCGCGGGGCGGCGGTGCCGATGAAATCAGGCACCGGGACGCCGATCGACCAGGGATCGCAAGAATCCTCACCGGCCATCGCCTGCATCATCAACGCGGTGTCGGCGACGGTACGGGTGGTGGGCGTGACATAGGTTTGGTTGCCGAACACGTCCAGCGCCTGGCTGTGCGGGACGACGCCGTTGCTCTGCTTCAGCCCGACCACGCCATTGCAGGCGGCCGGAATCCGCGTCGAGCCGCCGCCGTCGGTCGCGATCGCGAGCGGCGCAATACCGCTCGCCACCGCCACCGCCGCGCCGCCGCTGGAGCCGCCGGAGGAACGGCGCGCGTCCCACGCATTGCGGGTGCGGCCGAACAAGGGCGAGTCCGTCAGGCACTTGCTGCCGAATTCCGGCGTCGTGGTCTTGCCGATCAGGATCGCGCCCTCGCTGCGCAGCCGCGCAACGGCGACGGCATCCTCGGTCGGCACGTTGTCCTTGTAGGGAACGGCGCCGAAGGTGGTCCTCACCCCCTTAGTGTTGACGATGTCCTTGACGGTGATGGGGATGCCGTGCAGCAGGCCAAGGGGCTCGCCAGCCATCATCTTGCGCTCGGCTTCGCGCGCCGCCGCGATCGCCTCATCACCGCACAGCGTGATGAAGCAGTTCAATGCGGGCTGAAGCGCCTCGGCGCGCGCAAGAACCGCGCGGACGATCTCGACCGGCGAAATCCGCTTTCCGGCGACGAGGCCGCGCAGCTCGGTTGCGGACAAGAGACAAGGATCGCCGTTCATCGTCAAATCGCGCTCCGAAGCGGGGCCGCCGTTGGCCCAAAGAGATTGACAGCGAGAATGACAGTTTTGTTAACTCGTCGTCCAATACGATTTTTGTCGTCAAGCCATACGCTTTCGGTATGCCAATGGATCTTCGCCGGCTCCGCTATTTCGTCGCCGTCGCCGAGGCGCGCAGCATCGGCAAGGCGGCTGAGCAACTCCGGATGGCGCAGCCGCCGCTCTCGGTCCAGATCCGCAAGCTCGAGGCCGAGATCGGCGCGCCGCTGTTCCGCCGCGGCACCCGCGGCATGGACCTGACCGAGGCGGGTCAGGCGCTGCTGGCGCGCGCCAGCGAAGCGCTCGCCCTTGCGGCCGACGGGGCCGAAGCCGCACGCGCGGTTGCTTCGGGGCGGCGCGGGCGGCTGTCGGTGGGCTACATGTTCGTGTTGGCGAATGCGATGCTGCCGCGGCTCATCCCCGAGCTCCGCCGCGCAGTTCCCGGCGTCGACCTCGGCTTCGCCGAGCTCAGCGCCTCGACGCGGGAGGCCCGCGTGCTCGACCGCAGCGTCACGGTCGCCTTGTGCATGCCGGCAATCAATCATCCTGAGATCCAGGTGGCACGGATCGGTGCGCAGCCCTTCATGCTGGCCATGCCGATCCGCTCGCCACTCGCCCGTCTGAGCTCCGTGCCAATGGCCCGCCTGCAGGGCCGTCCGCTGATCGCGCTCCCGCATCCGGACCATGGGCCCGCCTCCTCCGCCGTCGTCCCCTTGTTGCGTCGGCACCAAGTCGTGATGCCGATCGCCAGCCGGGTGGAGACGGTGCATTCGGCGATGAGCCTGGTTCTGGCCGGCGAAGGTCTCGCCATCCTGCCGGCCTGCGCACAGCTCGGCGCGCCACGTGGCATCGTGTTCAGACCCCTGCGTGACGTCACCGACTCCCTCGACATTGCAGTCTGTTGGCGGCGGGATTCCCAGAGTCCGCTGATCGGAACCTTCCTCAAATGCGCCGAGAAGGCCGTCGCGCGGATGTGAGGCCGCGCTACAAGCTCCAACTCACCTCAAAGCTCCAGGGCGGATCGGCGCCCGGACGGGTGCAAGTGAGGCCGGCGCAATTGGCGGCGAAGGACAGCGCGCGGCGGAGCTCGTCGGCGCTGATGTCCTTTAGGGTTTGCCGGGCAATGCGACCCTGCTTGTGCAAGGCGAACAGCAGCGCAGCCTGAAAGCTGTCGCCGGCCCCAATGGTGTCGGCCACCTCGACCTTTGGCGCAGCGACCTCAATCTGCCCTGCGCCCGCGTGCCAAGCGACCGCGCCGTCGTTGCCGCGGGTGATGACGACGAGGCTCGTACCCTGCCCCAGCAGCGCGCTCGCGCGTTGTTGATATGGCTCGTCCCCGAAGAGATAGGCGAAATCGACGTCGGACATCTTGATGAGATCGGCGCTGGCAGCGAAGCCGGCCATGCGCGTGAGATAGGCCGGCTTGTCCTTGACCAGATTGGGGCGGCAGTTCGGATCGAAGGAGATGGTCGATGACGCCCGCGCGTCCGCGATCAGGGCCTTCGTCTCGGCCGCACCCTGGTCGTTGACCAGCGTGGTCGAACCGACATGAATGGCTTCGACCTTATCGAACGGAATCGATCCGCGCCGATAGCTCCAGTTCCGCGTCGCGGTTCCGGCATCATAGAACGCATAATGCGACTCGCCCGCGACGATGCGGACAAAGGCGAGCGTGGTCTGGTGATCGCTGCGGGTGGCGAAACTGAGCTCCACATGCGAGGCCGCGGCGTGATCGGCAATCATCCGTCCGAACAGGTCGGTCGAGATGCCGCCGACGAAGCCGGTGGGTGCGCCCAGCCGGGCCATGCCGATCGCGACGTTGAGGCAGGAGCCGCCAACCGCCGGCATCACCGCCTCGCGCCCGTCCGCGTTCCGCGTCGGCACGAAATCGATCAGCGCATCGCCGCAGGCAATCAGCATGTCTTTCAGCCTCTCGCGATGTCGCGCATCGCCGCGCGGCTGCCGCGATCGACCTCGCGCAGCAGCTTGTAGACCTCGCGCTTGCGGGCGTGAAACGCCGCCATGTCGGGCGCGGTCGGCTCGCTCTTGCGTCCCAGCGCCGACATCTTTGCCATGGTCTCGCCGATCGAGGCATAGGCGCCGCCGGCCACCGCGCCGAGCATCGCGGCGCCCAGCAGCACCGGCTCTTTCGTCTGCGGCAGCGCGACCGTGAGACCGGTGGTGTCGGCCATGATCTGCCGCACTAGCGGGCTGCGGCTGGCGCCGCCGCCCATGATCATGATGCTGGAGCGCACGCCGTGCGCGGCAAAGGCCTCGATCACCTCGGCCAGCCCGTAGGCGAGCCCACACAGGCCGGCGACGAACAGTCGCTCCATCGAGGCGATATCGGTGTCGAGATCGAGGCCGGCGATCACGGCGCGCGTATCAGGGTCGGCGTAGGGCGAGCGGTTGCCGATGAATTCGGGCAGCACATGGACGTCGCGGGCGAGCAGCGCGGCGCGGCTGGCATCGCCTGCGCGCGCGATGATGCGGCGCTCGAGGAAGTCGATGAGGTCGAGACCCTCGTTGCGCGCCGCCGCGCTGGCCTCGGCATGGCCCGGATGCGACTTGAGGAGATGGTCGATCGCAGCGCCCGCGGCCGACTGGCCGCCTTCGTTGAGCCAGAAGTCCGGCACCATGCCGGAGTAATAAGGCCCCCACACGCCGGGCACGAAGCACGGTTCCTTCGTGGTCGCCATGATGCAGGCCGAAGTGCCCATGATATAGGCGAGACGATCGCACGCGTCGGTCGCCCCGCCCGAGCCGTCGCGGCCGCCGATCGCGCCGATGCCGCCGGCATGCGCATCGATCAGCGACGCGCCGACCGGCGTGCCCGGCGACAGGCCGAGATCAGCCGCAGCAGCCGGGGTGAGACCTGCACCGAGCCGCGTGCCGGGGGCGACGATCTCGGTGCCGATGCGGGCATATGTCTCGGCCACGAAATCCGACAGCCCGATGCGCTTGAAGAACGGCGCGCTCCAGCCGCCGTCATGCGCGAGGTAGTTCCACTTGCAGGTGACGGTGCAAGTCGAGCGCTGGAGCGAGCCGGTCGCGCGCCAGGTCAGGTAATCGGCCAGATCGAAGAAGTGACCAGCGGCGTCGAAACTCGCGCGAAGATGCCGCTTCAGCCACAGCAGCTTAGGCATCTCCATCTCGGGCGAGATCGAACCGCCGACATAGCGTAGCACGGCATCCTCGGTCTCGTTGATCAGTCGCGCCTCAGCGGTGGCGCGGTGGTCCATCCAGACGATGACGTTGCGCTGCTTGTCGCCGGAGCCGCTGACCGTGAGTGGATCGCCTTCCCTGTCGAGCACGACCAGCGAACAGGTGCCGTCGAAGCCGATACCGCCGACGCCGTCGGGCGTGATGCCAGCTTCCATCATCGCCGCGCGTACCGATGTCGCGCAGGCGTCCCAGATGTCCTGGGACGACTGCTCGACGATATCGCCGGCCTCGTGCCAGATCCGGATCGGGTGCCGCGCCATCGCGAGCAGCGTGCCCGCCTCGTCAAACACCCCTGCCCGCGTGCTCGTGGTCCCTACATCGACACCGATATACGCTCGCGGCATTGTCGCTCCCGGTCGCTTCGTCAGTCTTGACGCAAGCCTACCAGCAAGTGTAGCCGCCATCCACCAGCACGATGCTGCCGGTCATCAGGCTTGCGGCCTCGGACGAGAGGAACAGCACGACGGAGGCGATCTCCTCGACCTGCCCCATCCGGGCCATCGGGGTTCCACCGATCCAGGCGTCGTACATTTTCGGGTTGCTCTTCACGAAGGCGTTCAGCGGCGTCTCGATATAGGTCGGCGCCACCGCGTTGACGCGGATGCCGCGCGCGCCCCATTCGGCGGCGAGCGATTTGGTGAGGTGGTGCACGCCGGCCTTGGAGGCGTTGTAGAAGCACTGCTCCTGCGGCTTGTTGACGATGAAGCCGGACATCGAGCCGACATTGACGATGGCGCCGCTTTTGGCCTTCAGCATATGCTTGCCGAACTCGCGGCAGCACCAGAAGGTGCCGTTGAGATTGACGTCGATGACGTTGAGCCAGTGCTCGTCGGTCACGGTCTCCGCCGGCGTCTCGCTGCGCGCAATGCCGGCATTGTTGACGAGGATATCGACCTTGCCGTGGCGGGCGACGAGGTCGTTCGCGACGTCCGCCACACGCTTGGTATCGGTGACGTCCATGATCGCGGTCTCGATGTCGTAGCCCTTAGCCTTCAGGCTGGCTTTCGCGCTGTCGGCGACCTTGCTGTCGCGATCGCCGATGATGACCTTGGCGCCGGCCTCGGCCAGCGCCTCGGCGCAGGCGAGCCCAATGCCCTGCCCGCCGCCGGTGATGAACGCAGTCTTGCCGTTCAGCTTGAATTTTTCCAGGTACATGGTGGTCTTTCCGTTTTCTTGCCGTTTCTTCTCAGCCTCGAAGCGCGTTGCCGCCCTGGTCGAAGCGATGGATGCGCGCAGGGTCCGGCACCAGCGACACGCGATCGCCGGCGTGCAGGCTCAATTCGCCGATGTAGCGCGCCGTCAGCATGCCGAGCGGGCCGGCATCGACATAAAGAAAGGTGTCGCTACCGAGATGCTCGGCCACCGCGATCGTGCCCTGCCAGCCGCCGGCACCGTCGCGCTCGATCTTGAGGTGCTCCGGCCGCACACCGATCGTCACGGCCCCCTTCTGCAAGGCCGGCTCACCGGTGACGAAATTCATCTTGGGCGAGCCGATGAAGCCGGCGACGAAGAGATTGGCCGGCCGCTCGTAGAGATCCAGTGGCGAGCCATATTGCTCGATCTTGCCGCCGTTGAGCACGACGATCTTGTCGGCCATGGTCATGGCCTCGACCTGGTCGTGGGTGACGTAGATCGCGGTGGTGCCGAGCTGCTTCTGCAGCCGCGTCACCTCGATGCGCATCTGCACGCGCAGCGCCGCATCGAGGTTGGAGAGCGGCTCGTCGAACAGGAACGCCTTGGGCTCGCGCACGATGGCCCGCCCGATCGCGACGCGCTGGCGCTGGCCGCCGGAGAGTTCGCGCGGCTTGCGATCGAGATACGGCGTGAGATTCAGCGTCGCGGCCGCCGCCTCCACCTTGCGGTTGATCTCGTCCTTGGCAAGGCCGGCCATCTTCAGGCCGAAGCCGATATTGCCGCGCACGCTCATATGCGGATAGAGCGCATAGGACTGGAACACCATCGACAGCCCGCGCTTGGCCGGCGGCGTGTCGACGACGTTCTTGCCGTCGATCAGGATCTTACCGCCGGAGACGTCCTCGAGCCCGGCGATCAGCCGCAGCAGCGTGGTCTTGCCGCAGCCGGAGGGACCGACGAACACCACGAAGGAGCCGTCGGCGATGTCCAAATCGGCGCCTTTGATGATGTGCACGGGGCCGAAGGATTTCTGCACGTCCTGAAGTGTGATCTGACCCATGATCCGGCAGCCCCTCTACTTCACCGCGCCGAAAGTGAGCCCGCGCACGAGCTGCTTCTGGCTGAACCAACCGAGGACGAGAATGGGCGCGATCGCCAGCGTCGAGGCCGCCGACAGCTTTGCCCAGAACAGCCCTTCCGGGCTCGAATAGGAAGCGATGAACGTGGTGAGCGGCGCGGCGTTCGAGGTCGACAGGTTGAGCGTCCAGAACGCCTCGTTCCAGGCCAGGATCAGGTTGAGCAGCAAAGTCGAGGCGAGCCCCGGGATCGCCATCGGCGTCAGCACGTAGACGAGCTCGCGGCCTATTGTTGCGCCGTCCATGCGCGCGGCCTCCAGGATATCGCGCGGGATCTCCTTGAAATAGGTGAACAGCATCCAGATCACGATCGGCAAATTGCCGAGGCACAGGATGAAGACGAGGCCGATGCGGGAATCGAGCAGGCCGAAGAACTTGTAGATCAGGTAGATCGGCACCAACACACCGACCGGCGGCATCATCTTGGTCGAGAGCATCCAGAGCAGGATGTCCTTGGTGCGCTTGGTCGGCGAGAACGCCATCGACCAGGCCGCGGGAATGGCGATCAGGAGCGCAATCAGCGTCGAGCCGCCGGCGATGATGATCGAGTTCATCGCGTGGTGGAAATAGTCGCTGCGCTCCTGCACCGTCGCGTAGTTTTCCGTGGTCCAATGGAAGAACAGGAAGGATGGCGGGACGGCGAAGGCCTCGAGCTCGGTCTTGAAGCTCGCCAGCACCATCCACAGGATCGGGAAGAAGATCAGAAATCCGAACAGCCAGGCCGCTGCCGTCGATATCGCCACCCGCCGCGTCGTCGCCATCCGTGCCATGTCAGGCCTCCAGGTTGCGGCCAACGATGCGGACCAGGAAGAAGGCGACGACATTGGCGATCACCACCGCAACGAGGCCGCCCGCGGAGGCGCTGCCGACGTCGAACTGGATCAGCGCCTGCGAATAAATCAGGAAGGCGATGTTGGTGGTCTGCAAGCCCGGCCCGCCGCCAGTGGTGACAAAGATCTCGGCGAACACGGTGAGCAGGAAGATGGTCTCGATCAGGATCACCACCGTGATGGGGCGCGCGAGGTGCGGCAAGGTGATGTAGATGAAGGTCGAGACGGCGCTGGCGCCATCCATCTCGGCGGCCTCCTTCTGCTCCTCATCGAGTGATTGCAGTGCAGTAAGCAGGATCAGCATCGCGAACGGCAGCCATTGCCACGTCACGATCAGGATCACCGCAAACA
Source organism: Bradyrhizobium sp. DN3 (assembly GCF_041357655.1). Lineage (NCBI taxonomy): Bacteria > Pseudomonadati > Pseudomonadota > Alphaproteobacteria > Hyphomicrobiales > Nitrobacteraceae > Bradyrhizobium > Bradyrhizobium sp. DN3. Next base: position 23,353 of record NZ_JAULLN010000043.1, on the reverse strand, counting down.
GCGGCATATCGTTGAACCAGTCGATCGGTGTCAGGCCGAAGAGCGAAGCGAGCCAGGCGAACAATCCCGACACCGGGTGCATCAACAGGTTCTTCCAGACCAGCGCGCTCACCGTCGGCATCACGAAGAACGGCGCGATCACCATCAGCCGGACGAAATTGCGTCCGATCACGGGCTGATCCATCAGCAGCGCCAGGGGAATGCCGAGCAGGATGGTCAGCGCCAGCACGGAGCCGACCAGCACCAGGGTGTTCTGGAGCGAGGCAAGGAAGGCCGGATCGGTGAGGAAGTAGCGGAAGTTTTCCAGACCGACGAACGATTCCGAGCCGGGATCGAGCAGGCTGTAATGCAGCGTCGCAAAATAGATCGTCAGCGCAAGCGGGACGATCATCCAGATGAACAGCAGCCCGACGGCCGGCGTCAGGAGCGAGCGCGCAAGGAACTGCGTCTGCCGGGTTGCCATCCCTGGCTTCTCCTTTCGGGGAAGAAGGCGGCCATCCATCCGTACGGCGGATGGCCGCCAGTTTGAGCTCAGGAGGGAGAGCTCGGGTTCACTTGATGTAGCCGGCGCGTTTCATCTCGCGCTCGGTGGAGGATTGCGCCGCGGTCAGCGCGGCATCGACCGTCATTGATCCCGCAAGGGCAGCCGAGAACTGCTGGCCCACCTGCGTGCCGATGCCCTGGAATTCGGGGATCGCGGCGTATTGTACGCCGACGTAAGGCACCGGCTTCACCGTCGGCTTGTTCGGATCGGCGGCATCGATCGAGGCCAGCGTCAGCTTGGCGAAGGGAGCGACCTTCAGATAGTCCTGGTTCTGGTAGAGCGAGGTCCGCGTACCCGGCGGCACGTTGGCCCAGCCCTCCTTCGACGCCACGAGCTTGGTGTAGTCCTTGCTCGTGGCCCAGGCGATGAACTTCTCGGCGGCTTCCGTCTTCTTGGAGCCGGCGGGGATCGCGAGATTCCAGGCCCACAGCCAATTGGCGTTCTTGCCGAGCCCGGTGTTGGGTGCGAGCGCGAAGCCGACCTTGTCGGCGACCTTGGAATCCTTCGGATTGGTGACGAAGGACGCCGCAACCGTGGCATCAATCCACATTGCGCACTTGCCGGCGTTGAACAGCGCCAGATTCTCGTTGAAGCCGTTGGAGCTCGCGCCGGGAGGACCGGCTTCCTTCATGAGATTGACGTAGGTGGTCAGCGTCGCCTTCCATTCCGGCGTATTGAACTGCGGCTCCCACTTCTCGTCGAACCAGCGCGCGCCGTAGGAATTGGCCATGGCCGAGAGGAACGCCATGTTCTCGCCCCAGCCGGCCTTGCCGCGCAGGCAAATGCCGTAGACGCCGGCGCTCTTGTCGGTGAGCTTCTTGGCGGCGTCGATGACGAAATCCCAGGTCGGTTTCTCCGGCATCTTCAGGCCGGCCTTCTCGAACAAATCGGTGCGGTACATCACCATCGAGCTCTCGCCATAGAACGGCGCGGCGTAGAGCTTGCCGTCGACGGAGACCGCATCCTTGATCTTCGGCAAGAGGTCGGCGACGTCGTAATCGGCGCCGAGATTGGCAAGCGGCACCAGCCAGCCCTTCTTGGCCCAGATCGGCACCTCATAGGTGCCAATGGTCAGCACGTCGAATTGGCCGCCCTTGGTGGCGATGTCGGTGGTGACGCGCTGGCGCAGCACGTTCTCCTCCAGCGTCACCCATTTCACGGTGATATCGGGGTTCTTCTTGGTGAACTCACCCGTCAGCCCCTGCATGCGGATCATGTCGCCATTGTTGACGGTGGCGATGGTCAGGGTCGTTTCGGCCATCGCGGGGATGGCCAACAGCAGGCAAGACGCGCCGCAGACGGCGCCCAGGACGTGTTTCACGGTGACCTCCCTAGAATCGCGTTTTGAGCATATGCCCACGCGTTGGGCGTATGTTCAGCCCAAGGAAGACGGTTGTCAAGCAGGCGCGCGAGCGTTCAAGCAACTTATGAGTGCTGCGGTGCGGGAGGCTTTGTAATGTCGCGCATAGGGGTGGCGGCGTTCTCCACCTCTCCCGCTTGCGGGAGAGGTCGCATCGCATTGAAAGATGCGATGCGGGTGAGGGTTTTCTCCTCTTGGGGAGTCTTGCCAGTCGAGAGACCCTCTCCCCAGCCCTCTCCCGCAAGCGGGAGGGGAGTCGACTCCCGCTTCCGCGCGAGCGCGCCCTACCGCTCCAAGATCGCCCTTGCCGTCGCCTCGTCCGTGATCAACCCGTTGATCAACCGCCCGTTCAGCGCCGCCGCGATCGCCGGCACCTTGGCGGCGCCCACCGCCGCGCCGATCGTCGTGGTGTTGGCCGGGACTTCCGGCGGGATGCTGGTGAGGCGCTTGTTGGTGCCGGATTTGAGCAGGCGGCCCCTGGAATCATAGGCCCAGCCGGTGATCTCGCCGATGGCACCTAACCGCATCATCTCGAATAATTCATCACGCGTGACGAAGCCATCGACATGCACCTGCGCCTTCTGGTCCATCTGGCCGATGCCGACGAGGCGAAGGTCCGCCTTGGCCGCGACCGCCTTCACCTTGGCGATCGGCTCGATGCGGACCATCTTGTTGCGCTCGTCCTCCGACGACATCAGGAACGGCAAGGGCATCGGATAATGCCGCGCGCCGGTGCGGTCGGCGAGCCGGCCGACGGTGTCGTAGAAGCTCGCCGAGCCATCGGCGGAGATGTTGCCGACCAGCGAGACGATCTGGTGGTTGGGCCGATCGATCGGCGTGACGCGCTCGACCGCGGCGCGTACCGCGCGGCCCGTACCGAGCGCGACGATGACCGGCGTCTCCGAGCGCAGCGTGGAATCGAGCAGGTTGGCGCAACGCTCGGCAATGCCCGCGGTGGCCTGCGGCGCGGCAGGGTCGGCCGGCACCACCTCGCAATGAACGAGATCAAAGCGCTGCTTCAGCCGCGCCGCCAGCTCCATGCAGGCGGCGATGGGATGCTCGAGCCGGAAGGTGATCAGCCGCTCGGCGAGGCACAGCGAGACCAGCCGCTGCGCCGACGCGCGCGAGACCTGGAGCATCTTTGCGATCTCGTCCTGGGTATGACCGGCAATGAAATAGAGCCAGCCCGCGCGCGCGGCGTCGTCGAGCCTTGATTTCTCGTTCTCGGCGGCCATGCGGGCCTTACGCCCCCTTCCAGAAATCGCTCATGCGCCCGAAGACCCGATCGGCCCCGGCGTCCGACAATATAGCGTGCCCGTCCCGGCTGCTGTAATGGCCGCCACCGACAAATCCCCAGACGGTCATGCCGGCCGCCTTGCCTGCCTGCACGCCGCTGACGCTGTCCTCGATCACCAATGTGCGCGCGGGCGGTATGCGCATCTTCTCGGCCGCATGGAGGAAAAGGTCGGGTGCCGGCTTGCCGTGCCTGACCATCTGCGCCGTGTAGATGCGGTTGTCGAACAGCGGCCTGAGGCCGGTGACCTCGAGCGAGAGCGATACGCGGTCGATATCGCTCGACGAGGCCACGCAGAACGGCACCGTCAAGTCCGACACCACCGCCCCCACCCCGGGGATCGGTTCCAGCGAAGCGGCAAATGTCTCGAGCACGCGCGACTTCAAGCGCGGCAGGAAGCCGTCCGGCACGATTTGCCCGAGATCGCGATAATGCTGCTCGATCGCCTTGGTGCTGCGCCCGAGAAAGAGCTCGAGCGCCTGCCCCTCACTGAGCGCGAAGCCGAATTCGGCCAGCACTTCGGACAGGCAGCGGCAGCTCAACAGCTCGCTGTCGACGAGCACGCCGTCGCAGTCGAAGATGATCAGATCGGGTTTTGGCCGGTCCAGGTCCATCCGGCCATTCGATCATATACCCATCGTATGAGCAATAGCTCAGCCGGAGCAAGCCCTCGGGGGCACTTCCTGTACCTCAATGCGCCACCTGCCGGTAGATCGCCGGCAGCGCCGCCGGCAAACGCTTGATGTTGCCGACGATGGCGTAGCCGCCGCGGCCGAACAGGGTCGGGAAATAGGATTGCGCGGTCGCGTCCACGGTCACGCCGAATGCGGCGATGCCGAGCCGGCGCGCCTCCTGCACGGATTTCCGGGTGTCCTCGACCGCGAACCGGCCTTCATAGTGATCGACGTCGTTCGGCTTGCCGTCGGTGAGAACGAGCAGCAGCTTCTTGCGCTGCGGCTGGCGCGCGAGTTCGGCTGCGGCGTGGCGTACCGCGGCGCCGATCCGCGTGTAATAGCCGGGCTTGAGCGCGCCGATGCGGCGCTCCACCGCCCCGCTCATCGGCTCGCCGAAGGCCTTGACCGTCTCCAGCCGCACCCATAAGCGCCGGCGCGAGGTGAAGGTCAGGATGCTGTGGTGGTCGCCGCAGGCCGACAGCCCATGCGCGAGCACGAGCAGCGCCTCCTTCTCGACATCGAGCACGCGATAACCGTCGACCCAGGCGTCGGTGGAGAGCGAGACGTCGACCAGCAGCGTGACAGCGAGATCGTGCCCCTGCGGGCGCATTGCGACATGGATGCGATCGAGACCACTGCTGCTGCCGGCGCGAAGGTCGCAGCGCGCGCGCACGAGCGCGTCGAGATCGAGGTCGTGGCCGTCGGCCTGGGCGCGCATCAATTCGTGACGCGGACGCAAGACTTCGAAGCGGCGACGCACCTGGCGGATATGGCGGCGCATGGCGTCATCCGCCGTCCAGCTCTCACCTTGTTCGGACGCCGCAGCCGCGAGTACGCGGCAATGATCCGGCAGATAGGTGCCGCTGCGATAGTCCCATTCGGGATAGCTCAGGTCCGCGTTCAGGCGCGACGTATCGAGGGCTTCCGGCGGCAGGTCGAGATCGAATTTGAGCCGGCTCGCGGGCTTGCCGCTGCGGCGGCTGAGCGTGATCTCCTCGAGATCGTCGGCCGCCTTCTGCGCATCCTCGTCCTCGCTGTCATCGGCGGGACGATCGACATTGACCATCTCGGCCATGGCGAGGATCTTCTCGAAGCGGTTGAGCACGAAGGGATCGCGACGATTGGCATTGTCCTCACGCTCGCGCACCGCAAACCGTCTGCGATCGTCCGACGGCGCAGGTGCCGCGCCCGGCGCGCACTCGTCCTCGCCGGCATGCGCGGGCGAGAGCTCGCGGGTCCAGCAATCGCCCCAGAGTGGGCACGGCAGGATCGAACGATAGCCCGGCGGCGCCTTGTCCGGGAGCGGGCCCGTCCCCATCATCGCTGGCCACAGCTGGCCTGCGGGCGCTTTTCCGGTTCCGAGCAAGGCCGGGACGATCTGTTCCACCTCGCGCTCGACGCGCGGCAGAGGGCGCTGAGGCCGGGCCTCGGCGGTGGCCACAGCGAGCTGCGCGTAATCGGCGACAAGCCCCGGGAATTGCGTGAGCACCCAGACTGCCGTCTCGCTGGCGCGACGCAGCATTAGGAGATCGCGCCTGAGCGGATCCGCCTCCGCGATCGCCTCGACCGGCGCAGCCGCGAACCACGCCGCAAGCCAGCGATAGAGCGATGCATTCAGCGCACGGTCGGAAAAGATCGCGATGCGGTCGGGAAGGAAGATGGTCGCAGCGTCGCGGCCCGGCTGCTCGAGGCGCTCGTCGCCGAGGCCGATGCGCTGCCGCCAACCGAGCCGGTGGGCGGACTTTCGGGCCCCTGCGCTCGCGATCTGCACGCCGGTCTCGCCGCCGAGCGCGCGGAACATCACCGCGAGCCGGCTTTTCATCTCCGTCAGCGTGACAGCCTGATCCTCGTGAACCGGATAGCTCGCGGTGCCGCCAACCATTCTGTGCCAGGCGCGGCCGACCGTCTCCTCCAGTTCGAGGAAATCGAGCATGGCGGTGGCCTCACCCGATCACGGCGCGCGCGACGTCGAGCAGCGCCGCCTTGACGTCGGCATCGTCGGTGAGCGGCTCGATCATGCCGGCGAGCACCGCATCGGCAGTCGGCGTGCCCGAGGCAATCAGCGTCGCGCAATAGACGACGAGCCGGGTCGAAACGCCCTCCTCCAGGTCGTGGCCCCTAAGCGCGCGCAGCCGACCAGCCAGCCCGACAAGCGGCCGCACGCGCTCCGGCGACAGTCCGCTTTCGGCGGACACGACGGCGATCTCCTGCTCGGGCGGCAGGAAGCCGAATTCGATGGCAATGAAACGCTGCCGCGTCGACGGCTTCAACGCCTTCAGCAGCGTCTGGTATCCGGGATTGTAGGAGACGACGAGCATGAAGCTGTTCGGCGCCGCGATCTCCTCGCCGGTGCGCTCCAGCGGCAGGATACGGCGGTCGTCGGTGAGCGGATGCAGCACGACGGTGACGTCCTTGCGCGCTTCCACGACCTCGTCGAGATAGCAGATGCCACCCTCGCGCACCGCGCGGGTCAGCGGACCGTCAGTCCACACGGTGTCGCCGCCCCTCAGCAGATAGCGGCCGGTGAGATCTGCGGCGGTGAGATCGTCGTGGCAGGCGACGGTGTGCAGCGGCAATCCGAGCCGCGCCGCCATATGCGCGACGAAGCGCGTCTTGCCGCAGCCGGTAGGTCCCTTCAGCAGCACCGGAAGCTGATGCCGCCAGGCGTGCTCGAACAGCGCGCATTCGTTGCCGCTTGCGACATAGGCCGGCAGCGCGGGCACCGAGGTCACGGTGTGAAGAGCGGGTTTCATGATGTCTCTCCGGACTTTCCAGGAAGCAGGCGGCCGCGGCGAACCGCGGCTGCCATTTGCATTTACTCGGCCGGCTGCAGCGCGCCGGGGATGACCGGTTGCCTGGCGCGGCCCGGCACCAACACGGCCCACACGAACATCAGCGCGGAGATCGCCACGAATACGCCGGAGCCGAGCCGGACCCAGTAGAACATCGCGAGTTGGTCCTGCACGTCCATGTAGCCCTGGCCGAGCACGCGCTGGAGATGGACCTGGACCACGCCGGCAAAGGTCAGCGCGAAGGTCATCACCATCATGGCAGTGCACATGATCCAGAAGCTCGCCATGGAGAGCCACTGGTTGTAGGGCGCGCGCCCCCTGATCTGCGGGATTGCGTAGGCCATCACCGACAGGTTCAGCATCACATAGGCGCCAAAGAAGGCGAGATGGCCGTGTGCGGCGGTGACCTGCGTGCCGTGGGTGTAGTAGTTCACCGAGGACAGCGTGTGCAGGAAGCCCCAGACGCCGGCTCCGAGGAACGCCATCACCGAGCAGCCGACCGACCACAGCAGAGCTGCGCGGTTCGGATGCTTGCGACCGGCCTTCCAGGTCATCTGCACCGTGAAGATCACCATGGTGAAGAAGGGGGCGACCTCCAGCGTGGAGAACAGCGAGCCGATCCACTGCCAATAGCCGGGCGCGCCGATCCAGTAGAAGTGGTGGCCGGTGCCGAGGATGCCGGAGAACAGCGCCAGCCCAATGATGACGTAGAGCCACTTCTCGACCACCTCGCGGTCGATGCCGTTGAGCTTGATCATCAGATAGGCCAGCACGGAGGCCATGATCAGCTCCCAGACGCCTTCGACCCAGAGATGGACGACGTACCACCAGTACATCTTGTCGACCGCCAGATTGATTGGATTGTAGAAGGCGAACAGGAAGAAGATCGCAACGCCCCACAGGCCGAACAAGAGGATGTTCGTGACCGTGGTCTTGCGGCCCTTGAGCGCCGTCATCGTCACGTTGAACAGGAACATCAGACAGACGACGACGATGCCGACCTTGATGATGAAGGGCTGCTCGAGGAACTCGCGGCCCTCGTGGTAGTGGAAGAGATAGCCGACCACGGCCACACCTGCCGCGCCAAAAAACATCCAGAACTGGATTTTTGCCAGCAGCGGGCTGTAGAGCTCGGTCTCGGTCTCTTCCGGAAGCAGGAAGTAGGTCGCGCCCATGAAGCCGATCAACGACCACACGATCAGCGCGTTGGTGTGGATCATCCTGACGATGTTGAACGGCAGGAGGGTCGACAGCGTGTTGGGCAGGACGTAGATCGTCCCCGCGAGGAGGCCGAACAGGACCTGCGCGAGGAACAGAGTCAGCGCGCCGTAGAAATACAGCATCGCGACTTTCTGGGTCTGATATTTCATCTCAGGCTCTCTGTGTTTTAGGGATTCACGAGGCGATACGCTCAGCCGGCCCTGTTCGGCGGCCATTCCTGGCGCTTGATCGTAGAGGTCCATTGCAGGAAGTCGGCGAGATCGTTGAGCTCCTGGTCGGTGAGGTTGAACTGCGGCATCTGCCGCCGGCCCGGCGCGCCCGAAGGCTGCGCCTGCATCCAGGCCTTCAGCGTCTCGCGCGCTCCCGCCGGGTCCTCGTTGCCGCCCCAGCGATCCCAGACGTTGCCGACTTCGGGAGCGAAATAGGCGCCCTCGCCGAGCAGGGTGTGGCAGTTGATGCAGGAGTTCTTCTCCCAGACATGCTTGCCGCGGGCGACCGACGACGTCAGTGTCGTCGCATCCGTCGAGGTCGTGGCCATGTAGTAATGGCTGTGCGCCGTCAGCCCTATGAAGATGGCGAAGAAAAAGGCCGAGCCGCCGTAGAAGACGTTTCGAGCGGCCGACTTGGTCAGGCGTTCAGCCATTGCCAATCCTTTCCGTTTGATTCCTGCGAAGAAGCGATGCGGTGATTTATTGCCGAACGACGCGGATCACTCTTTGACGAAGCGCAAGGAGCGCGACGATCCGCGAGGCGCCGCGTCAGATCAGGGTGACGACAGCGGATGCGAGCCAGGCGAACAGCACCACGACGAGGACCCAGGCGCTCACGAGGCCGCGCCAGAGCACCGGCGCGGCCCGAAGATCGAGGAAATCGAGCACGATACGGCGGCCCTTGACGGCCGCGAACGCCAGCAGCAGGGCATTTCCGAGCAGCGGATGCGCCACAAATGATGGGACCAGAATGGTCGCGAGCGCGAGACCGATCAGCGCGATCCAGGTGATGTCGAGACGATCCGGAATCACTGCTGCACCAGATAGATGATCGGGAACATGACGATCCACAGCAGATCGACCATGTGCCAGAAGGCGGTTCCCGTCTCGACCCCCGAGGCTTCGGCACTCCGGGAAACTACGGCCAGGATCACGATGCCAAGGCCGACATGCAGGAGATGAAAGCCGGTGAGGAGAAAGTAGAGAGTGAAGAACGGGCTGGTCTCCAGACCGTTGCCCTGACCGATCTCGCCGGCATATTCGAACAGCTTGACCGCGATGAAGAGAGCGCCAAGCGCCATGGCGCCGAAGAGCCAGCCGCGCGCGGCCGGCCTGCGGCCCGCACGGGCGGCAGCCGTCCCGCGCGCTGCGGCCCATCCGCTGGTCACAAGAACGACGGTGTTGATCCCGGCGAGATGCGCATCGAGGGTGGCCTGACCGGCCGCGAAGATCGCGGGATGAATCGCACGGGTGACGATGAAGGCGCCGAGGAACAGGCCGAAGGCGGCAAGCTCGCTGAAGATGAGCACCCAGATCATGGGATCGCCGGGGAGATCTTCGAGGATTCCCCAGCCGGTTTCTTGTTGCTCGCAGTCCGTCGCCGACATCTGATTTCCAAACCAAGACGTCCAGCCACTACCTCGACGGCGCTGTTCCGACTTTGACGCCGGACAAAGAAGCGGCAGGCCATAGGGTGTTTGCGCTACCGCAACATCCCGGCGGCCCTTCCGCCATAGGGTGGATCAACCCGGCGGTTCCACAAGACGGCAAACGACCAGATGAGCGATGCACAAATCGGCCTGATGACCGCGACCCCCATTATCATCGCGTTTGCCATCGCGCTCCGGCGAATGGGCGTGCTGTCGACCGTGGCGACCGTGTCAGCGGTAAGCCTCTCCGTCGCGATTGCGGCGGTGCTGTTCACGACGCAGTAGTGACAGGCGCCTCAGCGCGCCGTTGCGGCACTGCACAGCAAGGGCGCCTGCTGCAGGTGCGTCTCGGGCACTTTGGATTCCTCCGTCTTGGCTTCCTTGCGTCGTGCGCTAATATTGCCTTCCACACGACTGGATGAGTTCGCCATGCCTGAGATCATCAACCTTGGCGCGCTGCAGCTGACGTTCCTACAGAGCAAGGATGACACCGCCGGCGGCCTCGATCTGTTCGAGATGACGCTACAGCCGAACGCGCGCATGCCGATTCCCCATTATCACGATGGCTGGGACGAAACGATCTACGGACTAAGCGGCATCTCGACCTGGCGGATCGACGCAAAGGACATCGACGTGGCGCCGGGCGAAAGCCTCTTCATTAAGCGCGGCGTGGTGCACGGTTTCATCAACCGTTCGCCCCGACCGGCGACCTGCCTGTGCATCCTCAGCCCCGGTGTACTCGGCCCACAATACTTCAAGGAGATGGCGGCCCTGCTATTGGCCGGCAAGCCTGATCCGGCCAAAATGAAGGAAACGATGCTGCGCTACGGGCTGGTTCCGGTGATGCAATCCTGAGGATGAGTGCAGCGCGAGCGGTCGAGTCAGGTGGCCAAAGCGTTCGCTATAGCTCAAAGGGCGATGGCGAAGGCGCGCTCAGCGCCTTCGTCGTAGTCGTTGAAAAGGGTGGGCACCGCGCAAGAGCGCTTCTGCCCACCCTACGAAATCAGCGAAACTATCGCCGCTGATTATACACGTCGATGCAGACCGCCCCGAGCAGCACCAGGCCCTTGATGACCTGCTGGTAGTCGATACCGATGCCGAGGATCGACATGCCGTTGTTCATCACGCCCATGATCATGGCGCCGACCACGGCACCGCCGACGCGCCCCACCCCGCCATAGGCCGAAGCGCCGCCGATAAAGCAGGCGGCGATGACGTCGAGCTCGAAGCCGAGACCGGCCTTCGGGGTCGCGGTGTTGAGGCGCGCGGCGAAGACAAGGCCGGCGAGCGCGGCGAGCACGCCCATGTTGACGAAGGTGAGGAAGGTCAGCCGCTCGGTCTTGATGCCCGACAGGCTTGCCGCCTTGGCGTTGCCGCCGACGGCATAGATCTGCCGGCCGATCACGGTGCGCCGGGTGACGAAGCCGTAGAGCGCGATCAACGCAGTCATGATGACCAGCACATTCGGCAGGCCGCGATGCGAGGCGATCAGATAGGTGAAATAGAGCACGGCGCAGGCCAAGAGAACGCTCTTGCCCAGGAAGAACGCATAAGGCTCGACCTCGATGCCGTGCAATTGCTCACGCGAGCGGCCCTTGGCGCTGGCATAGACCAGGCCGAGCGCGAGCACGGCACCGATCAGCATGGAGGTCGGATGCAGCGTGCCGGCCTCGGGCAACAGTTCAGGAATGAACCCGGACGACAATTTCTGGAAGGTCGCCGGGAACGGCCCGAGCGACTGGCCCTGCAACACCGCGAGTGCGAGGCCCTTGAACACCAGCATGCCGGCCAGCGTCACGATGAAGGACGGGATCTTGAAATAGGCCACCCAATAGCCTTGCGCGGCGCCGATGGCGGCGCCGACCAAGAGGCAGGCGATGAACGCGAGTGTGAAGTCGATCTTGTAGGTCACCATGAGCACGGCGGCCACCGCGCCGATGAAGCCCGCGACCGAACCGACCGAAAGGTCGATATGACCGGTGACGATCACCAGCAGCATGCCCAGCGCCATGACGACGATGTAGCTGTTCTGCAGCACCAGATTGGTCAGGTTGAGCGGCTGCAGCAGCGTGCCGCCAGTGACGACCTGGAAGAACAGCATGATCGCGACCAGCGACATCAGCATGCCGTAATTGCGCAAATTGTTCTTGATGAAGCTGCCGTGCCGACGCTCCTCGGGCAGCGAAACCGTCTTGTCGGTCATGGCTGCGTTCCTCCCATCTCGACGACCGCGGGCGCGGCGTTCCCAATTTTTCTTTCGTTGCGCATGATGGCGCGCATGATCTTTTCCTGCGTCGCCTCGGATCCCCTGAACTCCCCGACAAAGGCGCCGTCGTTCATGACGCAGATGCGGTCGCAGATGCCGAGCAACTCTGGCATTTCCGAGGAGATCACCACGACGCCGCGGCCGGCTTCCGCCAGCTCGTTGATGATACAGTAAATCTCGTACTTGGCACCGACGTCGATGCCCCGCGTCGGCTCGTCCAGGATCAGCACCTTCGGGTCGGTCATCAGCCATTTCGACAGCACCACTTTCTGCTGGTTGCCGCCGGAGAGCTGTCCGGTCTCCTGGTAGACGTCGGAGCAGCGGATCCGCATCCGGTTGCGGTAGTCGCTGGCGACCTTCAATTCGGCAATGTCGTCGATCACCCTCCCCGGCGCGACCTGGTCAAGGCTCGCCAGCGTGATGTTCTTGCGGACGTCGTCGGCGAGAATGAGGCCGAGCTGCTTGCGATCCTCGGTGACATAGGCAAGGCCGGCGTCGATCGCGGCCGCGACGCTCGGCAGCATCATCTCCTTGCCCTCGAGCCGGAGACTGCCGCTGATGGTGGTGCCCCAGGAGCGGCCGAACAGGCTCATGGCGAATTCAGTGCGGCCGGCCCCCATCAGGCCGGCGATGCCCACGACCTCGCCTCGCTTGACACTGAAATTGACGTTCTTGATCACCTGCCGTTCGGGATGAATGGGGTGATAGACCGACCAGTTCTCGACGGTGAGCACGGCTTCGCCGATCTTCGCGCTGCGCTCCGGGAAGCGGTGAGCAAGATCGCGGTTGACCATGCTGCGGATGATGCGGTCCTCCTGGATCGGCTCGGCATGGCAATCGATGCTGTCGACCGTGCGGCCGTCGCGCAGCACGGTGATGTGGTCGGCGACCTTGGCGACCTCGTTCAGCTTGTGCGAGATCAGGATCGAGCCGATGCCCTGCTCGCGGAACGCCATAAGGCGTTCGAGCAGCGCGGCGCTGTCCGCCTCATTGAGGCTCGCGGTCGGCTCGTCCAGGATCAGCATCCGCACCCGCTTGGAGAGCGCCTTCGCGATTTCGACCAGCTGCTGCTTGCCGACGCCGAGATCGGTGATCAGCGTATCCGGCGATTCTCGCAGGCCGACCTGCGCGAGCAGTTCTCGCGTGCGCCGGTAGACCTCGTCGCGATCGATCACCCCTAATTTCGACGGCGGATGCGACAGGAAGATGTTCTCGGCGATCGACATCAGCGGAATCAGCGCCAGCTCCTGATGGATGATGATGATGCCGAGCGCCTCGGAATCGTTGATGTCGCGGAAGCGTCGCTCCTCGCCTTCGAAGACGATGGTGCCCTCGTAACTGCCGTGCGGATAGACCCCGCTTAGCACTTTCATCAGCGTCGACTTGCCGGCGCCGTTCTCGCCGACGAGCGCGTGGATCTGCCCGGCGTGAACCGAGAAATTGACATCGCGCAGCGCCTGCACACCGGCAAAGCTCTTGCTGACGTTGCGCATCTCCAGCATGGCGGTCATGGCTTTGGTGTCCCTTGCGTTAGTTCGCCTCTCCCCGCGTGCGGGGAGAGGCCGGAATTCGAGCGCAGCTTGAATTCCGGGTGAGGGGGAGTCTCCGCGAGGGCAACTCTCACCGCCCCCGTTGAGAGCCCCCTAACCCTCTCCCCGCACGCGGGGAGAGGGGAAAGAGAGAGTCCTTACTGGAACTGCGACTTCTTGTAGTAGCCGCTGTCGACCAGCACCTTCTCCCAATTGTCCTTGTAGACCACCACCGGCTTGAGCAGATAGGACGGCACCGTCTTGACGCCGTTCTCGTAGGTCTTGGTGTCGTTGACGGTGACCTGCTTGCCGGCGAGCGCCGCGTCGACCATGTCGGCCGTGACCTTGGCGAGATCGCGGGTGTCCTTGAAGATGGTCGAATACTGGTCGCCGCGCAGCATCGCCTTGATCGAGGGCACCTCGGCGTCCTGTCCGGAGATGATCGGCATCGGCTGATCGGCGCTGCCGTAGCCGACACCCTTCAGCGAGGAGATGATGCCGATCGAGATGCCGTCATAGGGCGACAGCACGGCATTGATCTTCTTGTTGCCGTAATAGGCGCTGAGCAGGTTGTCCATGCGGGCCTGCGCGGTGGCGCCATCCCAGCGGAGCGTAGCGACCTTGTCCATGCCCATCTGGCCGGAGACGACGACGAGCTTGCCGCTGTCGATGTACGGCTTCAGCACGCTCATCGCGCCGTTGTAGAAGAAGTAGGCGTTGTTGTCGTCGGGCGAGCCGCCGAACAGCTCGATGTTGAAGGGTCCCTTGCCTTCCTTGAGGCCGAGCCCCTGCTCGATCGACTGCGCCTGGAGCACGCCGACCTGGAAATTGTCGAACGTCGCGTAGTAGTCGACGTTCGGCGTGCCGCGGATCAGGCGGTCATAGGCGATCACGGTGATGCCCTTGGCCTTGGCCTGCTTGAGCACGTCGGACAACGTGGTGCCGTCAATCGCGGCGATCACCAGCGCCTTCGCGCCCTTGGTCACCATGTTCTCGACCTGCGAGAGCTGGTTCGGAATGTCGTCCTCGGCATATTGCAGATCGGTGTTGTAGCCGCGCTCCTTCAGCACCTTGACCATGTTGTTGCCGTCGTCGATCCAGCGCGCCGAGGATTTGGTCGGCATGGCGATGCCGACTGTCGCCTTCTGGGCGGAGGCGGTGACGCCTGTGGCCATCGTGGCAGCGCCGGCCAGCGCCAGTGCGAGGAACGTCGTCTTCAGTTTCAGCATATTTCACTCCCTTTGGGTGTCAGACTGTTTCTTCGTGTCGTCGAGAACGTGGGTGGGCTGCTTCGGATCTCCTATGCGAGCTTGACGTCGGGCTCCGCACGACCGCGCGCGGATGCATCCAGCAGAAAGGTGTGGCCTGCTTGCGGATCAGCGGCGCGCGCCGCCGCGTTCATGTCCTGCCAGGCGGAGGTGACGAGGAGACGCGACAGATCGGGGCCAACGAAAGCCGGGCAGCTCGCCTGCTTCGCAGGAACGCTCAATGAGCGCAGGCGCTCGCCCTGCGGAGAGTAGACATCGATGCGGCTCGCGCCCCAGCAGGCGTTCCAGATCTGCCCGTCGGCGTCGCACACCGAGCCGTCGAAACCGCCGATGCCGGTGTGGCGCAGCAGCACCTCCGGCTCGCCGCGCGGCAGGCCAGTCGCCGGATTGAGCGGCACCGTGTAGAGCACGGCGCGCGCACTATCGGCGAAATAGCCGATCGCACCGTCCGGCGAGAAGCAGATCGAGTTGGGAATGCTGATGCGGGGGAACAGCAGCGAGATCTTGCCGCGATGGAACGCGTAGATCGCGCCGGCCCCTGCTTCCGCCTTGCGTCCCATGGTGCCGATCCAGAACGTGCCGGACTGATGCACGCGCGCGTCGTTGGAACGCGTGGCGGGATTGTCGGCTTCGAGCGGGCAGAGCAGCGTCATTGCGCCGTCGGCGACGTTGCGGATGTAAAGGCCATCTTCCGCGACGATCAACTGACGCTCGGCATCGATGCGTCCGAGCGCGCTCGCCATCCGGCCGAGGGCATGGATGCGGACCCCACCGCCGCCGAGCTGCGCCTCGAACAGCAGCCCTTCGCGGATGTCGAACCACCAGGCGGTGTCGGTGGTCGCATCATAGGTCGGTCCCTCGCCGAGATGGCAAGGATGGTCCGAGAGCACAGACGTCGGCACCTCTTCCATCATGGCGTCCTCACCGAAAAGCGATAGACCGTGTGATGGCGATAGACCTCGCCGGGTGAAAGCCGCGGGCTCGGGAAATCCGGCCGGTTCGGCGCGTCGGGCCAGATGTGGGGTTCCAGGCACATCGCATCCGACTGCCGGATGAGCTTGCCGCCCTTCCCGGAGATCGTGCCATCGAGATAATTGCCGGAATAGACCTGAAGTCCGGGCTGATCGGTGAACAGCTCCATGATGCGCCCCGAGTGCGGCGCCTCCAGCCGGGCCGCGAAAGCAAGCTTGCCGTCACGCGCGAGGCAGTAGGTGTGATCGTAGCCCCTGCCGCTCTGCAATTGCTGATCGCTCTCGCGGATGCGCGCACCGACGGGCCGTGCTTCGCGGAAGTCGAACGGCGTGCCAGCAACGTGACGCGGCGGCTCCGGCAGCGGAATGGCGGAGGGATCGATCGCAAGGAAATGCTCGGCAGCGACCATCAGCTTATGATCAAGGATGGGGGTACCCGACGTCGCACCTTCCAGATTGAAGAAGCTATGGTTGGTGAGATTGACGATCGTTGGCCGGTCCGTGCGGGCTTCCATGGTGAGCGACAGCTCAGTCGGTCCCGTGATGCGATAGGTCAGACGCACATCGAGCCGGCCGGGATAGTTTTCTTCGCCATGCGGGCTGACATAGGTCAGCGTCACGGCGGGCTCGGCGCCCTCGTCGATCTCCCCAATGTCCCAGAGTTTGCGATCGAAGCCATCGAGGCCACCGTGCAGCGCATTCGGACCGTTGTTGACGGGAAGCTGCACCGTCTCGCCGCCAAGCGAAAACTGTCCCTTGGCGATGCGATTGGCATAACGGCCGACGGTGGCGCCGAAGAACTTTCGCTCGGCGAGATAGCCCGCGAACGCATCGTGGCCGAGCACGACATCGTCGTAGCCGCCCTTCGCGTCCGGCGCGATCAGCGCCTGGATCACCGCACCATGGGTGATGATCCGCGCTTCGAAGCCGCCCGCTCCGCGCAGTACGATACGTTCGACCGCGCGGCCGTCCGGCAGCGTTCCGAAAACGTCTCTTATTATTTTCGAGCCAGCCATTGTCAGTCCACAAATGCTTCGACGATCGTCCGCTTGCCGAGCAGGAAAGCATCGGCGACGAGACGCAATGGCGCCAGATCGACGTCGCTCGCGCAGGTCGCAGCGAGATCGACGAAGCGCCGGTAGAGCTCCCGATATTCCTCATCGGGCGCCTCGGCAACGGTCTTGCCGTCGATCGCCATGCGCCTGCCGCCACCGGACAGAGTCAGCTGGCCCTGATCGGTTTCCACGAGGATATCCCAGCTCTGCGGTCCGGTCTGGCGGAAATCGAACTCGGCGGTGACAGGCAGGCCGCCGATGTCCGTCAGCGTCAGCTTCGCGGCGATCGGCGCCTGGCAATTGGCGGGAAAGGCCAGCTCGGCCGCCGTGACGAACACCGACTGCGGCAGGATTTTGGTCAGGATCGACAGCGCGTTGATGCCGGGATCGAATACGCCAAGCCCGCCCGGTTCCCAGATCCAGCCTTGCCCGGGATGCCAGACGCGGACGTCTTCCTTCCAGTTGATGTGCACGGAGGTGATGCGGCGTTCGGCGAGCCATTGCCGCGCCGGCTCGACCGCCGGCGCGTAGCGCGAATGCCAGGTCGCAAACAGCGTCCGCTTCGCATCCGCCGCCATCGCGATCAGCGGATCGAGTTCGGCAACGCCGGTGCCGGGCGGCTTCTCCAGCATGACATGCTTGCCGGCGGCGAGCGCCGCGGCCGCCTGGGCACGGCGCACCTGCGGCGGAGTGCAGAGCGACACCGCGTCGATCGGCGGCCCCTTCTCCAGCAATTCCTCGATGGTGGCGAAATGCGGCAGCCCCGGCAGCGAAGCGTTGCGACTGGCGACAGCCGCGAGCGTCGCACCCGGTGTCGCCGCGATCGCACTAAGGTGCTGGTCGCGCGCGATCTTGCCGAAGCCGACGATGGCGATACGAAGTTCAGTCACGATCTCTCTCCGGATTTCGCAGATGACAGCGGCTCGGCCGGCGCGGTTTCGATCACCGCGTCCTCGTGGCGGCGCATGCCGTTGTGAATGACGTAGACCATCGCCTCCGACGCGGCGTCGACATCGCCCACCGCAATGGCATCGACGATCTTCTGATGCCAGAGCAGCACGGTGTCGCGGTCCTCCGACTCGACCGGGGCGCTCAGCAGGAACGAGGCGCGGAGCGCAGCCTCGATGACATGCCCGATCGAGCGCATGAACAGATTGCCGGAGGCACGCGCCACCCCAACATGGAGCGCGAGGTCGGCATCGGCAAAGCCGACGGAGTCGGACGCTTCAAGCCGCATGCGATCCATGCAGCGACGGAGCTCAGCGACGTCCTCGTCGGACCGGTGCATAGCTGCGAGCGCGGCGGCGCGCGGCTCGACGGCCAGACGGATCTCAGCGAGGTCGTTGAGGAAACGCTTGTCGATGCCGGCGTCCAGGTGCCAGGCCAGCACGTCGGCATCGAACATGTTCCAGGCGCCGCGCTCGCGTACGACGGTGCCGACCCGCGCCTTGGTGGTGAGCAGGCCCTTGGCGACCAGGGTCTTGACGCTTTCGCGCAGCACCGGCCGCGATACGCCGAACATCGCGATCATCTCGGCATCACCGGGCAGCCGCGTCCCCTCCGCATAGCGGCCGGCGATGATGTCGACGCCGATCGAGCGGGCCACCTCCGCATGGTTGGAGTGGGCCCGCCGCGTCGGGATGACGACGATGCGCGAGGTCATGAGATTGCTCCTGCACTCTTCCTCACCGGTCGTCGTGCAAGCGCGACCAGTCCCTGCTGCAAGGCGATGAAGGCGAACAGCAGCACGCCGGTCGCGATCTTAGTCCACCAGCTCGACAGCGTGCCATCGAAATTGATGTAGGTCTGGATCAAGCCCTGGATCAGCACGCCGAGGAAGGTGCCGATCACCGATCCCTGTCCGCCGGTGAGCAGCGTGCCGCCGATCACGACGGCCGCGATGGTGTCGAGCTCGACGCCGACCGCGGAGAGCGAATAGCCCGCGCTGGTGTAGAAGGAGAAGACAATGCCGGCGATGCCCGCCAGCAGGCTCGACAGCATGTAGATCTTCACCGTCATCTTGCCGACTGCAACGCCCATCAGGCTCGCGGTCGCCCGGCTGCCGCCGAGCGCATAGACATTGGCGCCGAACCGGGTGAGATGCAGCAGCAGGGCGCCGCCGATCACGATCACCAGCATGATGATCGCGATCGCCGTCAGCCGTCCGCCGCCGGGCATGCGCAGCGCGAAGTCCGACACGGTGGAGTAGACCGGCGCGGTGATCGGCACCGATTCCGTCGAGAGCAGGAAGCTCGCACCGCGTGCCAAGAACATGCCGGCGAGCGTGACGATGAAGGGCGGCAGGTCGAAGACATGGATCACGGCGCCCATTGTAGCCCCGAACCCAGCCGAGAGCACCAGGATGGCGGCGAAAGCGACCAGCGGCGGCACGCCCCAGCGCTCGATGGCCAGGGCCACGAACACAGTGGTGAAACCGATCACCGAGCCGACCGAGAGATCGATGCCGCCGGAGATGATGACGAAGGTCATGCCGATCGCGACGATGCCGAGGAAAGCGTTGTCGGTGAGGAGATTGCCGACCACGCGGGTCGAGGCAATGTTGGGGAATTGCATCGCGCAGAGCGCAAAGCCGGCGACGAGCACGATGGCCGTGATGAGGGCGGGCGGCAGGCCTTTCATGCTTTGGACCTCCGCAGCCGCGCGGCGATTCCGGCAATGCCGGCGAATTTCGGCGATTGCAGCAGCAGCACCGCGAGCACCACCACCGCCTTGACCAGCAAATTGAACTCCGGCGGATAGCCGGACAAGAGGATCCCGGTGTTCATGGTCTGGATGATCAGCGCGCCGAGCACGGCGAGCAACAGGCTGAAGCGGCCGCCGAACAGCGAGGTGCCGCCGATCACGACCGCAAGGATGGCGTCGAGCTCGAGCCAGAGGCCGGCATTGTTGGCATCCGCGCCCATGATGTCGGCGGCTGCGATCACGCCGGCGAGCGCGGCGCAGACGCCGCACCAGACATAGACCGACAGGATCATGGCGCGCGTGCCGACGCCGGCGAGCTCGCTTGCGCGCGCATTGCCGCCGGTCGCCTCGATCAGCAGCCCCAGCGCCGAGCCGCGCACCACCGCACCGGTGAGGATCAGCATGCCCAAGGCAATCGCGACCGGCACCGGCAGGCCGAGCACTGCGCCATTGCCGAGCCAGACCAGATCCGGCGAAGAGAAGGTCACGATGCGCCCCTCGGTGATCAGCTGGGCGATGCCGCGTCCCGCCACCATCAGGATCAGCGTCGCCACGATCGGCTGCATGCCGAGCACGGCGACGAGGAAGCCGTTCCAGAGCCCACAGACGAGCCCGGCACCGAGCGCAGCCCCCAGCACGATCGGCAGACCGTGGCTGTCGGCGAGGCTCGCCGCGATCGCGCCCGAGATCGCCATGACGGCGCCGACCGACAGATCGATGCCGCGCGTGGCGATGACCAGCACCATGCCGAGCGAGAGCAGCGCCACCGGCGTGCCGCGGTTGAGCACGTCGATCAGGCTGCCGAACAGCCGGCCGTCCTGGAGACGCAGGTCGAAGAATTGCGGCGACACCACGCGATCGACCGCCAGGATGACGACCAGCGCAAGTATCTGGGCAAGGCCGCGGCGCGGCAACAGCGCTGTCATGCCCGGCCCTCATGCGCAACGCTGGCGCCGTCGGCGGCGATGGCCGCGAGGATGTTGCCGACATCGATCGCCTCGCCCGCGAGCTCCTCGACATGGGCGCGGTCGCGCAACACGACGACGCGATCGGAATAGGTCACGATCTCATCCAGCTCCGAGGAGATCACGAGCAGCGCGAGGCCGTCGTCGCAGAGCTCGCGGATCAGGCGGATGATCTCGGCATGCGCGCCGACATCGATGCCGCGGGTCGGCTCGTCCAACACCAGCAGGCGCGGCGATGTCGCGAGCCAGCGCGCCAGCAGCACTTTCTGCTGGTTGCCGCCGGACAACAGGCCGACCGGACGTTCGGGATCTGCCGGCCGGATGTCGAGCATCTTGACGTAGCGGCCCGCGATCTCGTCCTGCTCGCGGCGCGACAGCGGCCGATGCAGCCCGCGCTTGGCCTGGAGCGCGAGCACGATGTTCTCACGCACGCTGAGCTCGGCGACGATGCCGTCGGTCTTGCGCTCCTCCGGGCAATAGCCAAAGCCGTGGCGGACGCCGTCGCGCGGCGATTGGAGCCGCACGGGGGCGCCTTCCACCCTCGCCTGCCCGCGATCGGCGCGTTCGGCGCCGAACACCAGCCGCGCCGTCTCGGTCCGGCCCGAGCCGAGCAGGCCGGCCAGACCGACGACCTCGCCATGGCGCAGCTCGAGATTGAACGGCGCGACATAGCCGGCCTTGCCGTAACCCTCAAAGCTCGCGCAGATCTCGCGCGCCTTGTGTTCGGTGGCAGAAGCCCGCGCGCTGGTGGTCTCGGCCAGCTCGCGGCCAAGCATCATCCGGATCAATTCCAGCCGCGGCAGCGAAGCCGTCTCGCGCTCCCCGACCAGGCGGCCGTTGCGCAAGACCGTGATGCGGTCGGAGATCTCGTAGACCTGGTCCAGGAAGTGACTGACGAAGACGATGCCGATGCCACGCTTTGCGAGCTGGCGCATGATGCCGAAGAGGATCTCGACTTCGTGACGGTCGAGGCTCGCGGTCGGCTCGTCCAGGATCAGCACCCGTGCGGAGAGATCGACGGCCCGCGCGATCGCGGTGACGTGCTGCACGGCGACAGAATAGCTGCCGAGCGGCGCGGCGACATCGATGTCGAGGCCGAAGTCCGCGAGAAAGGCCTTGGCGCGGCGACGCATCTCGCCTTCGCGGACGATGCCGAAACGCATCGGCTGGCGGTCGAGAAACAGGTTCTGTGCCACCGAGAGGTTCGGCAGCAGATTGACTTCCTGGTAGACGGTGGCAATGCCGGCCTGAAGCGCGGCCTTGGCCGAGCGCGGCGCGATTGCCTCGCCACTGATCCTGACGATGCCGGCATCGCGCGGGAACACGCCGGTGACCGCCTTGATCAGCGTGGACTTGCCGGCGCCGTTCTCGCCGAGCAGCGCATGGATCTCGCCGGCGCGAAGCGTGAAGTCGACCTCCTGCAACGCACGCACAGCACCGAAGCTTTTGCTGATCCCGCGCACCTCCAGAAGGGCCGGAGCAGGATCGGGGCTGTTCTCCATGACAACGTCACTCCCGCCAGTGCCCGCTGATGATGCGGTCACCCAGCCTATTCGTTCGCACAGCGATTTCGAAGGGGGTATCACCGGACCACCGAAACATGGCGGTCCGGCGCAGCGCCCGCCTCAGTAACCGAGGCCCTTCTTGCTGTCGTAGATCTTCTGCGGATCGTCGGCAGCGGTATAGAGCTTGGACTCGGTCTGGATCCACTTCGGCGGAACCGTACCCTTGCCCTTGAATGCCGCAATCGCATCGAGCGCCGGGCCGGCCATGTTCGGCGTCAGCTCGACGGTCGCATTGGCTTCGCCGGCGGCCATCGCCTTGAAGATATCGGGGACTGCATCGATGGAAACGGTGAGGATCTCCTTGCCGGGCTTGAGACCGGCTTCCTTCATGGCCTGGATCGCGCCCACCATCATGTCATCGTTATGGGCATAGACGGCGCAGATCGACTTGCCGCCGCCTTCGGCCTTGATGAAGCTCTCCATCACCTCCTTGCCCTTGGCGCGAGTGAAGTCGCCGGTCTGGCTGCGCACCACCTTCAGGTTCGCATGCTTGGCGATAGCGGTGTCGAAACCCTTCTTGCGGTTGGCCGCCACGCTGGCGCCGACCGTGCCCTGCAATTCGACGATGTTGCAGGCCTTCGTCCCGACGGTCTTGGCCAGCCAGTCGCCGGCGACCTCGCCTTCGTGCACGCTGTCGGAGGTGACAGCGGTGAGATAGAGCTCCTTGCCGGAGGGATCGATGTCGCGGTCGAGCAGCACGACCGGGATCTTGGCCTCCTTGGCTTCCTTCAGCACCGAATCCCAGCCGGTCGAGACGACTGGCGCAAGGAAGATCGCGTCGACATTCTGCGCGATGAAGGAGCGGATCGCCTTGATCTGGTTCTCCTGCTTCTGCTGCGCGTCGGCGATCTTGAGATTGACCTTTCGCTTGGTGGCTTCCTGCTTGGAGACCGAAGTCTCGGCCGCGCGCCAGCCGGATTCCGATCCGATCTGCGAGAAGCCGATGGTGAGCTCGGCGGCATTCGCCGGCAGGGCAAGCAGCAACGCGGCCGTGGCGCTGGCCGCAAAGAGGGCTTTGAAGGTCATCAGGCGTGTCTCCCAATATGTTTATCCGGGGCGCCGATGGTAGCATGGCACCCACAGGCCGGCCTTCGAGGCGGCGGGAGGCACTATTTCACGGAAGAATGGTTCCGTATAGTCATATTATTTGACTATTTAGTGGAAAGAGAGCGGCGGAACCGGCTGGCCGCATAGATGACACGCACAGCGCGATTTTGTTCCGGCGATACAACGCGGAGATGAAGGAGAAATTGTGGGCAGCGGCAATGCGCTCCCTTGCCCCGTTTCTTACGGGGCCGAGACGAGCTTCGCTCGCGCTGAGAGGGTTGGGGCGAGGGGGTGTCTCCGCGAAAACAATGAGAGACGGACTCACAACCTCTCCTCCCCCGTCATTGCGAGCGCAGCGAAGCAATCCAGAATCCCTCCACGGAAAGACTCTGGATTGCTTCGCTGCGCTCGCAATGATGGGATGGACGGCCCCCGAACGGCATCGGTGTGCCAGACTGGT
>NZ_JAULLN010000042.1:0-46473 GCF_041357655.1 Bradyrhizobium sp. DN3 | reverse complement strand
GGATGGGGCGGTGCAGCCGCAGGCGGCGGTGTGGCCGGGCGCGCGGGCGGCGCGGCCGCAGGCGGTCCCTTCGGCGGCTGCTTCGGTTTTCCGTCAGGGCCCGTCTCTTGTGGCTGGGCCTGTGCGACGACGAGCGGCGGCGCACCTTGCGCATGCGATGCGGAGCTTGCGAATTGCATCGCGGTCAGAGCCGTCGTTGCAAGCAGCACGAAACGAAGGTTGGTCATGGTGGTGAACTTCCCCGGGAAGGTTCTTTGACGAAGTGTTGGGATGAACAGCTACGCGTTAGGCCGGAATGTGGCGGGCCAAGCAGTCGCGGCCCAATTTATTTCTGCACGCAAATCACCTCACTATGGTGACGTTCATTGCGCATTCAGACGCAGGTTGCAATCGCCCCACATGTGATCGCTCGCCTCATGTGGGGTCCCGCGGCGAAGGTACGTCCGTCGCAGGATTGGGTGTGAGCGGTCCGTTCGGTCCGCGTCGTGGAATCTCTTCAGGAACGTGCGGCGGCAATTCATCCGGTCGCGGTGTTTCGCCAGGCTCGTGCATCGGCGGCGTGATGTCGGGTTGCGGATTGCCCGGCGGAATTCCAGGAGGCGGCTCGGTCGGAGTCCCCGGTGTTGTCGGCGGAATCTCGGGCGGCTCGATTGGCATCGGCATCTTCGTGAGTCAATTGTCCAGAGGACAATAACGATGATGCCGTGCCGATGTTCCCTTTTCGCGTGGTGTGGAACGCGGCTTATTCCGGTGCGTGACAGACGGCCTCGATGTTGTGCCCGTCGGGGTCGAGCACGAACGCTCCGTAATAGTTCGCATGATAATGCGGGCGGATGCCGGGCGGGCCGTTGTCGCGTCCGCCCGCCGCGATTGCCGCCTTGTAGAACGCGTCCACCGTGGCACGGTCCTTGGCGTGAATGGCGACGTGCACCGGCTTATTCATCGCGCCTTCGCCGCCGATCCAGAAATCGGGCTTGCCGTCGGCGCCAAAGCCTGCGGCCGCGGCGTGCCCGGTCTGCTCTGCCGTCACTTCCATGATCAGGCCGTAGCCGAGCGGCGCCAGCGCCTTGGCGTAGAACGCCTTGGCGCGCTCATAGTCGGAGACGGAGAAACCCATGTGATCAATCATCGCAACCTCCGCTGTTCGTCCCTGTCAGCGCGACAGGAACGTATTGCTCCGCGTCTTGCGCGCGATGGCAAAGCCGCGCGCGACCATGTCGGCAATACAATCCTGCTGCCATTCGTTTTGTGACAGGTGCTCGATGACGACCGCGCGCGGCCACAGTGATTTCGGCGCGTCGCGGAAGAAGCCGATCAGCACGCGGTCCTCAAAGCCCTCGACGTCGATCTTGAGCGAATCGACTTGCGTAACGCCGGCCTCGTCGAGAATGCGCGTCAGCCGCAGTGACGGGACCTTGATGGCCTCGGCGCTCACGGCGCCGGTGACGACGTGGGTAGCACCGAGATTGCCGCCGCCGCTTTCGATCATCAACTCGCCGTCGCTGTCGCCTGCCGCGGCCTGCACCAGGCGCACCTGCGTCGCTTTCGATGCGGCGTGATTGAACGCGAGTCGCGCAAATGTCGTCGGATGCGGTTCGATCGCAACGACCTTGCCTTTGGTGCCGACCTGCCGCGCCATCACCAGCGCAAACGTGCCGACATTGGCGCCGACGTCGACGAACGTGCCGCCCGCCGGGGTGTGCTGACGCAGGAAATCGAGCTCGTCGAGATTGTAGTCGGGATTGAACAGTGCGCCGCGCTCGGTCGCACTGCCCTGGTGATAGAATCGGAACGAGGCGCCCTGATACTGCACGTCGACCGGACCGCCGCGCAGCAGGTTGACCAGTCGCGACATCCAGGGCCGGAAGGCGCCGCGCTTCAGCCCAGACTGTTGGGCGAGGCGAATGAGCGCGGCCTGCGCCGCATTCGGCGCAAACGCGCCGAACGGCGCGGACGAAGGGGCGTTGTCGGTCAAGCCAGAAGGTCCTCGTTGCAGGCGGCGCATGCATAGCCGGTTTTGATGAGGACTCCAACGGCGGGTTGTAGCCTGGATGGAGCGTAGCGTAATCCAGGATTCTCGCGTCTGGGGGACCTGTCCCGGATTGCGCTGCGCTCCATCCGGGCTACGGCCCTCACGCCGCCTTCTTCGGCGAGGCCATGCGCTGGCGCAGGATGCGGCCGAGCAGCTTGCGCTTGCCTTTGCGCGGGATCAGGTCGACGTCGCTGACGAGCTTGGCGCCGCTCTTGCGGCGCTCCAGCACGATCTTGCGGCTGTGGAAGGCCTCGAGCTCGGCGCGATGCGCGACGCTGACGATGGTCGCCTTCGGCAGCTCGTCGGTGACCATCTTCATCATCTTGTCCTGGCTCTTCTCGTCGAGCGCGGATGTGGCCTCGTCGAGCACGACGATGTCGGGGCTGTGCAGCAACAGCCGCGCAAAGGCGAGGCGCTGCTTCTCGCCGCCTGATAGGGTCTGGTCCCACGGCGCCTCCTCCTCGATCTTCTCCTTGAGGTGAGCGAGACCGACCTTGCGCAGGACCTGGCCGATCTCCTCGATCGTCCAGTCGTCGGCGGCGCCGGGATAGGCGACCGCGCGGCGCAGCGATCCCGAGGGCACGTAGGGCCGCTGCGGCAGCATGAACAGCCGCCGGTCGGGATGGAAATTGACGCTGCCGCCGCCCCACGGCCAGAGGCCGGCGATGGCGCGCACCAGCGTGCTCTTGCCGGTGCCGGATTCGCCCGCGACCAGAAGCCGCTCGCCCGGTTCGATCACCACTTCGGTCTCGCCGACCACCGCGGTGCCGTCGTCGAGCGTGACGGAAAGGTCTTTCAACTCCAGCATGGCGTCATTGCCGGTCTCGCCGCGCTGGATGCGGCCAAGGCCATCGCCCTGCTCGGCGCGCTCGAGGCCGTCGAGCGACATCATCAACGAGGCGATGCGGCGCGCGCAGGCGTTCCAGTCGGCAAGCCGCGGATAATTGTCGACCAGCCAGCCGAACGCGCTCTGCACGATGGTGAAGGCGGAGGCCGCCTGCATCACCTGACCCAGCGTCATGCTGCCGTCGAGGAATTTTGGCGCACAGAGCAGGAGAGGGACCACGGGCGCAACGAGGCTGGAGCCCTGCGAGACAAGCGTCGTGCGCATGTGTTGTCCGGCCAGGCGCGCCCATTGCCGAAGCACGCTGGTGAAATTGCGGTCGATGCCATCGCGTTCCTCCTCTTCGCCGCCGAGCAGCGCGATGCTCTCGCCGTGCTCGCGCACGCGCGTCAGCGTGTAGCGGAAATCGGCTTCGGCCTGGTTCTTGTCTTCGGAGATCTGCACGAAGCGGCGGCCGATCACCACGATCGAGCTGGACGCGATCGCGGCGTAGAGGATCGCGGCGATCACCAGGAATCCGGGAATGGTGATGCTTGAGCCGCCGAGCGTGACGGTGAGCGCGCCGCCGATGGTCCAGAGCACGATGATGAAGGTCACGGCCGATAACAGCGCCGACGTCACGCCGGCGAGGAAATCGACCGGCGAGTCGGTCGCAATGCGTAAGTCCTCGGCGATGCGGTATTCGGGATTATTGTGGTCGCCGCCGACGAGGTTGAGCTGATAATAGCGGCCGTTGGCGAGCCAGCGTGTCAGCACGCTTGCCGTGAGCCAAGCGCGCCAGCGCCGCTGAATGCTCATGCGCGCGAACACCTGGGCGACGCCGAGCACGATGCTGCCGATCGCGAGCGGGAAGAACATTGCGCTGAGATGGAAGACACTCGTCGCATCGCGCTGCTCGATGGCGTCGAAGATGGCGCGATTCCAGACGTTGATGCCGTACTGGAAGCCGACGGTCAGGATGATCAGCACGCCGAGGCCGATCGAGAACGGCCAGGCGAGACGATCGCCGTTACGGCCCCAGAAGCCGCGCGCGCTGATCCAGAAGCGCGTCAGCAGATAATCTTTGCGGACCTGTTCGGCTTCCTCGGGTGATAGTTCGGGGTCGGGTTCGAGCAGCTCGGGAGGCGGCGGCGGGGCCACTTCATCGCCGTTCTCGCCTTTGATCTCGACAATGGGCGGCTTCTCGCCCTGTTCGCGCTTCACGGCGGGCTTGTGCATGGGCGGACAACGCGAAGGAAATCAACCGGTTCCCTTCGGTTCCCAGCCGAATCATTCGGCGGCGCCATCCCGCACACGCCGCAGCCGTGCGGCCCGGTGCAGAACGCGCGACAGCTCTTCGATCGAATAGGGCTTCTGCACGAGATCGAAGCCGGCAGCGCCATCCTGCGACAGGGCCTGGCTGTAGCCCGTGGTCAGCACGACAGGCACGCCGATGCCGCGGTCGCGGACCGCCTGCGCCAGATCGAGCCCGGTCATCCCGGGCATCACCACGTCCGAGAACACGACGTCGAAACGATTGGCGTCCACGATGAGCTCGGCAAGTGCATCGGTCGCATTGTCGACCAGCGTGATGCTGTAGCCGATCTCGGTGAGGCCGTCGGCGGCAAAATTGGCGAGCTCGATGTTGTCCTCGACCACCAGCACCGACATGCCACTGCCGGCCACCGCCGGCGCCGTGTTCGGCGCCAGCCGCTGCGACCGCAGGTCCGGCGGCACGCGCGGTAGATAGAGCGAGAAGGTGCTGCCTTGCCCCACCTCGCTCGTGACCGTCACCTCGCCGCCGGATTGCCGAGCGAAGCCGAACACCTGGGACAGACCGAGACCGGTGCCGTGGCCGACTTGCTTGGTGGTGAAGAACGGCTCGAAGATGCGCCCGAGTCGCGCCGCAGGAATGCCGATCCCGGTGTCGCTGACGGTGACGCGGACGAAGCCATGGTTGCCGGAGACAGGAGCCGGCGTGTCCGGAATGGCCGTCGCGGCCTCGACCTCGAAGATGATCCTGCCCTTGCCCTGCATGGCATCGCGCGCGTTGGTCGCCATGTTGATCAGTGCGGTCTCGAACTGGCCGGCATCGGCATTGACGAGACAGGGCTCGGCCGGCAGCCGTGTGACGATCTCGATGGCGGGCCCGAGCAGCGTTGCCAGCATGTCGTGCAGCGACTGCATGCGCTGGCCGACGTCGAACACCTCTGGCTTCAGGGTCTGGCGCCGCGCAAAGGCGAGCAGCTGCGAGGTCAGCTTGGCGGCGCGTGCGACTGCGTCCGCGATGGCCATGATGTAGCGCTGCCGCCGCTCCTCCGTCAGGTGCGGGCGATTCAGCAGGTCGACCGAGGCGCGGATCACCGTCAGCAGATTGTTGAAGTCGTGCGCGACGCCGCCGGTGAGCTGCCCGAGCGCCTCGAGGCGCTGGCTGTGCTTGAGCGCGTCCTCGGCTTCGCGCCGCGCTGCGGCCTCGGCCTGAAGATGCTGGGTGCGGCGGAAGGCGAAGGCGAGGAGCAGGAACAGCAGCGCGGTGGCGGGAATGCCGAACACCAGATGCTGGCCCATGGTGGCGAACCAGCGCGCCCGGATCGCCGAGGTTTCGAGCCCGGCGCTGACATAGATCGGATATTCGGCGATGCGCCGGTAGCCGATGCGCCGCTCGATCCCGTCCGATGGCCAGGCGACGGTCATCAGGCCACGCTCGGGCTGGGCGGCAATCTGCTGGCCGACTGGGCCGCCCGGATCGAGCCGCAGGTCGTGGTCGAGCCGCGGGAAATGCGCGAGCACGGTGCCGTCGGCGCGCCCCATCGCGAAGAAGCTGCCGGGATCGGAGCCGATCCTGGCATAGAAGCTCTCGAAATATTCCGGCAGGACGGAGGCCTGGAGCACGCCGATGAAGTTGCCGTCGTCGGAATCGCGGCGGCGGCTCATCCCGAAGAAGCGTGCGCCCTGGTAGGGTGGACGTGGTGTCAGAGGCATGCCGATGAACGTGCCGATGCTCTGGTCGATGTGGGCATAGAAGTAATCGCGGTCCGTAAAGCTCAGCGCCGGCGGCGGCGAAGCGAGGCTGTTGACCAGCGCTTTTCCGTCCGCACCGAAGATCCAGGCCGATTTGAGCTGCGGCAGCGAATCGGTCAGCCGCTTCAGGCGACGGTGCAAAGCCGGCTCGCGCGCGCGGATGGTATCGTCGGAAAGGCTGCGCACGACCTCGTTGAGCTCGGCAAGGCTGCGGTCGATGGTCTCGAATACCTTCAGCGCGTGCTCATGCGCGACGTCGAGGGTGCGCGCGATCTCGCGGTCGGCAATGTCTTTCGTCGATGTGTAGGAGATCGTGGCGGCGATCGCGAACAGCGCAATCGGCAGCGCCAGGGATGCCGCCATCATCCACTGCAACAGCCTCAGCGAGTTGCGTTGCGCCCTCTGCACAGTCGCTCCGGTCCCTGGCGCGAGCTTAACTGAATCTCACGCAGGGAAGGAAGCAGCTTATGCGAAAACCGCTGGTTGTGGATCTAAAACTTGCGCGCGCAAGGGTTGGAGAAAATTCTGCTCAAATTGACTGCGATCGCAGAATACCCCGGCCGGCCCGGCCGGGGCGGCAACATTCGTCTCAGATCTGGCGCTCGACCATCTTGAGCTTGAGCTCGGCGATGGCTTCGGCCGGGTTGAGGCCCTTCGGGCAGGCCTTGGCGCAGTTCATGATGGTGTGGCAGCGGTAGAGGCGGAAGGGGTCCTCGAGATCGTCGAGCCGCTCGCCGGTCGCTTCATCCCGCGAATCGGACACCCAGCGGTTGGCCTGGAGCAGCGCGGCGGGGCCGAGATAGCGCTCGCTGTTCCACCAATAGCTCGGGCAGGAGGTCGAGCAGCAGGCACACAGGATGCATTCGTAGAGGCCGTCCAGCTTCTCGCGATCCTCGTGGCTCTGGCGCCATTCCTTCTGCGGCGTCGGCGAGGTCGTCTTCAGCCACGGCTCGATCGAGGCGTACTGCGCGTAGAAATTGGTGAGGTCGGGAACGAGGTCCTTCACCACCGGCTGATGCGGCAGCGGATTGATCTTGACCGCGCCGTCCTTCACGTCGTGCATCGAGCGGGTGCAGGCCAGCGTGTTCTGGCCATCGATGTTCATGGCGCAGGAGCCGCAGACGCCTTCGCGGCAGGAGCGGCGGAAGGTCAGCGACGGGTCGATGTGGTTCTTGATCCAGATCAGGCCGTCCAGCACCATCGGACCGCAATCATTGGTGTCGACGTAATAGGTATCGACGCTCGGATTCTTGCCGTCGTCCGGATTCCAGCGATAGACCTTGAACTCGCGGAGCTCGGTCGCGCCCGCAGGCTTCGGCCAGGTCTTGCCGCCAGTGATCTTGGAGTTCTTCGGAAGTGCGAATTCAACCATTTCGATAGGCCTTCGCTGTTCGATCAATACACCCGCGCCTTCGGCGGAATGTACTGCACGTCGTTGGTCATGGTGTAGTCGTGAACCGGGCGGTAGTCGATCTTGACCTTGCCGGAATCGTCCAGCCAGGCCAGCGTGTGCTTCATCCAGTTCTTGTCGTCGCGCTCGGAGAAATCCTCGCGCGCATGGGCGCCGCGGCTCTCGGTGCGGTTGGCGGCCGAGTTCATCGTCACCACCGCCTGCGAGATCAGATTGTCGAATTCGAGCGTCTCGACGAGATCCGAATTCCACACCAGCGAGCGGTCGGACACCGCGATGTCGGTGATGCCGCTGTGGACCTTCGCGATCAGGTTCTGGCCTTCGCTCAAAACCTCACCGGTGCGGAACACCGCGCAGTTGTTCTGCATCACGTGCTGCATGCCCTCGCGCAGCTTCGCCGTCGGCGTGCCGCCGGAAGCGTAGCGGTAATGGTCGAGGCGGCCGAGCGCCATCTCGGCCGAGTTCGCCGGCAGCTCCGGCTGCTCGGCGTTGGGCGTCAGCTTCTCGGCGCAGCGCAGCGCCGCAGCGCGGCCGAACACGACGAGGTCGATCAGCGAGTTGGAGCCGAGGCGGTTGGCGCCGTGCACAGAAACGCAGGCGGCTTCGCCGAGCGCCATCAGGCCGGGGACCACAGCATTGTCGTCGCCGTCCTTCTTGGTCAGCACTTCGCCGTGATAATTGGTGGGAATGCCGCCCATGTTGTAGTGCGTGGTCGGCACGATCGGGATCGGCTCCCGCGTCACGTCGACATTGGCGAAGATCTTTGCGGATTCGGAGATACCGGGCAGCCGCTCGGCTAGCACCGCGGGATCGAGGTGGTCGAGATGCAGGAAGATGTGGTCCTTCTTCTTGCCGACGCCGCGGCCCTCGCGGATCTCGATCGTCATCGCGCGCGAGACGACGTCGCGCGAGGCGAGGTCCTTCGCCGACGGCGCATAGCGCTCCATGAAGCGCTCGCCCTCGGAGTTGACGAGATAGCCGCCTTCGCCGCGCGCGCCTTCGGTGACGAGGCAGCCCGCGCCATAGATGCCGGTCGGGTGGAATTGGACGAACTCCATGTCCTGCAGCGGCAGGCCGGCACGCAGCACCATGCCGCCGCCGTCGCCGGTGCAGGTGTGCGCGGAGGTGCAGGAGGCATAGGCGCGGCCATAGCCGCCGGTGGCCAGGATCGTGGTCTGGGCGCGGAAGCGGTGCAGCGTGCCGTCGTCGAGCTTCAGTGCGATCACGCCGCGGCAGGCGCCCTGGTCGTCCATGATCAGGTCGATGGCGAAGAACTCGATGAAGAACTCGGCCGCATGGCGCAGCGACTGGCCGTACATCGTGTGCAGCATGGCGTGACCGGTGCGGTCGGCGGCGGCGCAGGTGCGCTGCGCCTGGCCCTTGCCGAAGTCCATGGTCATGCCGCCGAACGGGCGCTGGTAGATCTTGCCGTCCTCGGTGCGCGAGAACGGCACGCCCCAATGCTCGAGCTCATAGACGGCTTCCGGCGCGTTCCGCACCATGTATTCGATCGCGTCCTGGTCGCCGAGCCAGTCCGACCCCTTCACGGTGTCGTACATGTGCCAGCGCCAGTCGTCCCGGTGCATGTTGCCGAGCGCGGCCGAGATGCCGCCCTGCGCTGCAACCGTGTGCGAGCGGGTCGGGAACACTTTTGTAATGCAGGCGGTGCGGAGGCCGGCTTCGCTGCAGCCGACCACGGCGCGCAGGCCCGCGCCGCCGGCACCGACCACGACGACGTCATAGGTGTGGTCTTCGATCGGATAGGCTTTGCCGTTGGTGGCGGGAGCGCCGTTGCCCGAGCCATTCGTTGTGGTGGCCATGGGTTACACTCCGGATGACAGTTTCAGGATCGCGTAGGTCGAGGCGAGCGCCACGGCGACCGAGAAGAAGTTGTTGAGCATGATGGAGATGAGCTTCAGCTTCTCGTTATGGACGTAGTCCTCGATCACCACCTGCATGCCGATTTTCATGTGCCAGGCGCTGGCGAAGATGAAGAGGAGCAGGATCACCGCGACGGGAATGGAGCTGAGAATCTGCGCAGCGCCGATCTGATTGCGGCCGAGCAGCATCATGATGATCACCAGCACCGGGATCATCAGCAGCGTCATGGCGACGCCGGTGATGCGCTGGCGCCAGAAATCGGACGTGCCCGAATGCGCGGCGCCGAGATTGCGGACGCGGCCAAGCGGGGTGCGCATGCTGCGCTTCGGCGTATCGGTTGCGCTCATCGTCCACCTCCGATCGCATAGGCGATGATCCAGATCAGCACCGTCAGCGCGATGCCCCCGATCAGGGCACCCCAGGTCAGCGCTTCCCGCTCATTGGCCTTGAAGCCGTAGCCGAGATCCCAGACGAAATGCCGGATGCCGCTGAGCATATGGTGCATCAGCGCCCAAGTGTAGCCGAACACGATCAGCCGTCCGATGATGCTGCCGGCGAAGGCCTGGACGTGGGCGTAGGCGGCGGGGCCGGAGGCCGCCGCGATCAGCCACCAGACCAGCAGCAGGGTTCCGACATAGAGGGCGATACCGGTGGCGCGGTGGATGATGGACAGCGCCATCGTCAACGTCCAACGGTACACTTGCATGTGTGGTGAGAGCGGTCGTTCGATCCGTGCGGTCATGGGCTTTGATGTTGTATTGCGGCCCAACAGAAGGGCGCGCGGGGATCGGAAAGGTCGGCTCTATTTACGGAGTCGATTTCACTGGCGCAATCACCAAATCGCCATAAATCGAACGACGGTTCAGCTCTAGAGCGTTGATGAAACAAGGCCAATCAGTGGCTTGGTATACCAGAGCGTCGGTCCGCCAACCAAGTAAAGAATGATTATTCATTTCTTCTGAGGGGCCCGAGGTGCGTTGAAATTGCTATTGGAACGCCTCTAAACGGACCATCCCGTCCAAATCGGCCAGAGGTGGCCCAGTCGTCGCGCAAAACTCGTCCGCACACGCGAACGGGCCTTCCCATTCCGCTTCCGTTCGACCCCCATCGGATATGCGCACTCTGCATTCCACCCCAGCCGGGAGGTTCGGTGTGTCGACCGCGCGAATCAGATCGCCTAATGCTCCTTACGCGGCGTTCCGAAGCGACATCTCGGCGCCGCAGCGACCAGTCGCCGGGGCAGGTCAGAGGTGATTGCAGGGCTCGACATCAAGGAGATCGTGGAGCTTGCGCTGTTGCTGATCGCAACCGGCGCGCTCTCGGGATTTTTGGCCGGGGTGTTCGGCATTGGTGGCGGCGCGATTCTCGTGCCAGTGTTCTACGAATGCTTTCGCATCGCCGGCGTGCCGCTGGAGGTGCGCATGCCGCTCTGCGTCGGCACCTCGCTCGCGGTGATCATCCCGACCTCGATCCGCTCGTTTCAGGCGCATTACAAACGCGGCGCCGTCGATATGGCGATCCTGCGCGTCTGGTGGCTGCCGATCGTGATCGGCGTCGTCGCCGGCAGCGTGGTCGCGCGCTACGCGCCGGAACGGCTGTTCAAGATCGTGTTCGTCGCCGTCGCCTGGTCAGCCGCGGTCCGGCTCATCTTCGCGCGCGAGACCTGGAAGCTCGGCGATGATCTGCCGAAGGGCGCCTTGATGCGCGCCTACGGCTTCTGTGTCGGCATCCTCTCGACCCTGATGGGCATCGGCGGCGGCCTGTTCTCGAACCTGCTGATGACCTTCTACAGCCGTCCCATTCATCAGGCGGTCGCGACCTCGTCGGCGCTCGCGGTCTTGATCTCGATCCCCGGCGCGCTCGGCTACATCTATGCCGGCTGGCCGGCGGCGGCGAACTATCCGGCCGTCACGGCACTGCAAATCCCATTCGCGCTCGGCTACGTCTCGTTGATCGGCGCCGTGCTGGTGATGCCGATGAGCCTCGTTACCGCGCCGCTCGGCGTAAGAGCCGCGCACGCGATGTCGAAGCGGACGCTGGAGGTGGCGTTCGGGTGCTATCTGTTTATTGTCGGCAGCAGGTTTGTGATGAGCTTGCTGGGCGGGCAGTAAGCCGCACACTCCGTCATTGCGAGCGCAGCGACTTGTCCGCCGAAGCCTTTGGCGAAGGCGGAAGCAATCCAGGATCTTTCCGCAGCGGCAGTCTGGATTGCTTCGTCGCAAGGGCTCCTCGCAATGACGGCGTTGAGAGTGCTCGCAATGCCAACTCCATCGTCGTCCTGGACAAGCTCGCGCAGCGAGCGCCGATCCAGGACCCATTACCCCAGGGGGTGGTTTTGCGATGACTCGTGGTCACCAGCTTCGCGCCAAACTTCTCCCTGGGGTAATGGGTCCTGGCTTTCGCCAGGACGACAGCGGGAAGCTGACGGCGATCGCGAAGCCGCAACATGTCTATTTCTTCGCGTAGATATCTTTATACGTCTCGCGCAAAATGTTCTTCTGCACCTTGCCCATGGTGTTGCGCGGCAGCTCGTCGACGACGAAGACGCGCTTGGGCATCTTGAATTTTGCGAGCCGCCCGTCGAGCGCCTTCAGCACCGAGGCTTCGCTGACCTCGGCGCCCTTGTTGCAGACGAGGACGGCCGTGACGCCTTCGCCGAAATCGGCGTGGGGCACGCCGATCACGGCGGATTCGACCACGCCCGGCATGGCGTCGATCTCGCTCTCGATTTCCTTCGGATAGACGTTGAAGCCGCCGGAGATCACGAGGTCCTTGCCGCGGCCGAGAATGTGGACGTAGCCCTTGCTGTCGATCTTGCCGAGATCGCCGGTGATGAAGAAGCCGTCGGGCCGGAATTCAGCCTTGGTCTTCTCCGGCATGCGCCAGTAACCCCTAAATACGTTCGGGCCCTTCACCTCGATCATGCCGATTTCTTCGCGCGGCAGTTCCTTCGCCGTCTCGGGGTCGGTGACGCGCAACGAGACGCCCGGCAGCGGGAAGCCGACTGCGCCGGGCACGCGCTCGCCGTCATAGGGGTTCGACGTGTTCATGTTGGTCTCGGTCATGCCATAGCGCTCGAGCACCGCATGGCCCGTGCGCGCCGACCATTCACGGTGGGTCTCCGCCAGCAGCGGGGCCGAGCCCGAGATGAACAGTCGCATGTGCTTCGCTGTCTCGCGCGACAGCGCGGGGTTCTGCAGCAGCCGTGTGTAGAAGGTCGGAACGCCCATCAGCACGGTGGCCCGCGCCATCAGCTTGATGATCAAATCCGGATCGAGCTTCGGCAGGAAGATCATCGACGCGCGCGCGAACAGCGTCACGTTGGTCGCAACGAACAGGCCGTGGGTGTGGTAGATCGGCAGCGCGTGGATCAAGACGTCCTTGTCGGTGAAACGCCAGTAGCCGACAAGGCTGAGCGAGTTCGACGCCAGATTGTCGTGGGTGAGCATCGCGCCCTTGGAGCGGCCCGTGGTGCCGGATGTGTAGAGGATCGCGGCGAGGTCGTCGCTTGTGCGCGACACCGTCGCGAACTCGCCGCTTGCCTTGTCGGCGGCGTCCGTCAGCGAGCCCTTGCCGTCAGGCCCGAGCGTCTCGACCTTGGCTTTTACCTTGGCGGCGATCGGGGCGAGGCCTTCCGCCTTGGAGGGATCGCAAACCACCAGCGACGGCTCGGCATCGCCGATGAAGTAGTCGAGCTCATTCAGCGTATAGGCGGTGTTCAGCGGCAGATAGACCGCGCCGGCCCGCACGGTGGCCAGATACAGCACGATGTTGGCGACCGACTTCTCCACCTGCACCGCGACGCGATCGCCGGGCTTCACGCCGCGTGCGACCAGCACATTCGCCATCTGCCCCGCGCGCGCGATCAGATCGCCATAGCTGATACGGGCGCCGTCATGCGTCTCGATCGCGAGGCGCTTGGGATCGTCCAGGCCGTCGAACAGGCGGGAAAACAGATTGGCGTTGGCAGCTTGGTTCATGCAACATTCCTCGCCGGCGAAGGCCGGTCAAAACCGAGGGCTGGATTAGCAAAAACCGCCCCGCAGAAGCAACGGAGACAGTTTGCATGACCAAAAACGGGAAACGCGTGGCCTGGGTTACGGGCGGCGGCAGCGGGATCGGCGAGGCCGGAGCTGAGGCATTAGCTGCCGACGGCTGGACGGTAGTGGTCTCGGGCCGGCGCCAGTCAGCCCTCGATGCCGTGGTTGCGAAGATCAACGGCGCAGGCGGGGCGGCCGAGGCCATTGTGCTTGACGTGTCCAACGCCAATGAAGCCCAGAAGGCGGCCGATCGAATCGTCGCCAGGCACGGCCGGATCGATCTGCTGGTGAACAATGCCGGCATCAATGTTCCCAAGCGCAGCTGGAAGGACATGGAACTGGAAGGCTGGGATAAGCTCGTCCAGGTCAATCTCAACGGCGTGCTCTATTGCATGCGCGCGGTGCTGCCGACGATGCGCAAGCAGCAGGACGGCGCGATCATCAACGTCTCGTCCTGGGCCGGCCGCCATGTCTCGAAGATGCCGGGCCCGGCCTACACCACGACCAAGCACGCGGTGCTGGCGCTGACCCATTCCTTCAACATGGACGAATGCGTCAACGGCCTGCGCGCCTGCTGCCTGATGCCGGGCGAGGTGGCGACGCCGATCCTGAAGCTGCGCCCGGCGGTGCCGAGCGAGGAGGAGCAGGCCAGGATGCTGCAATCCGAAGATCTCGGCCGCACCATCGCGTTTATCGCGTCGATGCCGGCGCGCGTGTGCATCAACGAGGTGCTGATCAGCCCGACGTATAACCGCGGTTTTATTCAGACGCCGCAGAGCAGGGATTGAGAGTTCGTAGCCCGGATGGAGCGAAGCGCAATCCGGGTATCGTTCCACAAGGGATGGCGGCCCCGGATTACGCTTCGCTCCATCCGGGCTACACCCAGTCATTGCGAGCCAACGGGTCCGCGAAGCGCGGCCCGATGACAGCTTCGCGAAGCAATCCAGGAATGCTTCCGCGAAGACAGTCTGGATTGCTTCGTCGCCAGCGCAAAATTGCTACGCAATTTCGTCGCAAGGGCTCCTCGCAATGACGGTGGATCGACCACACGAAATCCCTCCCCCATAGTTTCACGCATCACAAAGAATTTTTCTCCGAAACCGCATCGCAACCCCTCCCGTAGTTCGGTCCAACGACGGCTCTGCTGCATCAGCCCACACTGTCGCAGTCGCCGTTGTTGCCCCAACTCAACGCCGGCCATCGCCGGTCTCAATTCAATCGGGAGATTCTCCATGTCGAAGCGCATTGCCTATCTCGCTGCTGCCGCCTTCAGCGCCCTGGCTATCACCGCGACCGTCGTCGCGCCCGTCAGCGCCGAGGAGAAGACCGTCATGGTCGGCGGCGCCGCGATGTTCCCGTCCAAGAACATCGTCCAGAACGCGGTCAACTCCAAGGACCACACCACGCTGGTCGCGGCGGTGAAGGCGGCGGGCCTGGTGCCGACGCTGGAAAGCAAGGGCCCGTTCACCGTGTTCGCGCCGACCAATGCCGCCTTCGGCAAGCTGCCGGCCGGCACCGTCGACAACCTGGTCAAGCCCGAGAACAAGGCGACGCTGACCAAGATCCTCACCTATCACGTCGTGCCCGGCAAGCTCGCGGCCTCCGACCTCACCGACGGCAAGAAGATGAAGACCGCCGAGGGCGAGGAACTGACGGTGAAGAAGATGGACGGCAAGACCTGGATCGTCGATGCCAAGGGCGGCACCTCGATGGTGACGATCTCCAACGTCAATCAGTCGAACGGCGTCATTCATGTGGTCGACACCGTGCTGATGCCGGCGACGTAACACCGCCCACCCCTGTTTCATCCCCCGAACAGGAGGCCTCGAGACGGCGAGCCGGGGGTGCCCGGCTCGCTTTCTTGTGACCGTGATAGCCCGTCGGTATCGATTTGATGCCGGACGGGGCGTAACGAAAGCGGAAGCATCGGCGTATAATTGCTGTCAAACGACGTTCAGGACGGAACCATCATGGCGAGCCTCACAGTCACCGAAGAGCAGGTCAGGGCCACTCCGGCCAAAGTGATCCAGCCGGTCTGGGTCCGGGTCATGCATTGGGTCAACGCCCTCGCCATGATCCTGATGATTCTGTCGGGCTGGCAGATCTACAACGCCTCGCCGCTGTTCGGCTTCAGCTTCCCGCGCGAATACACGCTCGGCGGCTGGCTCGCCGGCGGCTTGCTCTGGCATTTTGCGGCGATGTGGCTGTTGATGATCAACGGCCTCGCTTATCTCGTCACCGGTTTCGCCACCGGCCGTTTTCGCAAGAAGCTGCTGCCGATCACCGCGTCCGGCGTGCTTCACGACGTCAGGGCGGCGCTGACCTTCAAGCTCGGCCATGACGATCTCACCGTCTACAATTACGTGCAGCGCCTGCTCTATGCCGGCATCATCGT
This sequence comes from Bradyrhizobium sp. DN3, assembly GCF_041357655.1. NCBI lineage: Bacteria > Pseudomonadati > Pseudomonadota > Alphaproteobacteria > Hyphomicrobiales > Nitrobacteraceae > Bradyrhizobium > Bradyrhizobium sp. DN3. The sequence goes on along the minus strand of NZ_JAULLN010000042.1, from coordinate 30,870 downwards.
GGTCGGCGTGCTGATCGTGCTGTCGGGCCTTGCGATGTGGAAGCCGGTGCAGCTCTATTACCTGGTGATGCTGTTCGGCGATTATCCGACTGCGCGCTACGTGCACTTCTTCTGCATGGCCGCGATCTGCGCGTTCCTGGTCATTCATGTTCTGCTCGCGCTGCTGGTGCCGAAAAGCCTGCGCGCGATGATCATCGGTCGCTGAGGAGGAGAACATGGCGAAACGTTCATTCCTGATCCCCGGCGTCGACAAGCGGCTCTTGATCAAGGACTCCATCAAGGCGATGCCTGACGTCACCCGCCGCCGCTTCATCGCGGGCGGCGCCAGCTTCGGTGCGCTGACGCTGCTCACCGGCTGCGACGTCGTCGACTCGTCATCGGCCGAGGAGATGCTGAAACAGGTCTCGAAATTCAACGATGCGGTGCAGGCCTTCATCTTCAATCCCGATGCGCTGGCGCCGACCTTCGCCGAGAGCGCGATCACAAAACCGTTCCCGTTCAATGCCTATTACGATCTCGACGACGCGCCCGATGTCGATGGCAACGACTGGAAGCTCGAGGTCCGCGGCCTCGTCGACAACAAGAAATCGTGGAGCCTTCCGGAGCTGTACAAACTTCCTCAGGTCACGCAGATCACCCGCCTCATCTGCGTCGAGGGCTGGAGCGCGATCGGCAGCTGGACCGGCACGCCTTTACGCGACTTCCTCAAGCTGATCGGCGCCGACACGCGTGCGAAATATGTCTGGTTCCAGTGCGCCGACAGGGACGGCTACAACTCGCCGCTCGACATGCGCAGCGCGCTGCATCCGCAGACCCAGATGACGTTCAAATACGCGAACGAGATCTTGCCGCGCGCCTACGGTTTTCCGATGAAGATCCGCGTGCCGACAAAACTCGGCTTCAAGAACCCGAAATACGTGGTCTCGATGGAAGTCACCAACGACTACAAGGGCGGCTATTGGGAAGACCAGGGGTATAATTCGTTTAGCGGGAGCTAGGCCCGCTGCCGTAGGGTGGGCAAAGGCGCGTAGCGCCGTGCCCACCATAATTGTCACGGCGGATAAAGCGTTGGTGGGCACGCTTCGCTTTGCCCACCCTACGGCACCGATTGTTTGGCCGTCCCCACCTTGCGCTGGCACAGCGCCGCCACCGCCCCGAGCGCCAGCAGCGCCGCCGACACATTCAGCGCGTAGCTCAAGCTGCCCAGCGCATCCGTGATCGCACCGACCACGATCGGGCCGAGCGTCTGGCCGACGCCGAACGAGATCGTCATCGCCGCGATCGCGGTCGGCCACACCTCGGGCGGATAGTTGAAGCGGACGAAGGCGGTGGTCGAGCCGACCACCGCGAAGAAGGCGACGCCGAACACCACCGCAGAGACCGCAAGCCACGCCGGCGAATGTCCGAGCATCGGCAAGGCGGCACCGAGGGCGTTGGTGCCGAGGATGATGGCGGTCGCAAGCCCGCCGCGATCGAGCGCCAGCACGCCGCGCCAGGCCCAGGGCGTCACGAAGGCGCTCAGCCCGATCAGGCTCCAGAACGCGGCCTGCGCTGCGGCCCCGCCGCCGCCGTCGCGCACATAGGCGATCATGAAGGTCATGTAGGCGATGTAGCCGGCGCCGAACAGGAAGTAGCCGGCGAGATAGATCAGCACGGGCAGAATCGCGAACGACGTGTGGCTGCCTTCCGAGAAGCGGACGCTGCTCTCGATGCGGATTAGGAACAGCGGAATCGTCATCGCGACGGACAGCAGCGTCAGCGCCCACCATACGATCCACCACGAGCCCGGTCCGAAATATTGCAGCGTGAACGGGGCGATCAGCCCCGAGGCGAGAATGCCGATGCCGGGCCCGGCATAGAACAGGCTCAGCAGGAAATTGGCCCGCTCGGGACGCAACTGCGCGATGGTCGCAGCCAGCGCGCCGCCGGCGACGAAGCCGGCTGCAGCCCCCAAGCCCAGCACGAGGCGGGCCAGGCTCAGCGCGATGAAATTGCCTGTCAGCGCGCAGGTGGCGAGCGCGGCGACGCAGGCCAGAGTTCCCAGGCGGATCGCCGCCGCCCAGCCGATACGCTGGATCAGGCGGGACGCCATCAGCGCGCCCACGAGGTAGCCGACGGCGTTGATGGTGTTCATGAAACCGGCCGCCGAGTAGGACCAGCCGAGGGTCTCCCGCATATCCGGCAGCACCAGCGCATAGGCAAAGCGGCCGATGCCGAGCCCGACCGTCGCCGCCAGCGACAAGGTCAGGATCAGCCGCGCGGGATGCGGGTTCGGGGGACGGTCAGGGGCGTGCAAGGGGTACTCCGGCTGTGGGAGTGTGGCAGGCTCCATCCGCTTTGCACAGCCGGCTCCCCGGCAATGGTGTCTTGCCAAGCGCGCAACGCCGCTCTAGCACTCCGGCCGAATTCGACCTGAGAGGAACGACCATGGCGACCCACAAACTGCTGCTGCTTCCCGGCGACGGTATCGGCCCCGAGGTGATGGGCGAGGTGAAGCGGCTGATCGATTGGCTCAATTCGGCCGGGATCGCCAAGTTCGAGACCGACACCGGCCTCGTCGGCGGCGCGGCCTATGACGCGCACAAAGTGTCGATCTCCGAGGGCGACATGGCCAAAGCCAAGGACGCCGACGCCGTGATCTTCGGCGCGGTCGGTGGCCCCAAGTGGGATGCCGTGCCCTACGAGGTGCGCCCCGAAGCCGGCCTGCTTCGCCTGCGCAAGGATCTCGCTCTGTTCGCGAACTTGCGTCCTGCCGTGTGCTACCCGGCACTGGCGGATGCTTCGAGCCTGAAGCGCGAAGCGGTCGAAGGCCTCGACATCGTCATCGTGCGCGAGCTCACCGGCGGCGTCTATTTCGGCGAGCCCAAGACCATCACCGATCTCGGCAACGGCCAGAAGCGCGCCATCGATACCCAGATCTACGACACCTATGAGATCGAGCGCATCGCCCGCGTCGCCTTCGAGCTTGCCAAGAAGCGCAAGAACAAGGTGACGTCGATGGAGAAGCGCAACGTCATGAAGTCGGGCGTGCTTTGGAACGAGGTCGTCACGCAGGTCCACAAGCGCGAATACCCCGACGTCACGCTCGAGCATCAGCTCGCCGATTCCGGCGGCATGATGCTGGTGAAGTGGCCGAAGCAGTTCGACGTCATCGTCACCGACAATCTGTTCGGCGACATGCTGTCCGACATCGCGGCGATGCTGACGGGGTCGCTCGGCATGCTGCCCTCGGCCTCGCTCGGCGAGGTCGACGTCAAGAGCAAGAAGCGCAAGGCGCTGTACGAGCCGGTGCACGGTTCGGCCCCTGATATCGCCGGCAAGGGCCTTGCCAATCCGATCGCGATGATCTCGTCCTTCGGCATGGCGCTGCGCTACTCCTTCGACATGGGCGATCTCGCCGACAAGGTCGATGCCGCCATCGCCGCCGTGCTCGCCAGCGGCCTGCGCACCGCCGACATCAAGTCGGAAGGCACCACCGCCGCCTCGACCGCGCAGATGGGCGAAGCGATTCTGAAGGAATTGCAGAAGCTGCACGGGTAGCCGCAAGCGCCGCAATCGTAGGGTGGGCAAAGCGCAAGCGTGCCCACCACTTCTATCGCGATTGCCGACGGATGGTGGGCACGGCGCAAGGCGCCTTTGCCCACCCTACGGCACCTTCAACAAAAATGGCCGGGCGTGAGCCCGGCCATTTTGATTCGATGCCTGCGCCCGCCTCAGTACAGCGGGAAATTCTGCGGGTAGCCGCCGACATCGGCCGGCGGCGACAGCGGCTGGCGGTCGATCGGGCGGTTCAGATTCTCGCGGGCGAAGGACGGATAGCCCACCGCCGGCGGAAAGGCGTAGTCGCTGAACTTGCGGTCGCCCGGATTGACCTCGGTGCCGCCGTCGAGCCAGGAGCGCTTGCTCACATAGATGCGGGTGCGGCCCTGCTGATAGACCGCGTTGGGGCCGCTCGGTCCGTAATAGGGCCGGCCGCGCTCGTCATAGCGCTTGGTCTTGGTGTCGGCCGAAGCTGGCGACGCGAGGGACATGGCAATGACGGCGCCCGCCGCAAGCCAGGTCGCCAATGTGTTCGCGGCAGAGAATTTCAAGCTCATCACGTCCCCTTCAGGCGGCAGGCCGCCAGTCGATTTCACCCCATACTAGCCCGGCCGGGGCGGATGCAACTAGGTCAATTGGGTCACACCAGCTCGGAATAATCGAGCGCGCCGGCAAAAGTTGCATCAATACCAGCCACTTGAGCTTGATGCGGCTCAAAGCGCCCCGCGCAATTGCGCGTTCGCGGCGCCCAGTAGCCAGTCCGACGATCCCTGGGAATCGCAGGCGCGGCGCTTCAGCTCGGCATGGGCGAACAATTCCGCCAGTCTGGGCTCGTTGCCCGAGGTCAGCAGCGTCAGCCGGTTCAGCGTGCAGGCGATCGCCGCGCGCCGGGCGGGCAGGGTGTCGCCCTGGCAGGAGAAGCCGGAGATCTGCAGTGCCGGCTCCTCACTGCGTTTGAGATAGCCGAGGCAAGCCCGCGTCCCCTGCGCCGCGCCGACCGGCCGAAACAGGGCGACCGGGCCGAATTTGGTGTCGATCAGGCCGGCCTGCTCGAGCGTGGTCGCCGCGCTCAATCCCATCTGGATGGCCAGATCCGCAGTCGCCGGACGGGCCACGTCGAACTCGCCGCCTTCCCGGTAGATTTCGAGCTCGGCCACCGGCTGGCCGGCCTCGCTCGCCCAGCTCAGCACGTCCCTGCGGCCCCCTTCGGGATGCCTCATGATGGTGTAAGAGGCTGTTTTCTCTGATGAATCGAGCCGGCTGACGGCGAAGGCCGGGTGCGAGCGGTCGGCCGCGCTCCAGCCCGGCTTGTCCGCCGGTTCATCGTCGCGCAAGTCAGGCAGTTGGCCGAGCGCCGCGAGCGCGAGGATGGCAAACAGGGCGAGCGCCCCCACATAGGCGATCAGGTGCGCCAGCGTGCCGATGACCTCGTCGGCAAAGGCTGCAAGCGCCAGATGGATCTGGGTAGGGCTAACGGCCGTGCTGGCCTCAGGCGACTGCATCCATGGCCTTCAGGCATGGTCCAACGTTGTCTTGAGGCCGGTTCTCGCATAGAAGCGCTGCTCTTCCTGTTTAAGCGTCAGCTTCGGGAACGGGCTTTTTCATCGGAGAGTGAACGATGGGTTACAAAGTCGCAGTCGTCGGCGCGACCGGCAATGTCGGACGGGAAATGCTCAACATCCTGGATGAGCGCAAATTCCCCGCGGACGAGGTCGTGGCCCTGGCGTCACGCCGCAGCGTCGGCGTCGAGGTCTCCTATGGCGACCGCACCCTGAAGGTCAAAGCGCTCGAGCATTACGACTTCTCCGACGTCGACATCTGCCTGATGTCGGCGGGCGGCTCGGTGTCGAAGGAATGGTCGCCGCAGATCGGCGCCGCCGGCGCGGTCGTGATCGACAATTCCTCGGCGTGGCGCATGGATCCGGACGTGCCGCTGATCGTGCCGGAAGTGAACGCGGGCGCGACAGAAGGCTTCAAGAAGAAGAACATCATCGCCAACCCGAACTGCTCGACCGCGCAGCTCGTGGTCGCGCTCAAGCCGCTGCACGACAAGGCGACCATCAAGCGCGTCGTGGTCTCGACCTATCAATCGGTGTCGGGTGCAGGCAAGGACGCGATGGACGAATTGTTCTCGCAGACCAAGGCCGTCTACACCAATGACGAGCTGGTCGCGAAGAAATTCCCCAAGCGCATCGCCTTCAACGTCATCCCCCACATCGACGTCTTCATGGAGGACGGCTACACCAAGGAAGAGTGGAAGATGATGGCGGAGACCAAGAAGATCCTTGATCCCAAGATCAAGCTCTCCGCCACCTGCGTGCGCGTGCCTGTCTTCGTCGGCCATTCCGAGGCCGTCAACATCGAGTTCGAGAACCCGATCAGTGCGGACGAAGCTCGCGAAATCCTGCGCAAGGCGCCCGGCTGCCTCGTTATCGACAAGCAGGAGCCCGGCGGCTACGCCACGCCTTACGAAGCCGCCGGCGAGGACGCCACCTATATCAGCCGCATCCGCGAGGACGCGACCGTCGAGAACGGCCTCGTGTTGTGGTGCGTGTCCGACAATTTGCGCAAGGGCGCCGCGCTGAACGCGATCCAGATCGCGGAGGTCCTGATCAACCGCAAGCTGATCAGCGCGAAGAAGAAGGCGGCGTAACGTCGAGCTGCCGTAGGGTGGGCAAAGGCGCGCTCTTCGCGCGCCGTGCCCACCATTCTTTCCGATTCCGACAGGTGGTGGGCACGCTTCGCTTTGCCCACCCTACGAGAGCGGTGGCTTACGCCACGCTTCGCGCGTTCTTGAATTCCTTCGCGATCTTGTCCAGCACGAACAGCGATCCCTCGGCGACGCCGAAATAGGCGCCGTGGGTCTGCATCTGGCCGCTCTCCACCGCCTTGTGCACGAACGGGAACGTCATCAGGTTCTCCAGGCTGCGGAACACCGCGGCCTTCTCGATGCGCTCGACGAACTGCGCCATGGTCTCGTGGTTGCGCTGCTCGACCACCTCGCCCGGCTTGATGAACATCTGCATCCATTTGCCGATGAAGTCGCCCGGCGTCAGCGGCTCGATCTTGTCGACGAAGGCGCGGATGCCGCCGCATTGCGCATGGCCGAGCACCACGATGTGCTTCACCTTCAGCACCGTCACCGCATATTCCAGCGCCGCCGAGACGCCATGTGCGTTCTCGTCGGGCTGGTAGGTCGGCACCAGATTGGCGATGTTACGAACGACGAACAATTCACCGGGGCCGACGTCGAAGATCACCTCGGGCGAGACGCGGCTGTCGCAGCAACCGATTACCATCACTTCCGGCGACTGCCCCTTCACCGACAGCTCGCGGTAGCGGGTCTGCTCGGCCGGCAGCCGCTGGGTGGCGAACGCCTCGTAGCCTTCCAGCAAATGCTTCGGGAATGTCACCATACCCATGCCTAATCATAGACCGCAGGGGCGAACAAGCCTTTCGAATAGGCAGGCCAAATGCTATCGGCTTCGGTCAGAAGACTGACGAGGAAGGAACGCTTGCATGACCCGCCCGCGCCGCAGCCACCTGTTCATGCCCGGCTCCAATCCCCGCGCGCTGGAAAAGGCGCGCAATCTCGCCGCCGACGGCCTGATCCTCGATCTCGAGGACTCCGTCGCTCCTGATGCCAAAGCGGTGGCGCGCGACGGCATTGCCGCCGCGATCGCGGCCAAGGGTTTTGGCAAACGCGAGATCCTGATCCGGACCAACGGCCTCGACACGTCCTGGTGGGCCGACGACGTCGCGATGGCCGCCAAGGCCTCGCCGGACGGCATCCTGGTTCCAAAAGTTTCAAGCATCGAAGATCTCGGCGCGATCGACCGGAAGCTGGCCGAGCTTGGCGCCGCGCCGACCGTGAAAGTCTGGGCCATGATCGAGACCGCGCGCGCCGTGCTCCATGCCGAGGAGCTGGCCGCCGCCGGCCGCGATCCATCGAGCCGCCTTTCAGGCTTCGTGTTCGGCCCGAACGATATTTCGCGCGAGACCCGCATCAAGATGCTGCCGGGCCGCGCCGCGATGATCCCGATGATCACCCATTGCATCCTGGCAACGCGCGCCCACGGCCTCGAAATCCTCGACGGGCCCTATAGCGACATCGCCAATTCCGACGGCTTTGCCACCGAATGCGCGCAAGGGCGCGATCTCGGCTTCGACGGCAAGACGCTGATCCATCCCTCGCAGATCGATGCCTGCAACGCGATCTTCACCCCACCCGAAGAGGAAGTCGCGCGCGCGCGAAAAATCATCGCAGCGTTCGAATTGCCGGAAAACGTCTCCCGTGGCGCGATCCGGCTCGACGGCGCCATGGTCGAACGCCTGCACGCCGACATGGCCCGGCGCACGATCGAGATCGCAGACGCGATCGCGGTGATGGGGAAAGGCTAGGGCGCACGCTCAAAAAAGCGGCGTTGCTTCAGGGGACAACACGCAGCTCTGCAAGACCTCGCGCGTCCTCCCGAGGTCGGCGCGCAGCCTGTTGCGGGTATCCGCGTGTAAAAGCTTGATGGGATGAGGCTTGATCGCTGCAACGAGCGAGGTGCACTCCCTCTCTCGCTTGCGGGAGAGGGTTGGGGAGAGGGTGTCTCCGCGATGGGACAATCCCCAAGAGGAGAAAGCCCTCACCCGGCGCTTCGCGCCGACCTCTCCCGCAAGCGGGAGAGGTGAACCACCCGCGGCAATCGATTCAATCTAAAGCCATTCCGCTTTAGGACTGCGGAGCAAAAAGCAGGTGCGGGCGCCACGTGACAGGCGCGCCACGTCTGTCGTTCTGCTATAATGTTACTATGACGATCGGGATTTCCGGACCCGAACGGAAGGCACCAGGGCGAAGCGCCGTGGTGGGATTCATCATCGCGGCCATCATCGCCGCAATCGGCCTGATCCTGCTCGCTCTCGTCGGCGACTTTCTGGTCGACTGGATGTGGTTCTCGTCGATCGGCTACGAACAGGTCTTCTGGACCACAATCGGCGCGAAAGCCGCCGTCTTCCTCGTCGTTTTCGCGGCGACCGCCGCCATCTTGTGGGCGAACGCGCGCCTTGCACTTGGCCTTGCCGGGCGCCGAACCCGGTTGCCCGCGGCCTTCGACCCGAGGCTTGTGGCCGCTGCGGCGCTGCCCGATCCGCTTGAATTCCTGCGCGAGCGGCTGCGGTGGCGCAGCATGATCGCCGCTAGTAGCGGCCTCGTCGCTCTGCTTGTCGGCTGGGGAGAAGCCGGCAACTGGAGCACTTTTCTGCGCTTCATCTATCAAGTGCCCTACGGCACCAATGATCCCTTGTACGATAAGGATATCGGATTCTACCTGTTTTCCCTGCCCGTCTTTGTGGCCATTAAGAATTGGGCGTTGCTGACACTCGTCATGAGCGCGCTGCTCGCCGGGCTTATCTACTGGGTGCACGGCGACATCGAGGACCGGGCGCAGCGAGTATCACCAGCGGCGATCTCGCACGGTTCGGCGCTTCTCGGCCTCTTCTTTGGCGTGAAGGCGTGGTCCTACAGTCTCGACCGCTATCTCCTGCTGTACGGCGACAACGGCGTGGTGGTCGGCGCAGGCTTCACCGACGTCAATGTGGAACTGCCGGTCCTGTGGCTGCTGATCGCACTTTCGATCGTCGCCGCTGTGGCGGCATGCGCGAACCTGTGGGTGCGTACCTACCGCCTCCCCACCGCCGCGATTGTGCTGCTGTTCGGCGGCGCTTTCCTGCTATCGGGCATCATCCCCGCAGTGTTTCAGCGCTTCTACGTCGGGCCGAACGAGCTGGCATGGGAGCGGCCTTACATGGAACGCAACATTGCCCTGACGCGAGAGGCCTACAATCTCAATCGGATCGTGCCGAAGCCGTTCCCTGCAGAACAGAACCTGACCTTGAGGGCGCTCGAGGCCAACAAGGCTACCATTGAAAATATAAGGCTGTGGGATTGGCAACCATTGGCCGACACTTACGCTCAACTGCAGGAGATTCGCACCTATTACAAACTGCGCGACCTCGATGTCGATCGTTACTGGTTCGGCGATACCTACCAAAGCGTGATGATCTCAGGCCGCGAGTTGAATTCCGCGCTGCTGCCACCCAACGCGCAGACCTGGGTCAACCGCCACATCCTGTTCACCCACGGCAATGGTGCGGTGATGAGTCCGGTCACCCAGAAGAGCGGCGAAGGACTTCCGCTTCTCTATTTGGACGACATTCCTCCGGTCGCACATGGAGGTCCCGCGATTCGCGAGCCGCGCATCTATTACGGACTGCAGACCGAGGACTACGTCATCGTCAAGGGAACCGTGCCGGAATTCGATTATCCCAGGGGAAAGGACAATGCCTACGCGTCCTATGACGGCTCCGGCGGCGTGCCGCTGTCGGGCATGGTGCGGAGACTGATCTTCGCCCACCATTTCAACGATGTGAACCTGCTGCTGTCAGACTACATCGGCGATGACAGCCGGATCATGATCCGGCGCAACATCCAGAAGCGGGTGGGCACGATCGCCCCGTTCCTCTCTCTCGATCGCGATCCCTATCTGGTCGTCAGCGAGGGCAGGATGTTCTGGATGCAGGACGCCTACACGACCAGCGATTATTTTCCCTACGCACAGCCTGCGCCCGGCTACAACCTCAATTATATCCGCAATTCAGTGAAGGTCGTGATCGACGCTTATAACGGCACCGTCGATTTTTACCTGATGGACCCAGCCGACCCGGTCGCCGCGACCTATCAGCGAATCTTCCCGGACCTGTTCAAGCCGTTCGCGGCCATGCCGTCCGATCTTCAGAAGCACATTCGTTATCCCGAAGACCTCTTCCTGATCCAGGCGCGACTTTTCCAGACCTACCACATGGAAGCTGCCGATGTTTTCTATAACCGGGAGGACCTCTGGCAATTTCCGCGTCAACCGGCCGGTGATGGCGTCTCTTCAATGGACGGCATCACCACCATGGCCCCCTATTACATCATCATGCGGCTGCCCGGAGAGGCGCAAGCCGAGTTCTTCATCATGATCCCGATGGTGCCGAGCCGTCGCGACAACATGATCGCTTGGCTTGCCGCGCGCTGCGACGAGCCCGGCTATGGCAAGCTGATCGTGTACGAATTTCCCAAAGAGAAGCTGGTCTACGGGCCGTTCCAGATCGAGGCGCGAATTCATCAGAACACGGAGATCTCCCAGCAGATATCGCTGTGGAACCAGATGGGGTCGCGGGTGATCCGGGGAAATCTGCTCGTGATCCCGATCGAGAATTCGATTCTCTACGTCTCGCCGCTGTATTTGCGGGCCGAGCAAGGACATTTGCCGGAGCTCAAGCGAGTGATTGCCGCCTATGGTGAGCATGTCGTCATGAAGGAAACGCTTGCCGAGGCCCTGTCGGCACTCTTCGTGGACAGCGGCCCTTCCCCGGCAACGTCGGCTGTGACCGCGGAAACACCCGCCGAAGCCTCCGCGGCAGCGCGCGCGCAGGAGGCGCTCACGCACTACGACCAGGCCATGGAGCGGTTGAAATCCGGTGATTGGGCAGGCTTCGGCAAAGAGATCGATGCGATGCGCGGTATTTTGGAAGATATCCGCCGGCAATCGGGTAGCCGCTGAGGTTCGCGAGAAACGCTATTTTCTGACTTGCCGGTGCAACTGCCTGCCCCGACGAGGCCATCGAATAGGATAGCGATGTCGGCCTTGAGCCCCAGCTCGGACCTCTGAACGAGGTCTGCTATAGGCTGCAGCAGACCTCCACGCCCTCGATCTCGTAAGTACACACCCCAGTGAGATCTCCCGCGCTGGCGTCAGTGTGGCGTGACGTCGGCGCGGTCGAGCGACTCCAGCGTCGCGGCGTTGGCGCAGTAGCCGTGATAATTCTCCGCGGCAGTACCTTCAGCGAGATCGCGGTCGCACTGACCCTTCTGGTTGCAGAGCGAGCAGACCCGCTCCATGTCGCGCAGCAGCAGCGGCTGTGCGCGGCCGAGCCCTTCGGCGTTGATGCCGAGCTGCTCCAGCATCTTCGGCAATTCGTCGGCGGCGTGCTTGCCGTGGCGAACGAGCTCCTCCAGATCGTCAGGCGCGATCCTGAGATCGCTGGCGATCCGGTCGAAATCGGCGCGATCGAGCTGCCGCATCTCGTTCATCTCGCGGCGATGCTTCAGCCAGCCGGCAAAGGATTCGATGAGATCCTGGACGATGGGGTAGGGCCTGCTTGCGGTGCTCATGGAAAGCTCCGTTGGGGTCGTGGAGTTGGAGCGAGACTAGGCACAATGGTGCAGGGGCAAGTTGCGCTGGATCAAACTGGATGCTCGGGGTGCTTAACCTCTCCCGCTTGCGGGAGAGGTCGGCGCGTCCCGGGCGATGCGAAAGCATCGTCCGGCGCGCCGGGTGAGGGCTTTATCCTCTTGGGGATTCTTATTGTGGAGACACCCTCTCCCCAACCCTCTCCCGCAAGCGGGAGAGGGAGAGCACTGCCTCCGCGGCAACTACCCAAACCTCTCCGTCGCCCACGCATACAGGCTGCCCGGAATCGGCTTTTCGCCACCGCGACCCTTGGGCGAGATGTGCAGGCCGATGATCTCGGGGTTGGTGACGAGGCCGAGATAGCTCGAGGGATCGAAGAACAGTTTTGGCTCGGCATGCACGGCGTAGAACGACTGCTTCGGCAACGCGCAAGCGAGTTCGCCAGTGCGGCGCGCGAGCGCGGTGAGCGCCGCCGGCCCGTAGATCGCAACGCGGATGTCGGAGAGGCGGTTCGAGCCGCCGCGCAGACGGCGCATCATGAAGGTGATGCGATGGCGCACGGACAGCCAGTTCGGCGTCAGCTCCTCCTGCTCCATCAGCTCCTCGAAGGCGGCGACGATGCCGTGCTCCGGCGGAAGGTAGATCACGGAATTGCCAAGCTGGCGCGGCCGCTCCCAGGCGAAATAGGGCTTTGCCGGATCGATCTCGACCGGCCTCAGCAGCAGCACGTCGGCGTCGAGCCAGAGGCCGAGGCCTTTCGCCATCAGCTTCATCCGGAAGAAATCGCTGAACTGCAGCGTGGTCCAGTCGCGCCAGCTGCCGTCCGGCTGCGGCGGCCGCAGCCTTTCGGAGAACGCGTGCGGCAAGATCGCCTCGGCATCCGCGTTCGCGATGCCCGCGGGCAGGCCGGGAATGGTGTCGAAGCTGTAGACCGTGACCTTGTGGCCGGCAGCCAACTGCGAGCGCAGACAGGTCTGGCGCAGGGCGTCCATCGGGCCATGCCAGAAGGTGACGATGTCGGGCAGCATGCGCGAGCTATAAGGATAGTCAGAGCAAAGAAAAAGCCCCGGCGCCGTCAGCACCGGGGCTCGAACCAGAAACGCGATCTCAGGCCCAGGCGCGTTCGCGCTTGAGCTTGTCCTCATAGGTGTCGATCGAGGCCTTCTTCTCCATGGTGAGGCCGATGTCGTCGAGGCCGTTGATCAGGCAGTGCTTGCGGAACGGGTCGATCTCGAACTTGACCTTGCCGCCGTCGGGGCCGCGGATCTCCTGGTTGGGCAGGTCGATCGTCAGCGTCGCATTGGCGCCGCGCTCGGCGTCGTCGAACAGCTTGTTGAGGTCTTCCTGGCTGACGCGGATCGGCAGAATGCCGTTCTTGAAGCAGTTGTTGTAGAAGATGTCGCCGAACGAGGTCGAGATCACGCAGCGGATGCCGAAGTCGAGCAGCGCCCAGGGCGCGTGCTCGCGGCTCGAGCCGCAGCCGAAATTGTCGCCGGCGACCAGCACCTTCGCGTTGCGATAGGCCGGCTGGTTGAGGACGAAATCCGGATTCTCGCTGCCGTCGTCCTTGTAGCGCTGCTCGGAGAAGAGCCCCTTGCCAAGGCCGGTGCGCTTGATGGTCTTCAGGTACTGCTTCGGAATGATCATGTCGGTGTCGACATTGATGATCTTCAGCGGCGCCGCGACGCCTTCCAGCGTGGTGAACTTGTCCATGGTTGCGCTTTCCCGGATGGGTCTAGGGGAACAGGTGTTTATCGCGATCGGGGCGGGAATCCTAGGCCGAATTCGGCAGGGCTGCCTTACCTCTCCGGCTTGCGGGGGTTGAGGCTGGACTGGTGCGGCGTCGGGACTTCACCTCTCCCGCTTGCGGGAGAGGTCGGCGCGCCCCGGGCGATGCGAAGCATCGTCCCGCGCGCGCCGGGTGAGGGTTTTCTCCATGCGGGGAGTGCCCCATTGCGGAAGCACCCTCTCCCCAACCCTCCCCCGCATGCGGGGGAGGGAGCGCACCGTCTTCGCGGCGTCGCTGTCAATCCGCTCGAGCCTCAATCGCGGCCATATCGTCGTCCGACAGACCGAAATGGTGGCCGATCTCGTGGATCAGGACATGGCGGACGATGTGGCCGAGGGTCTCGTCGTGCTCGGCCCAATAGTCCAGGATCGGCCGGCGGTAGAGCCAGACCATGTTGGGCAGCCGCGCCACGTCGCCAAGGCTCTGCTGCGGCAGGCCGATGCCCTGGAACAGGCCGAGCAGGTCGAACTCGCTCTCGCACTCCATCTCGTCGAGGACCTCCTCGGTCGGGAAGTCGTCGACGCGAATGATGATGCCCTCGCAGAGCCTGCGAAACTCCGCCGGCAGGCGTTCGAAGATGTCATGCGCCGTCGCTTCCATCTCGGCCAGCGAGGGCGCTTTCAATTCCGTCCACATGGGCCTCTTCTAAAGCGTTTTCGAGCGACGTGGGTACCGGTTCGCGTAAACTAGCGTGGGTTCCGCGGCGATGCATCCCGCTTTATAAGCGCGGTGAGGTTGACGAGCGCCGCCAAAACGGGGAGCGTGGGGCCTCGAATGGGAATGTTTCGGGTGGGCGGAAAAATGCGAGCGAAAACAGCGCTGACGCTACTGTGCATGGGGTTGTTTTTGCAGTTTTGTGTTGGCGCCCAAGCCCAAACTCAAGTCCAGACCGCTGGCCCCGAGATCCGCCTCGCCCAGGCGGTCTCGCCGGACGACGTTCCCCCGCCACGCAAGCGGCCCCCGGCGCGCTTGCGCGTCACCCCCTATTACAGCCCGGACGGCGTCTATCCGCGCTACAATCCCGGTCCCGACGCAGTCCGCGTGTGCAACGCCACCTATGTGCAGGAGTACCGGCCGAGCGGTACGGTGATCGTGCCGCGTGTGAGCTGCTACTGGCGCCGCGGCTGAGGCCCGCGCCGGCGAACAACGCGGTGCCTTGTAGGATCGTCATGGCGAGATGGATCATATTCGTTGTTGCCGTTGCGCTTGCCGCCGGCGTGCCTCGCGCTTCCGCGGCGCCAAGGGTGACGGTGCCGGAGGCGTCGGCGGGGATCGCAGTTTTCGATGTGCGACGACACGCGCGCGCCCGTGGCATGGTGGGGCCTGCTGCGCGCCATGATCCACGCTATTACGCGCGGCCGATCTATTACCGTCCCTATCCCTACGGCGTGCCTGCACCGTTCGTGTTCGGCTACGGACCCTTTTGGTGACGCCGGCGGATTAGCCGGCGGGCGCAAATCCCCTGACCAGCAGCACGGTCGCCTGCGCACCCGCTTTGCGATCGCGCGAGATGTCCTCGTAGTCCGGCGCGTTCGAGAAGGCGAGGAATGCAGCCTCATCGGGGAACGACATCATGACAAGCTTGTCATGCGGCCATGCGCCTTCGAGCACGCGCGGATGTTCGTCGGCGGCGAGCAGCTTTCCGCCATACTTCTTGAACACGTCGAAGAACCGCGCCTGATAGCGGTCATAGGCCGCGCGGTCCGTCATCTTCAATTGCGCAATCGCATAGACAGTCATTTCCAAAAACTCCTGACCTCGCGGCACTGCGTCGCATCGCGGAGCCCAGCGTCGTTCATTCATGAGGCGTTCACATCGGTCTCCTCAGTTTAATCCAGGGAGCGACCGCAATTGAACAGCGTTTAGCGCGGCCGAGACGTCGCGTCGCAACTGCGCTGTCCAGATTCAGGGAGGATTCCATGCTGAGGATATTGGGTCTCAAGGCAAGCCCGATGCGCTTGCTCGGGATCGCGGCCGCCACGACGCTGATGCTGTCGGCCGGCACGGCGCGCCGTGCTGAAGCACTCACCTTGATCAATCCGGCGACGTCGCCCGCGACGAAGGCTGCGGCCAGCGATCTCGTCACGCAGGTTCGCCATGGCGGCGGCGGGCACGGCGGACATGGTGGCGGTTTTCACGGCGGAGGTTTCCGCGGTGGCGGCGGACATTTTGGTGGCTTCCATGGCGGCGGCTTCCGCGCCGCGCCGGCCTTTCACGGCGGTGGCTATCGTTACGGCGGATTTCGTCACTATGGCGGCTATCATCGCTACGGGATCTATCGCCCCCATTACGGCTATCGTCACTTCCACCGGCGCTATTATTACGGCGGCTATTATCCCTACTATCACTATCCGCGCCGCTGCCGGATCATCTGGACCTATTACGGTCCGCGCCGCGTCTGCCGCTGGCCCCGCTGGCACTATCCGTACCGCTATTGGTGAGCACGGTCGAAATGCAAAGGGCGCCTCAGCGGCGCCCTTTAAAGCCAATCCTTCAGCTTCCACGACGCGGATTTCCACCGCATCAAATTCTCGAGCTTCCATTGCCTGAACATCGCCGGCGGCCAGCGGCTGAGCTTTGAGGCTTCCTCAACCTCGGGCTTGGTGACGACGCGCAGCGGCGTCACGCGCCGCCGATGCTGGCGCGTGGCCTCGCTGATCAGATCGACATATTCCGGCTTGTTGGCCATGGCTTGCGTCCTCGCGAAACCGTCGCGAGGACGAGAATGTGGGCGACGCGGATTAACGGCGGCTTGCCGTAATCGCTACAATTGCAGGGAGCAGCTTACCGCCAGTCCCTGACGTCGACGAAGTGACCGGCGATCGCGGCCGCCGCCGCCATTGCTGGCGACACCAGATGCGTGCGGCCCTTGAAACCCTGGCGGCCCTCGAAATTGCGGTTCGAGGTCGAGGCGCAGCGCTCTTCCGGCTTCAGCTTGTCCGGGTTCATGGCAAGGCACATCGAGCAGCCCGGCTCGCGCCATTCGAAGCCGGCCTTGATGAAGATCTTGTCGAGACCCTCAGCTTCGGCCTGCTCCTTCACGATGCCGGAGCCCGGCACCACCATGGCATTGACGTTCGCTGAAACGGTCTTGCCTTCAGCAATCTTCGCTGCCGCGCGCAAATCCTCGATGCGGCCGTTGGTGCAGGAGCCGATGAAGACGCGATCGAGCTTGATGTCGGTGATCTTCGTGCCCGCCGTCAGGCCCATATACTTCAGGGCGCGATGCTTGGAGATGCGCTTGGCTTCGTCCGCGATCTTGTCGGGGTCGGGCACGATGCCGGTCACGGAGATGACGTCCTCGGGGCTGGTGCCCCAGGTCACGATCGGCGGCAGCTTTGCGGCGTCGAGGCGCAGCTCGTGGTCGAAATGCGCGCCCTCGTCGGAGCGCAGTTTCTCCCAGTAGCGCATCGCCTCGTCCCAGGCCGCGCCCTTTGGCGCCTTCGGGCGCTCGCGCAGGAAGTCGTAGGCCTTCTGGTCGGGTGCGACGAGACCGGCCCGCGCGCCGCCTTCGATCGACATGTTGCAGACCGTCATGCGGCCTTCCATACTGAGCGCACGGATCGCGTCGCCCGCATATTCCAGCACGTAGCCGGTGCCGCCCGCGGTGCCGATCTCGCCGATGATGGCCAGGATGATGTCCTTGCCCGTCACGCCGTCAGGCAGTTTGCCATCGACGGTGACGCGCATGTTCTTGGCCTTCTTCTGGATCAGCGTCTGCGTCGCCAGCACGTGCTCGACCTCGCTGGTGCCGATGCCGTGCGCGAGCGCGCCGAACGCGCCATGCGTCGAGGTGTGGCTGTCACCGCAGACGATGGTGGTGCCGGGCAGCGTAAAACCCTGCTCGGGGCCGATGACGTGGACGATGCCCTGGCGCTTGTCGAACTCGTTATAATATTCGATGCCGAATTCCTTGGCGTTCTCGGCCAGCGCCTTGATCTGCTCGATGCTTTCAGGATCAGGATTCGGCTTGGTGCGGTCGGTGGTCGGCACGTTGTGGTCGACGACGGCGAGCGTCTTCTCGGGCGCGTGCACCTTGCGACCCGTCGCGCGCAGGCCTTCGAAAGCCTGCGGCGAGGTCACCTCGTGCACCAGGTGGCGATCGATGTAGAGCAGGCAGGTGCCGTCCTCGGCTTCGTGCACCAGATGGTCGTTCCAGATCTTGTCATACAACGTGGTCGGCTTGGACATGAGCTTAAGCTCCGAAGAATGTGTAAGCGGATGTGCGCGCCTGGCGCGCGGGCAACAAATCGTCAGCGCAGCTTTTAGGCTGCGCGCGTAAGCTCTGACGTTGCCGAGGTCGTGAAGCGTCCGAAGAACCGGCCAGGCAGCCGCGAGCGATCGTCGATGACGATGCGCTTGACGGGGGCGAGGCTGGTCAGATCTGGAAACATTCTAGAAGCTATATAGCATGCAGCGGTAAAAGCGCGAGAGTTTCGAATTCGTCATTGCGAGGAGCTCTTGCGACGAAGCAATCCAGAGTCTCTCCGCGGAAAGATTCTGGATTGCTTCGCGGAGCCTGTCATCGGGCCGCGCTTTGCGCGGACCCGGTGGCTCGCAACGACGGTGGGGCAAAACAAAAAAGCGCGGAGCCGAGCCCCGCGCTTTCTAGAACTTGCCTGGTGGCGATGCTTACTCGCCGACGGCAGCCTGGCGGTCCTGCTTCTCGACGATGCGGGCCGACTTGCCGCGAAGGTTGCGGAGGTAATAGAGCTTGGCGCGACGCACCTTGCCGCGGCGCACCACCTTGATCGAGTCGATCATCGGGGAGAGCAGCGGGAACACGCGCTCGACGCCCTCGCCATAGGAGATCTTGCGCACGGTGAAGCTCTCGTTGAGGCCACCGCCGGAACGGCCGATGCAGACGCCCTCATAGGCCTGCACGCGGGTGCGGTCGCCTTCGACGACCTTCACGTTGACGATCACGGTGTCGCCGGGGGCGAATTCCGGGATGTCCTTGCTGGCGGACAGCTTGTCGAATTGCTCCTGCTCGAGCTGCTTGATCAGGTTCATGGGTAAATCTCCATCGGCGCGCCCAGCCTTCGAAACGGGGGCTGCGCGAAATTCGTCTATCCAGCCATTGCGGATGTGGCCGCTCCTATAAGGCAAGCCGGAGCGTTTGTCACCCGTCTGTCTTGTTTTTTGGCGTTTTTTGGCGGCCGGCCCGATTCGGGGCCTTGCTCGGGATCTGGGCCCACAAATCGGGCCGCCGGGCCGCCGTCAGGGCCTCGGATTGCGCGCGCCGCCAGCTGGCGACCTTGGCGTGGTCGCCGGAGGTCAGGATATCAGGGATCGGAGCCCCCTCGAACAGCTGCGGGCGGGTGTATTGGGGGTATTCGAGCAGGCCGTCCGAAAAACTTTCCTCGGTTCCAGAGGCCTCCTTGCCCATCACCCCCGGCAGCAGCCGGACGCAGGAGTCGATCAGGGCCATGGCTGCGATTTCGCCCCCGGACAGCACGTAATCGCCGATCGAGACCTCCTCCAGGCCGCGCCCGTCGATCACCCGCTGGTCCACCCCCTCGAACCGCCCGCAGACGATCAGGGGGCCGGGGCCCCTGGCCAGCTCCACAATCCGGGCCTGGGTCAATGGCCGACCGCGCGGGCTCATCAGCAAGCGCGGCCGCTCCGGATCGATTTTGGCGGCATCGATGGCCGCGGCCAGGACGTCCGCCCGCAGCACCATGCCCGGCCCGCCGCCGGCCGGGGTGTCGTCCACGCTCCGATGCCGGTCGGTGGCGGAGGCCCGGATGTCCCGCGCCTCGAGCTGCCACAGCCCGCCAGCCAGCGCCCGGCCAGCCAGGCTCACGCCGAGCGGCCCCGGAAACATGTCCGGAAACAACGTCAGGACCGTCGCGCGCCAGGGATTTGTCATCGTATCCAAAAAGTCTCGTCGTCCCGGCGAAGGCCGGGACCCATAGCCACCGTACTCAGTTTTGCGAGGGCTGGAGCGATCAGCTTACCCAAAACCATGATTTGTGGTTATGGGTCCCGGCCCCCGTGCGCTTTGCGCACTAGGCCGGGACGACCCGGAGAAGGGAGGTCGCCTTCGTCCTCGCCCTCGATCTCCTGCGGCAGCGCGATCACGACACGGCCGCCGGCGATATCGACCTCCGGCACCACCGCGTTGGAGAACGGCAGCAGCAGCGTCGGGCCTTTGGGCGGGGCGATCTCGATGATGTCGCCGGCGCCGAAATTCTGGATCGCGACGACGCGGCCGAGCGGCTCGCCGTCCGTGGTGACGGCGGCGAGCCCGATCAGGTCGGTGTGGTAATATTCGCCCTCGTCGGTCGCCGGCAGCTTGTCGCGCGGAACGTAGAGTTCGATGCCGTTGAGGCGCTCGGCCTCATCGCGGGTCGTGACGCCCTTGAACGTTGCGACCAGATGATCTTTGGCCTCGCGCGCTGATGCTACCTCGAACTGGCGTTTGCCGTCCTTGGACAGCAGCGGACCGTAGCGTCTGATGGCAAAGGGATCTTCGGTGAAGGTCCACAATTTGACCGCACCGCGCACCCCATGCGCGGCGCCGATCCGCGCGACGCAGACCAGCGCCGACATGGTCTGGCCTTACGCCTTCGCGGCGGCTTCGGCCTGCGCCTTGCGCTCCTTGCGCGGCACGGCCTTCTGCGGGTTGTTGCGCGCTTCGCGCTTCTTGACGCCGGCGGCGTCGAGGAAACGCGCCACGCGGTCCGACGGCTGCGCGCCCTTGGCGACCCAGGCCTTCACCTTCTCCATGTCGAGCTTGAGGCGCGCCTCGTTGTCCTTCGGCAGCAGCGGGTTGAAATAGCCGAGACGCTCGATGAAGCGGCCATCGCGTGGAAAGCGCGAGTCGGCGACGACGACGTGGTAGACGGGGCGCTTCTTGGTGCCTGCGCGGGCGAGGCGGATAACGACGGACATTCAGTTCTCCTTCAAAGTACGGTTTGTTCGGTTGATTGGTATTCCGCGTTGCGTGGGACCGATGCGGTCCCCCGCGACGAATTCCTCATTTCTTTTTGCCCGGGAAACCGCCGAGGCCCGGCAGTGTCGGCTTGCCGCTCAGTCCGGTCAGACCAGGAAGGTTCGGTAGGCCCTGGCGCAAGCCCGCAGGGAGATCCTTCGGCAGATTGGGCAGACCCTGTCCGCCGCCGCTCTGCATCTTTTCCTGAAGAGCCTTCATCTCTTCGGGAGACGGCATCTTCATGCCGCCGCCAAAACCCATCGCCTGCGCGATGCCGGCGAGCGGACCGCGCTTGCCCGAGCCCATGGCCTTCATGACGTCGGCCATGTTCCGGTGCATCTTCAGGAGCTTGTTGACGTGCTCGACGCTCTGGCCAGAACCCGCGGCGATGCGCTTCTTGCGGCTTGCTTTCAGCAAGTCGGGATGACGACGCTCGTCGCGCGTCATGGAATCGATGATCGCGACCTGGCGCTTCAGGATCTTGTCGTCGATCCCAGCGGCCGCGATCTGGTTCTTCATCTTGGAGATGCCGGGCATCATGCCCATCAGCCCGCTGATGCCGCCCATGTTCGACATCTGCAACAGCTGCTCGCGCATGTCGTTGAGGTCGAACTGACCCTTGCGCATGCGTTCGGCGGTGCGCGCGGCCTTCTCGGCGTCGATGTTGGCGGCGGCGCGTTCGACCAGCGAGACCACGTCGCCCATGCCGAGGATACGGCCGGCGATACGATCGGGATGGAAGTCCTCCAGCGCGTCGGTCTTTTCACCGGTGCCGATCAGCTTGATCGGCTTGCCGGTGACCGCGCGCATCGACAGCGCGGCGCCGCCGCGGCCGTCGCCGTCGACGCGGGTCAGCACGATGCCGGTGAGGCCGACGCGCTGATCGAACGAGCGCGCGAGATTCACGGCGTCCTGGCCGGTGAGGCTGTCGGCGACCAGCAGCACTTCATGCGGGTTGGCCGCGGCTTTGATCGCGGCTGCCTCCGCCATCATCTCTTCGTCGAGCGTGGTGCGGCCGGCGGTATCGAGCAGCACGATGTCGTAGCCGCCGAGCTTGCCGGCTTCCAGCGCGCGCTTCGCGATCTGCGGCGGCTGCTGGCCCGTCACGATCGGCAGGGTCGGAATGTCGAGATCGCGGCCGAGCACGGCCAGCTGCTCCATCGCCGCCGGGCGGTAGACGTCGAGCGAGGCCATCAGCACCTTGCGCTTGTCACGCTGGACCAGGCGGCGGGCGAGCTTTGCGGTGGTGGTGGTCTTACCCGAGCCTTGCAGGCCGACCATCATGATCGGCACCGGCGGCACGGAATTGACGTCGATGGTCTGGCCTTCGGCGCCGAGCGTGTTGATCAGCTCGTCATGGACGATCTTGACCACCATCTGGCCGGGGGTGACCGACTTGACGACGGTGGCGCCGATCGCCTGCTCGCGCACGCGCTCGGTGAAGCTGCGCACCACCTCCAACGCGACGTCGGCCTCCAGCAGCGCGCGGCGCACCTCGCGCATCGCGGCATCGACGTCCTTTTCGGTCAGCGCACCGCGCCCCGTCAGACGATCGAGAATTCCGCCAAGCCGTTCCGACAGATTGTCGAACAATGCCTTTGTCCTTTTTTACCTCTCCCCGCCTGCGGGGAGAGGTCGCCGCGCACTTGCGCGGCGGGTGAGGGGGTACGGGACCATCTACGCGCATCACACGCGCAGGGAGCCCCTCACCCCGACCCTCTCCCCGCAAGAGCGGGGCGAGGGAGAAGAAAGTCCAAACACCTTTGCGCCCGAGGGCGCACAGCGCTGTCGGGCGTTGACCTCCGGCCTCCAGGGCCAGTCGGCGGGTCGAAAAGAAAGCCTTTCCGAGAAAGTGGCGGGGTTAAACGCCGCTCACGCCCAAAAGTCAAGGAAAGTTAGGGTGCCGGGGCACTCCTGCGAGGGCAAGGTCCTGAAAATAGAGCCCTTTCGGCTGCCGGTTCCTTTTCCCAGGGCTTCGCCCATATAGAAGGTGATGACCTCTCTCCGCTACCATCCCTAAAAGCCCGCCGTGCCGATCACCCGCCGCCGCGTGTTCGGACTGCTTGCCGGTGCCGGCGCGCTGGTCGGTGTTCCGTCCCTTTGGATGTCCCGCATGAAAACCTACGATGGTCCCGCCTCCGACCATTTCAACGGTCTGCACTTTTTCGATCCCGACGGCGCACCGCCGAAATCACTTCGAGAGGTGCTGCGCTGGCAATTCGGCGGCAAGCGGCAGCGCGCGAAATGGCCGGATTGGGTCCCCAGTCCGCACGCCGACACCCCGCCGGCGCGTGTCGACGGCGACAAGGTGCGGCTCTCTTTCGTCGGCCATGCCAGCTGGCTGATCCAGACCGGCGGCCTCAACATCCTGGTCGATCCCGTCTGGTCGGTGCGGGCCTCGCCCGTCGCCTGGGCCGGGCCGAAGCGGCACAACGATCCCGGCATTTCTTTCGATCATTTGCCGAAGATCGATGTCGTGCTGGTCTCGCACGGGCACTACGATCATCTGGACATCGCGACGCTGTCGCGGCTCGCCAAGAATTTTGCCCCGCGCGTCGTTACCCCGCTCGGCAACGACGTCACGATGCGCAGCTCCGATCCTGCGATCAAGGTGGAAGGGTTCGACTGGCACGACCGCGTCGAGCTCGGTGGCGGCATCGCCGTGCATCTGGTCCCGACCCGGCACTGGACCGCGCGCGGCGTGTTCGATCGCAACAAGGCCCTATGGGCGAGCTTCGTGCTGGAGACGCCGGCCGGCAAGATCTACGTCGTCTGCGATTCCGGCTATGGCGATGGCAGGCATTTTCGACGCGTCGCGGAGAAGCATGGGCCGTTGCGGCTCGCGATCCTTCCCATCGGCGCCTACGAGCCGCGCTGGTTCATGCGTGACCAGCACATGAATCCGGAAGATGCCGTGAAGGCGCTCGCGGATTGCGGCGCGCAGGAAGCGCTCGGGCATCATCACGGCACGTTCCAGCTGACGGATGAGGCGATCGATGCGCCGGCAAAGGCGCTGGTCGAAGCGCTCGATGCCGCGAAGATCCCGCAACAGCGGTTCGTGGCGATGATGCCGGGGCAGGTGGTGGAGATTTAACTCTCTCCAAGCATAAAAATCGTCGTCCTGGACAAGCGAGCGGAGCGAGCGCTGATCCAGGACCCATTACCACAGAGAGTGGTTTGACGAAGACACGTTGTTGCCAGCTCGCGCTGCAACTACGCACTGGGGTAATGGGTCCTGGCTTTCGCCAGGACGACGGCTGAGATTGTGTTGGCAGCCTGCCTCTTGCGGCGCTTACTGCCCCGGCTTGATCGCCCAGCTCACATTCACCGTCACCGACAGCGTCTCCTCGCCGGGCGCGACGGCTGCGGGTGCAGCCATCGGAGCCGCCGCCATGCGGCCCTTGAACAGCGGCACCGGGCCGCCGCCCTCGGTGACGCTGAGCGGCGCGCCCAGCGTCACGCCGGCAGCCTTGGCGTAGATCTCCGCCTTGCGGCGGGCATCGGCGACCGCCTGCTCGCGCGCATCATCGAGCAGTTTTGAGGCTTGCGTCACCTCGAACGAGATATTTCCGATGTCGTTGGCGCCGGCGCTGACCAGCGTATCGATAATGCCGGCGACTTTGGTCACATCGCGAATTTTCACGGTGACGCGGTTGGAGGCGCGGAAGCCGACCACGGGTGAAGCGCCGGTGGATTTGTTCTGGCCGTATTGCGGCTGCAGCGACAGGCGCGAGGTCTGGTAATCCTTCTCGGCGATGCCGGCGCCCTTCAGCGCCAGCAGCACCTTGCCCATCGCCGCGTTGTTGGCGTCGGAAGCCTCCTTCGCTGACTTGGCGTCGTTGGCGACGCCGGCATCGATCTGCGCGAGATCGGGCGCCGCGGAAATCCTGGCTTCGCCGCTCACCGAAATGACGGACGGAAAATCGTCGGCGCGTGCGGGGGCCAAAAGCAGCGTGGTGGTGAAGACGGCGACAAGGGGCGTCAAAAGGACGGCAGGCTTTTTCATCATTCTCACTTCAGCGGCACGAAAACATTGATCACGAGCTTGTCCTCGGCCGTCTTCAGCGGATCGGTGAGGTACTCCTCGATGAAGGTGTCCTTGGCTTCCAGCCTCTTGTCGTCGAGGTGGTTGGTGATCGCCTCATAGGTGTTGTCCATGTTGTCGTAGGAGCCGCGATGGACGAATTTCAACGCCTTGCCCTCCGGCGATTTGCCGATGCTCATGTCCTTCGGCAGGTTCTTCGGATCCTGCTCGACCGGGATCTGCGCGAGGAAGGTGAAGCCGGTGTCGTCGGTGGAGGTGTAGACGATCATCGAATTGCCTGATGGCTTGATGCCCTGCTTGTCCAGCAGGGCGTTCAGCGCCTTGAAGGCGTCGATCAGCGTGTCGAAGGCCGAGTCCCAATTGGCAGTGCCCTTGACCATCACGACCTTTTTGGGCTCGAGCATGGTCTCGAGGCCAAAGGGATCGGCGGTCTGCACTGGGGCGGGGGTGGCGGCTGCCGCGGGCGGGGGCGCCGCCGGGCTGGGTGAGGCGCTGGCTGCGGGCGAGGGCGTCGCAGCGGGTGAGGCGCTGACCGCCGGCGCGGGCGTTGCCACCGGCGCAGGCGAAGCACTCGCGGCAGGAGATGGCGAAGCCGATGGCGCCGGCGAGGGACTTGCCGACGCGGCCGGCGCCGGGCTCGGTGTTTGCGCCAGAACTCCGGACAGGCCAAACGACAAGGCCGCCGCCGGGATCAGCGCGGCCAAAGCGAGACGACGAAACCTGATCATTTTGTTCTCCCCAAGACCTTGTGTCCCAAGGCCTAAATCCGTCCTGCACCCGGCCGCGCCTCCCGGTCGCGCGAACGGCGCAGTTCTAACACGCGAGCGCCAAATTCGTCCCATGACAGATGCGTCATGGGCGGCCTCCAGGGCGCTTCGCAGCAAACCGCTGGCCAAGCCGGCAAGGATCGCCATATAAGACGGGCGAAATTCGGGAATTTTCATGAGCGCGCTGGCCAACCACGCATTTGCCAAGATGAACGGCATCGGCAACGAGATCGTCGTTGTCGACATGCGCGATTCCGCAAGCCGGGTGACGCCGGACGACGCGCGGGCGGTGGCGTCCGCCAACGGCGGCGTGGCTTACGACCAGCTCATGGTGCTGCAGAAGCCGCGGCTGGCCGGCACCGAAGCCTTCATCCGCATCTACAACAATGACGGCTCCGAGGCCGGCGCCTGTGGCAACGGCATGCGCTGCGTGGTGCGCCGCATCTTCGAGAAGAGCGGACAGACCACCGCGACGTTCGAGACGGCAGCGGGCTTGCTCAATTGCTGGCAGGGCCCCGCGCCCGACCTCTACACCGTCGACATGGGTGTGCCGAAGTTCGGCTGGCAGGACATTCCGCTGGCGGAAGAGTTTCGCGACACCCGCTACATCGAGTTGCAGATCGGGCCGATCGACAATCCGATCCTGCACTCGCCGTCCGTGGTGAGCATGGGCAATCCGCACGCGGTCTTCTGGGTCGAAGACGTCAACGCCTATGATCTCGAGCGTTTCGGTCCGCTGCTCGAAAACCATCCGATCTTCCCCGAGCGCGCCAACATCACGCTCGCCCATATCGTCGATCGCGACCACGTCACGATCCGCACCTGGGAGCGTGGCGCCGGCCTGACCAAGGCGTGCGGTTCGGCGGCCTGCGCCACGGCCGTCGCTGCGGCGCGGCTGAAGCGCGCCAATCGCAACGTCGAGATCACGCTGCCCGGCGGCAAGCTCGGCATCGAATGGCGCGAGCGCGACGACCATGTGTTGATGACGGGCACCGCGACCTTCGAATATGAAGGCAATTTCGATCCGGCGCTGTTCGCGCCGGTCGGCTGATGGCCGTCGACGTCGTCACTTTCGGCTGCCGCCTCAACGCCTTCGAGGCTGAGGTGATCCACCGCGAGGCGGAGAGCGCCGGCCTTTCCGACACCATCGTCATCAATAGCTGCGCCGTCACCAATGAGGCGGTGGCGCAGGCGCGCCAGTCGATCCGCAAATTGAAGCGCGAGCGGCCCGGTGCCCGCATCGTCGTCACCGGTTGCGCGGCGCAGACGCAAGCCGCGATGTTCGCCGCTATGGCCGAAGTCGATCGCGTCGTCGGCAACGACGACAAGATGCGCTCGTCCGCATGGCGCGATGCGCGCGTGGCGTTCGATCTCGACGCCAGCGAGAAGGTCGCCGTCAGCGACATCATGGCCGTGAGGGCGATGGCGCCGCATCTCGTTGACGGCTTTGCAACCGGCCTGCCGCGCGTCTTCGTGCAGGTGCAGAACGGCTGCGACCATCGCTGCACCTTCTGCATCATACCGTTCGGCCGCGGCAACTCACGCTCGGTGCCGATGGGCGCGGTGGTCGAACAGGTGCGGGCGCTGGCCCTGCGCGGTCACGCCGAGATCGTGCTCACCGGCGTCGACCTCACCAGTTACGGCGCTGACCTGCCGGGCGCGCCCAAGCTCGGCATGCTGACCAAGCAGATCCTGCGGCACGTGCCGGAATTGAAGCGCCTGCGCATCTCCTCGATCGATTCGATCGAGGCAGATGACGATCTGTTGGATGCCATCGCCGACGATGCGCGGCTGATGCCGCATCTGCACCTATCGCTGCAATCCGGTGACGACATGATTTTGAAGCGGATGAAGCGGCGGCATTCGCGACGGGATGCGATCGCGTTCTGCGACCAGGTGCGCCGCCTGCGCCCGGACGTCATTTTCGGCGCCGACATCATCGCGGGCTTCCCGACCGAGACCGAGGAGATGTTCTCGCGCTCGCTTGATCTCGTCGAGGAATGCGGCCTCACCTTCCTGCACGTCTTCCCCTACTCGCCACGCCCCGGCACGCCGGCCGCGCGGATGCCGCAGGTTGCGGGCGGCGCGATCAAGGAGCGCGCGCGGCGGCTGCGTGCAGCTGGCGAGGCGGCGTTGCGGCAGCGCCTGCAAGCCGAGATCGGCGCAACGCGCGAGGTGCTGATCGAGAGCGAAGGGCAGGGACGCACGGAGCATTATCTGCCGGTGGCGATTGCACGCGAACGTGTGGGCAGCATCGTGCCACTCAGGATCGCCGGCAGCGATGGCGAGCGGCTGACCATATAGTCCGCTGCTTTCTTCCTTCTCCCCTTGCGGGAGAAGGTGGCGCGAAGCGCCGGATGAGGGGTTGCTTCAGCGCACTCGCATTGAGAGAGTCATGCGCGGAGAGAGACCCCTCACCCGCCTCGCTTCGCGAGGCACCCTCTCCCGCAAGGGGAGAGGGGAAGAGTCTACAACGCCCGCACCTGCCAGAACCGAAGCGTGCGCCGCGCGTTCTCCGGCGTCATTCTCGCAAAATGGCCCTGCGCCTGCGCGAGATCTGCCGGCTTCATCGCGCCCGTCGCGTAACGGCTTTCGAGCACGGCGGCGGTGGTGTCCCAGCCGAGTTGCGCGGCCTTGCACGGCACCAGCAGCCCGTCGTCGCGCAGGCTCTGCATCAGCGGGCGAATCACCTCGACGGTTGATTCGGACAGCGCTGCAAGCGCCGCCACGGTCTCCTCGTAGCGCCGCTGTGTGGCGAAGCCGAGCAGCGTCGCTTCGTTGAGCCGGCCGTGCGCTTTCAGATTTGCGATGGCCCGCTTGGCGCCTTCGAAATCGCGAACGCCAGACATCTCGCGCTCGACGCCGACGGTGACGGCGGCAATCGCGCTCTGGATTTCCTCGAACAGATGCGGTGGCGCGCGTGACAACAGGCGGGTGCGCACGGCATCGCTCGCCGAGCGCAGCAATTGCCGGCGCAGCTCCGACGGCAAATCGACGCGGACGCCGATGCTGATTGCAAGCTCCGGATCGCTTTCGGCCTGTCCGACGATGATGGCAAATCCGCTGCCGGAGACACGCGCGCCGGGATTGGCCGCGAGCCGCCGGCTGACGCTGGGATAGCGCCGCGCCAGCAGTGCATCGGTGACGATCTCCTTCAGCCACCAGCGGCCGGCGACCGCGAGCAGATGCGGCTCGCCCTTGCTGGAGGCGATCTTCATCAGCTCGCCATCGTCGAGACGCGCGGATTCCTGGAGCACGGGTCCGGCGATACGGATCTCGTCATTGTTGGCGAGGCGGCGGATCACGGATGGCGGCGCCTGCGCGATCGGCGCGAGCTGCGCGCTGATCTCGGCGAGCGCAACGCGGGCGCCGATGTCGGCGATGGCGCGCAGCTCGATGGTGCCGATCAGGCGCTCGAGCACATCGTCGAACAGCGCGATCTGCTCGTCGTCAAAACTGCCGGCGGAAGCCAGGAACAGGTCGGTGACGCGACGGGCCGTCTCCAGCCCTTTTTCCGGCGAGCCCATCCGTATCGCGGATTCGACCTCGTCGACGATCGATAGCTCGGCCTTGGACATCACGCGCTGCTCGTCCTGAGCGGTTACGGAAGCTTGTTCTAAGCAACAGCTATCATTAGAGCCGAGCGCTGAACGTTTCGTAAACCATGGCCTGAGGCCGACTAGTTTTAGCGAGATGCCGCCGCAGCGTCAGTGCGCTCCCTCCAGAGGGACTCCCCAAGAGGAGAGAACCCTCACCCGGCGCTACGCGCCGACCTCTCCCGCAAGCGGGAGAGGTTCAGTCCCCGTTCCATCCGCAGGCGCGGAGGCGCTCGTGCATGTGGGGCGGAGCCGGCGCCACGACGCGGATCGGCTCTTTGTTCCGGGAGATCGGCACTACGATCTCGCGGGAATGCAGGTGCAGGCGCGGCTCGCCGAAGCGCGGGCCGTTGCCGTAAATGTTATCGCCGACGATCGGCCAGCCGGTCGCGGCCGAATGCACCCGCAATTGATGGGTCCGTCCGGTCACCGGTTCCATGGCGAGCCAGGCGAGGCCCGCGCCCCGGCCCATCACTTTCCAGTTGGTGATCGCCTTCTGCCCTTCCGGATCCGGCTTCTGCCACCAGCCGCGCTCGGCATTGAGGCGCCCAAGGGGCATGTCGATGCTGCCTTCGTCTTCAGCAGGGCCGCCCTCGACCACGGTCCAGTAGGTCTTGCCGATCTTGCCGTGCTTGAACAGGAGGCCAAGCGAGGCTGTCGCCTTGCGGTGGCGGCCAAGCACGAGGCAACCGGAGGTATCCTTGTCGAGCCGGTGGGCCAACACCGGCGGCCGCGGCAGGCCGAAGCGGAGCGCGTCGAAGGAGGCTTCGAGGTTCGCCCCGCCCTTGGGGCCGCGATGCACCGGCAGGCCGGCCGGCTTGTCGATGACCAGCATCAGGCCGTCGCGATGGAGCACGCGGCCTAAGATTTCATCGGCGGTCAATTCGGGAACATCGAGCAATTGCAAGACTTTCGTTTAATCGCCGGAACGGCTAACACACCCCCGCCATGAACGATACCTCCGAGACCCCCAAGCTGAGCTGGTGGCGCCGCCTGTCCAACGGGCTGAAGCGCACGTCGTCCTCGCTCGGGACCGCGGTCGCCGACCTCGTCACCAAGCGCAAGCTCGACCGCGCCATGCTCGACGACATCGAGGACGTGCTGCTGCGCGCCGATCTCGGCACGCAAGTCGCGGTACGGATCGCCGATGCCGTCGGCGCGGGGCGCTACGACAAGGCGATCTCGGCGGATGAGGTCAAGGACGTGGTCGCGACCGAAGTCGAGAAGGTCTTGGCGCCGGTGGCGAAGCCGCTCGAGATCGACGCCGGCAAGACGCCGTTCGTCGTCCTCGTGGTCGGCGTCAACGGCTCCGGCAAGACCACCACCATCGGCAAACTGTCGCAAAAGTTCGCGTCCGAAGGCCGCAAGGTGATGCTCGCGGCCGGCGATACGTTTCGCGCAGCAGCCATCGAGCAGCTCAAGGTCTGGGGCGAGCGCACCAAGACGCCCGTCATCGCCGGCGCGCAAGGCTCGGATTCGGCCAGCCTCGCCTTCAACGCACTGACGGCAGCGAAGGAGCAGAGCATCGACGTGCTCCTGATCGACACCGCCGGCCGGCTTCAGAACAAGGCCGAGCTGATGAACGAGCTCGAGAAGGTCGTGCGCGTCATTCGCAAGGTGGATGCCACCGCGCCGCATGCGGTGCTGCTGGTGCTGGATGCCACCGTCGGCCAGAACGCGCTGTCGCAGGTCGAGGCCTTTCATCGCACCGCCGGGGTCACCGGCCTCGTGATGACCAAGCTCGACGGCACCGCGCGCGGCGGCATCCTGGTGGCGCTGGCGGAAAAATTCAAACTGCCGGTGCATTTCATCGGCGTCGGCGAAGGCGTCGACGATCTGGCGCCCTTCACCGCGCGCGATTTCGCCCGCGCGATCGCCGGAATCGAATAGCGTCATCCTTCGAGACGCCGCTTGCGCGGCTCCTCAGAGCCTGACTCAAAAAGGGCGGCGAGCTTTTTAGGGTGCAGCGAGGCG
>NZ_JAULLN010000041.1:0-46972 GCF_041357655.1 Bradyrhizobium sp. DN3 | reverse complement strand
GCCGGTTCTCACCTGTTCGTTTTGATGAAGGCGAGAGCGCCCCTCTGAAACTTCGCGCAAGTCGGCTGTGGGTCAAACTGCGAAGAACTAAGGTTGATCAAATCTGGTCCACTCTGCCGCGATGAGCGGACCTCAGTCAGCTCTGACGCAACTTCGCAGTTGGGCCAGAAGCGGACAGCCTCGCAGGCCGCGAGCGATCTGGTACACGACCGCGCAGTCATTCCCTTCGGTTACGTTCAGGCAAGCAGCGGGGTTTCCCGAAATTCCTCATCGATGCATCCACGCCCTCGAAATCGAAAGCAGTGTGTGACCGATGACGCTGAGGAGCGCCGCGATGCCCCATATAGTGAACATGTTCTCTTTGTAGCTTGCAGAAAAGCCAGCGCCTTCGGCGATCACATCGCCGATATACTTCCACCAGCCGGTGAGAGTGCCCGGCAACCCGCCAGTCGCATCAGCAATCGCAAGCGTGACTCCCGAGATTACGGGAAGATAGAAGACGAGAACCACGGATGCGGCGAGAACACGGAGAATGAATCCCATGAGACCCTCCAATGTACGCAATGATGGCCGCGAACTCACCGAGCCGTTGTTTCTACGTGAGTCCCTTTGAGGACAGCACCTCGAAACAATCCGCTTCGCTTACACTCATGACTGCGCACGCCCCCCTGCAAAAAACTGCTGCTCCCGCGCGCACGTTTGTCGCCGAGAGCGGAATCGTTTTCGGCGCGACCGCGGCGCTCTATGGCGAGATCACGGTCAAGAATGGTCGGGTCGAGCAGGCCAACTTCGACACTGCGCATTAACGAAACGCCCAATATCGAGGTCCATAGCGTCAAAGAGCTCGGAGCCACCGGGCTTCGCCGTGGCAGCCCGCCTCAAACCTGAATCAAGGCGTAGGGTCGACCGCTGGGCTTCTCGATTGACCGCGCCACGTTGTAAACCCGCGCGCCTCCGGGCGTGCGGCCTTCATAGCGGCCCTGATGAGCATGACCGTGAACGACCGCACTCACCGTAAATCGATCGATCGTTTCGCCGAGGCGTGACGAGCCGAGGAACGGAAGAATCTCCAGCGGCTCGCCTTCAACCGTATCGAGAATCGGCGCATAGTGAAGGACGACAACAGCCTGCTTGCTCGCCACCGCGCGCATCGCATTTTCGAGGCGCGTCGCTTCGTTGACGGCTTCGGCGACCAGGCTCTTGACGACGGCCTCGCCGAACGAAGCGAGCATGCGGCGGCCGAACCCACCGATGAAGCCCTTCACGCCGACGAAGGCGACGCCATCGATTTCGTACGACTGCCCGTTGAGCAGGTGCATTCCGGCGCCCTTCAAAATGCTCTTTACGTCTTCAGTCTGCCCGGACTCGTAGTCGTGGTTTCCGAGCACGCCGACAATGGGAATGGAGCAGGCGCGCAAATCCTCCGCCAGAAGTTCCGCTTCGGACGGCTTGCCGAGGTCAGTGAGGTCGCCGCAAAGGACGAGCACCCGGGCCTTGGTCGAGAGCTCGGCAAAGAGTTCCCGGAAGGACAACGTGCGGTCCTCCTTCACGTGAAGATCGCCAATGGCAGCGAAGGTGAGCGTGTCGGGTTTTTCGGACATCGCGCTACTCGCTATCCTGGTCTGCGTCGGCAAAGCCCCATTCCTCAACGGCCGGGGCATAATCGACCTGCGAAAACAGGCGCCCCCGACATATCTTCACGCGCGGAGGAGGAAGTTCGAACTGGGTCTTCAGGCGGGCGACCAGTTCGTCCATCAGCCAGCGCGGCAGGCAATCGCGCTCGCTCGGATAGGCCCAGCGGAAGTTGAGTAGATGTGCCAGAAGCACCTCCCAATGCAGCTCCATGTAGGCAAGCAGACGCCGCCAGTCGATCTGATCGTGCTGCTTGAGAATGAGATGCGCGATATCCGGGCCATCGTAACGGTGCCGCAGCTGGACGAAGGCCTTGGACCAGATCAACTCCGTCGGGGCGATGATGCGCATCGGCGTACCGAACACCTCGATGCGCGGCGCGGATTCGAACCATTGGTCGGTCACGGGAGCCATGCCATGCCAGAAAGCGAAGATCACATCGAAAAAGTGCTCGTCCTGGAAGACCTTGCCGAGCCAGCGTTCGTCCTCGATTGCGACGGTGTACCCGAGGTTGCGGAAGTGGTTGAGAACACGTGGATAGTCAGTCGGCTTGCACACGATATCGAGATCTTTGGTAGCGCGCACCACGCCGGTATAGGCGCTGAGCGCATACGTGCCGGCCAAAAGAAACGGCAGATCCAGCTTCGCGAGCTCGCGCAAGGCCTGAGTGTAAAACACCTCGGCGCGGGCCGATGGCACGGTCGGCTCGGCGGCCGCAGCGATCGTCTCTATCGATCCAGTGGTCTCCTTGGCCATAATAGTTCACTCGAAGCTCATCGGCTTCGGCCATGAGGGTCCCTGTTCGACAATCGAATAGACCATGCAAAGTTCCGCGCGCCCTAGGTCCCACCGGCAACAAACCGGTTCGCAATGGTCGATGGACTTCGCTTTCAGCGTGCCTTGGCGACGTTGAGGAATTGATTCGTCTTCAAATTCGGTACGTCTTCAGCGAGCCAGAGAAGCGCGTCAAAACATCTGCGCACGGCGGTCGACCACATGGGCGTATGCGGTGAGGTCCGCTATACCCCTGATAGCGGCGCGATAGCTGGTTAATGTCAGCTATGGGTCACACTCGACAAAACTCAATGTGAGCCATAGTAGGTCTGGTTTCGGGCGGATAGCGGCCCAACGCCTGCGCTCATGAGTCATTGTCCTAAGCGGCGTCGGGAAAAATCGGCACTCCCGTCAAACTTTATCTAAATCCAGCACATCGGATTTGGCGGAATGAAAGCTCTTCGCGCCATGCTGGGACATGTCGCTTTTGCTCCCGTTGCGAAAGACGCAATCGGGACAGATTCGGAGAGACCACCGATGTATTACGTCGCCGCTGCATTGCTGGGGCTGTCGGGACTGTTCTACTCCGCGGGCCGTCACGAGCTCGGCCAGTTCGGCGCAGACGTGTGCCGCTATGGCAGCGCGTTCTGCGACAATCCGGTGCTCGTCTTCGCGGGCGCAGCGCTGGCCGCAGCCTGGGGCATGTTCGTCAGCATCAAATAGCACCCGGCCACGACTTGGCTTCCGTCTTGCGAGCGGGCCAGGCGAACACAAGACATCGCGCCGCAACAGAAAGCCCGCGGCCGGGGACGGCGCGGGCATCGGCTATTTCTGCGATGATGGCACTCTACACCTGTTTTGCCCGACGGGTCAAACGAAATTCGCATTATCAGAATCAAATCCTCAGAGGTCCCGCTGCGGGAACTTTCCGGCTATAATCGGGCTTAATCGTTGATTTCGAAATTGCGGAAGGCCTGCCCCTGTCGACCCGATCAAAACACCGCCCCGCCAAGCATGGCAGCGCCGACGCCTCGACCAAGTCCGTGCCGGTGCTGCTGAAAAGGCTGGGGCCGGGCCTGATCACCGGGGCGGCCGACGACGATCCGTCGGGCATCGCCACCTATTCGCAGGCCGGCGCGCAATTCGGCTACGGGCTGCTGTGGACGGTGTTTCTGACCACGCCGTTCATGATCGCGATTCAACTCGTCAGCGCCCGGATCGGCCGGGTCACCGGCAAGGGTCTCGCTGCCAACGTCATGCAGCTGGCGCCGCGCTGGGCGGTGCTCGCGCTCGTGTCCATGCTCGTCGTCGCCAACACGTTCAACATCGCGGCCGACATCGCCGCGATGGCGGAGGCGCTGGCGCTCGTGATCGGCGGGCTCCACCACGAACACGCGCTGATCTTCGCGGCCGGCTCGACCCTGCTCGAGATCTTCCTGCCCTATCGCCGCTATTCGCCGGTATTGAAATTCCTCACGCTGGCGCTGTTTGCCTATGTCGCCACCGCCTTCACCGTGCAGATCCCGTGGAGCACGGCGCTGCTCGCCGCGCTGTGGCCCAAGGCGAATATCAGCGCCGACTATTTTCTGATGGTCGTCGCCGTGCTCGGCACCACCATCAGCCCTTATTTGTTCTTCTGGCAGGCCTCGCAGGAGGTCGAGGAGATGAACCGGGGCAAGCACGACAGGCCGCTGCGCGATCTGCCGAGCGGCGGCGATCCCGAGCTCGCGCGCATCAGGGCCGATACCATTTCCGGCATGCTGCTGGCCAACGGCATCGCCTTCTTCATCATCCTGACCACCGCATCGGTGCTGAATGCCAACGGCGTGACCAAGATCAATTCGGCGACGGAGGCCGCCGAAGCGCTGCGGCCGCTCGCCGGCGACTTCACCTTCGCACTGTTCGCGCTCGGCATCATCGGCACGGGCCTCTTGGCGATCCCGGTGCTGGCGGGCTCGGCGGCTTACGGCGTCGCCGAGATCTTCGGCTGGCGCGCCACGCTGGAGGCGAAGCCCGAGAAGGCGGTCGGCTTCTATACGATCATCGCGGCCGCAACCATCATCGGTTTCGGCCTCGGCTTCACCGGAATCGACTCGATACACATGCTGGTGTGGAGCGCGGTGCTCAACGGTATCGTCGCCGTCCCGATCATGGCGATGATGATGCTGATCGTCTCGAGCAGTACGATCATGGGCCGCTTCAAGGCCCGCTTATGGCTGATCGCGCTCGGCTGGCTCGGCACCGCACTGATGGCGCTCGCCGTCCTCGCCCTGCTCGGCTCGTCCGTGATCGGCTGACGAGAGAGGGACAACGTCGATAAGGCTACGGTGTCACGGGATTGACGGTCGACGACGTCTTCGGCCCCGGCCGTGCCGGCTCGACCGGCGACTTCGGTTCGGTCGGAAGCACGGCAGCGCCCGCGGCGCGCGCAGCTTCCCCGGTGGTCGCGTACATCGCGATATGGGCCGGCTGGGTCTTGGCGCGGCTCCAAGGGCCGTGGTCGACGATCAGCATCGCTGCAATCGTCACGCCCGCCACGATCAGTGCGATTACGCCGGGATGACGAAGCGCCGTAGAGATGGAATCCGCGAAACGATCAGCCGTCATCATCAGAAGGTCCGCAATTATCCTATCGCAGGTTAATTCAATTGCGCCCCGCTGGTTCCCGTCCTGGCTCCGGTAAGTTCCCGGCCAGGCCGGGGAACATACGCTCCTTTCTGGTTCAAACCGGTTTCACTCGCCCGGCGCGATGGCATTGCTCGGCGTCGGCCGGTCGGTGATCTGCTGACCGAACAGGCTACCGATCAGCTCGACCGCGGTACGCGCGGTCCGGCCGCGCTCGTCGAGGAACGGATTGAGCTCGACAATGTCCACCGACCCCACCAGCCCTGAATCGTGCAGCAGCTCCATGATCAGATGCGCCTCGCGATACGTTGCGCCACCGGGCACCGTGGTGCCGACTCCCGGAGCCACGCACGGGTCGAGAAAATCGACGTCGAAGCTGACATGAAGCACGCCATCGCTCGCCTTCACGCGCTCGATGACGCGCCGGATCAGCACGGCGACGCCGAACTCGTCGATCTGGCGCATGTCGATGACCCTGATCCGGCGCGCGCGCATCAACTCCTTTTCGAGCTTGTCAACCGAACGCGCGCCGAACAGATCGAGCCTATCGGGGTCGATCGAGGCGCGCGGATCATCGCCCAATAATCCGTCGAGGCCAGGCTCCCCGCACAGGAACGCGGCCGACATGCCGTGCATATTGGCCGTGATCGTCGTTTCTGGCGTGTTGTAATCGGTATGGGCATCGAGCCAGAGCACGAACAGTTCGCGGCCGCGTTCCTTCCAATGACGCGCCATCGCATTGACCGACCCCATGGACAGCGTGTGATCGCCGCCGAGGAAGATCGGCAGTGCGCCGGTTTTCGCGATCTCATAGCCTCTGTGACTCAGCACGCGCGTCCAGCGCTGGATCTCGCGGTAGTGATTGGCTTTCTCGGGCGGCTTGTCGGCGAGGTCCCTGACCTCGGCCACGGAAAGATCGCCGTAGTCGACGACGTCAAAATCGAGGCTCTCGAGCAGTGTCGCAAGGCCCGCGGTGCGGAGCGCAGCAGGGCCCATCAAGGTACCACGCTGCGAAGCTCCCATGTCGATGGGAGCGCCGAGCAAGGCGATCCGCCGGGTTCGATCCGTCACGGTCCGATCGGTCACCGCAATCTCCTGACGTCAGTAAGGCTACCGTCAGCCTAACAGAGATTCGCACCCGTCGTTTCCCGGGGAGGTCTGCTGTGGGCATATCATCCCGGAACAAAATCCCCCGCGCCGAATTGCCTATCCAAGGCCGGCACCCGCCGTAAACGTAAACCACGGCGCCTGTCGCGGATAGCCAAAGGTCGTCAGACCCGCTGTTCAAAACGAGCGCTCGCGCGGATAGCCAAAGGTGCCGGCCTCCATCATCGGGCCCGGAGATCGCACGCTTGAGCACGGAAATACCGCAGTCCAATCCCCAACCCGGCATGGCCGAACGCGCCATCGATGCAGCGACGGATGTATCCCGCACGATCGGTGAAGTCGCCGGAGGCCTGCATGCAGCGGTCGACCGTCTTACCTCTGCGATCGAGGAAGCGCGAAGGCCGGGCCGACCGCTCTCGACGGTTGCGGCGATTACGCGCGAAGCGCCGCTCACCAGCCTGTTCGTTGCTTTCCTGTTCGGCGTCGCGGTGGCGCGCCGGCGTTAGCGACCTTACCGGATAGGCGCCTGTCTAGGCGGCGCTGACGATGGCGCGCTCGATCGTGAGGAACTTCCGTTCGAACGCCTCGGAAGGCATAGGGCGGCCGAAGAAGTAGCCCTGCCCTTCCGCGCATCCCATGCTGATCAGGAAGTCGGCCGTGGCGCGGTTCTCGATGCCCTCAGCTACGACCGTGAGCCCAAGCTGCCTGCTGAGACCGATGGTGGAGCCGACGATCGCGGCATCATCGGAATCGGTGAGCAGGTCGAGCACGAACGACCTGTCGATCTTGAGCCCATCGAGCGGAAATTTCTTCAAATAGCTCAGGCTCGCATAGCCGGTGCCGAAATCGTCGAACAGGACGCGGACGCCGAGCTCCTGGATCCGCTTGAACATGTCGAGCACGCGGGCCTCGTCGTGTAACAGGATGTCCTCGGTGACTTCGAGCTCGAGCAGCGAGGGGGCCAGCCCCGTCGCATCGAGCAATTCGGCAACCGAACGCGCGAGGTCACCGGAATCAAGCTGGGACGGCGACAGGTTGATCGCCACGCGGACCTCGTTGCCGGATATTTCCCAGGCGCGCGCCTGGCGGCAGGCGGTCTCCATCACCCAGTTCGCAATCCGCTCGGACAGGGCCGAAGTGTTGACCACCGGCATGAACTCCGCAGGCGAGACGTAGCCGCGCACGGGGTGCCGCCAACGGATGAGTGCTTCGGCTCCGACCAGGCTGCCGTCGACCAGACGAACCTGGGGTTGGTAGAACAGTTCGAACTCGTCGCGATCCGCGGCAAGCGCCAATTCACTCTCGAGCCTTAGCCGGTTCTCCAGCTCCTGCCTGATCGCACTCTCGAAGATCAGGTGGCTGCCGCGCCGCGTCAGCTTCGCCTTGGTCAGCGCAAGGTGGCCGTTGCTCAGGAGATCATCAGCATTGCGCCCGCCGTCGGGATGGACGGCAACGCCGATGCTGATTCTGACCCGGTGCTGCCTTGTGCCCGTTGCGAGCGGCGTTTCGAACGCGCGCGCGATTCGCTCGGCGAATTCGGCAATCGGCTCGCTTGCGTCCGCGCAATCTAGCGCGACGGCATACTCGTCGCCGCTGAGGCGCGCGACGATCGCCCCGGCGCCGGCCTCGGCCGTCAAGCGCTCGGCGACCGCCCGCAGCACGCGGTCGCCCGCGGCATGCCCGAACATGTCGTTGATTTGCTGGAAACCGTCGAGCCCGAGCACGAGCAGTGCGACGTTGGAAGACCGATGCTCTGCCGCGGTGATCAGACTGGCGAGCGACGCATGTAGCATGTTGCGGTTGGCGAGACCTGTCAGCGCATCATGTTCGGCGAGATACCTGACGCGCTCGGCCTCGCGCTTGCGCACCGAGATGTCGCGCAGGATCGCTCCATACTGGAAGCCGTCCGTTCCCTGCCAGCCTGAGAAGCTCGCCTCGACCGGGAATGTCTCGCCGTTCTTGCGTCGCCCTTCGAACTCGACGACGACGGAGCCACCGGGAACCAGGAGCGACTGGCGCGCGGCATCGTGCATGATCGGCCTCGCGTCGCCGTCCGCAGGCACCGCGCACAGCGTTTCGAACGGGCGACCGATCATCTCGGCCGGCATGTAGCCGAAGATGGCGCTCGCGCCGGGATTCCAAACCGTGATCCGATGATCCTCGTCGGTGCAGACGAGACCATCGCCCAGCGACATCGCGATACGGTGGAAGCGGCTCTCGGCGATGCGACCCAGGAGACTGCGGAAATCGATCTCGTCCAGCGCAATCGCCGTCAGATAAGCGATGATCGCAATGTGGAACAGCGACGTATCGATGACGAAGGGCCATCTCGCCTGCACAAGGGTCGCAACCAGTTCGATGGCAGCGCCGGCTGCGATCAGGATTGCGACGCGAAGTCCCGGTGCGAAGCGGCGCCACGAATAGATCATCAAGAGGCAGATCAGGCCGAGGCCGAGCATCATGCCGGCATCGGAGGTCCAGCGCAGCGTCCGGTTCTGGAGGATCGATTCCGCGGCGAGCGCCTGAAGGACGGGTCCAGAGACGATGCGGCCATTCGGAACGCTGAACCGGTCGCCCAGTTCGAGCGCCGTCGCACCAACGATGATCTTCTTGCCTCTCACCTTGTCCAGGGTCGCGGCATCGCCGCGCAGCACGTCGACATAGGAGACACTTGGGATCGAAGCCGCCCGAATACTGAAGTCGATCAGGAAGGGCGGCCGGCGATTGGCGTCCTGCCCAGCCAACACGACGGCCATCGACGGCAACAAGGCGTCACCGAGCTTTTCGCCGAACGGATAACGGCGCACGAGTCCGTCGGATTCGACCGCGACATTGACGACGGCTGGCCAAGACTGGTTGCTGAACGGCTTCAGGGGATGATTGATGTAAGCCGCGCCGCCATTCGGCGCCGGCTGCTTGAAGGATGGCAGAACCGTCGAGCCGCCGACGTCCCGAAGCGCCTTGACGAAAGCCTCGTCAGAGGCCGGATCCGACGGCGTTCTGAAATCGACGTCGAAGGCCACATCCTGCGCGCCGGCGGCTTCAAGCCTATGCAGAAGCTCCGCGTGCAGCCGGCGAGGCCAGGGCCACACCCCGATCTGGTCGATCGAGGGCGCGTCGATGGCCACTACGACGACATTGCCGCTGGCAGCACGCGATTGCCAGGCGAACCGCATGTCGGTGAGCGCATTGCGGAGCGCGCAATGCCACCCCGTGGACAGCACGACCGCAAGCGCGATCACAACCAGAATATGCGGCCGATAGCGTTTCACCCAATCCTCCCCCGCGCCCGCCGCTTCAACCGGCGAGCCCCCCTCATCCCCTAGGAAATCGCCTTAGTGTCTGTTGTAGCCGTGGCCGTTGCTGCCGTTACCGCCGCCACGCCCATCGCCGTTGTTGCCCCTGCCGTTACCGGTGGCGCCATTGTTGCCGTTGCCATTATTGTTGCTGCCATTACCGGAATTGCCGTTGCCACCGGAGTTTCCGTTATTAGCTGCGGCTATCGCTGCGCTTGCGCCCGACGAGGCACTGCTGCCAGCTGTTGCGGCAGCACTAGTCGTTGCCGCGGTTTGGACGACACTGTTGGATGCTTGCGTGCTGGCCTTGCCATCGCTCCAGATCGTCTCGGTAGCCGTGCTGACATTCGCGCTGCGCACCTGCCCGGGGGCAACCGCGCCATGGGCGAGCCCGCGCGTCACTTTTTGGAAATTCAGCTTGACCTCGCCGAGCGAGCTCGAGATGCGCACGACGCCGGCCTTGGGGGCGTGCCCGCCAGTCGCCTGATGCGACCTCATCGGCGCACCGACCATCTTGATCCCCTTGTCGATCGGACCTAGCGCATGGATCGCATGACCATTTGCGGCATTGCGCGGTGCGGATAATCCCGATTTCGGCACGGGAATGCGCTCGATGGTGGAGGCGCGGGGCTTACCCTGCTCGATCGGATTGAACGTCCCCGCACCGCTCAGGCTGAGACCAGGCTTGCCATGTTCGAAGACGGCGGCCACTTGCCCCGGCATGACCTGGGCGATCTGTCCGGTCTTGAAGTCGGAAACTTCAACTTGGCCGCGGAGCACGCTGACCTTGGTGCTGCCCGCACCCACCGTGACGCTGAACTGCGTTCCCTTGACGACGGCGGCGAGGTAAGGCGTCTCGACCTCGAAATGCTTGACGTTACGCTTCTCGACCTCGAGCAGGATCGAACCCGCCTGCTGGATGATGGTGGTCGACAATCCCTCCTTCTTCTCGGCAGGCAAGCCGACGACCGAGTTGGGAGAGATCAGGATCGTTTCCTCGCCGCGGACGAGCAGCACGCGGCCGTTGCGGCCGGTGCGAATGGTGTCGCCAGGCTTGAGCGCCTCCTCCTGATTCAACGACACCTGCTGCGCGCCGTTGGTGGCGACCCAGACCTCGCCGGTGGCCTTGCTGACCGACCAGGCGCCATTCTCCGCGCCAAATGCACCGGATGCAGTTCCAAGGATCAGCGCTGCCAGCAAGGCGCGCCACACTCCAACTCTACCGAACATGACAATCCTCAGTCCGCGTTACAGCCAGACCTGAGGCGTATCCGAAATCACTCAAGAGAAAATTAGCGCGAAGTGGCGAGCCGAGAAGCCGCATTAACCAATCATTGACCATGAAAAACTATGGAAAATCATGCGGCTAACGAACCCTTACCGCCTTATGGGCAAATCCCCGTCAAACTACGGAGACGCGTTCACTCCGCGTATTGGGAAGCGACACTTCCTTACCACATCGGTACTGCTGGCAACGATTTTTACGGGAATTCCGCAGTCCTTCGCGCAGCAGGCGAACCAGCCAGGCTTTGATCCGCGCCAGCCCGAGAAGTACTTTGAAAACCAAACCGAGCGGGAAACGCTGAACCGCCCCCCGGTCAGGCTACCGACGGTCGGCCAACCCAACACCGGCGGTGATACCAAGCCGCAATTCGTGCTGCGCGGAATCGACGTCATCGGCGCCCACGCCGTCTCCCGCGATCGCATCGCTACAGCCTATCAATCCTATCTTGGAAAGAAGGTCTCGCAAGCGGATCTCGCCGCGATTGCCGGCGCGATCAGCGATCTCTATCGCGAAGCCGGATTCCACTTGAGCCGCGCGATCGTGCCACCGCAGGATATCGCCGACGGCCGCGTTCGGATCCAGGTGATCGAAGGCGCCATCGTGCAGGCCGAGCTGAAAGGCGACGGCGCCGAACAGTTCGGCGTAAGGCCGATGCTCGGGCCGATTCTGGCCGAGCAGCCGTCGCGCCTGGCAACGCTCGAACGCCAGCTCTTCCTCATCAACGGCAGGCCGGGCGTCCGGATCACCGACACCGCGCTGGAAGAGATTGGCGGAGCGACCGGCCGCTTCCGCCTGATCGTCTATTTGAAGACCTGGCACGTCTTCTCATCGTTCGGCATGGACAATCTCGGATCTTCCTCAGTCGGTCCGTGGCAGACCTACGCGACCGGCACGTTCAACTCCTACCTCACGCCCGGCGACACGCTCGCGGTCAACCTGTCGACCATCGCCAATGATCCGCGCGAGCTCGGTTTCGCGCGGATGTCCTATGACGCACCGGTCGGTGTCGATGGCGTGCGCCTTGGCGCTTCGATCCTGTACAGCGCAGTCCGGCCTGGCGATGCTCGTCGTCTCGACAGCGACATCACCACCACCGAGGCGTTCGAGCTGCGTGCCAGCGTCGTCCCATTGCAGTCGCTGTCCTCCTCGCTGGCCCTGACTGCCGCGACGACCTTCAGCAATGTATCTGAGCACGACCTCTACGGCCCCTGGTATAACGACCACATCAGGACGGCGAGCCTGACCGCCGACTACAGGCTCCAGGATCGCTTCGGCGGCACCAATTTCGCGACTCTGAGCTACCGGCAGGGCCTCGACATCTTCGGCGCTTCGCATTTCGACGACGATCAGTTGTCGCGCGTCGGCGCGTCATCGAACTTCTCGGTGCTGAACCTTTGGTTCACGCGCTATCAGACACTCAACGACGCCTGGTCACTCAAGCTCTCGGCGGCGAGCCAGACGACATCGCGGCCATTGTTCACCTCGCAGCAATTCTATCTCGGCGGCGCCGCCTTCGGCCGGGGCTATGGCGCGGCCGAGATCAGTGGCGACAACGGTCTTGCCGGCTCGCTCGAACTGCGCTTCGACCAGAAGCTCAATTTTCGCTACTGGACCGGCTATCAACTCTACGCCTTCGGCGACGCCGGCGCGGTCTGGAACGACGGTTACCGCCTGAGCGACGGCCTCGCGCTGACCTCGGCCGGGGTAGGTGTGCGGTTCTTCCTGCCGGACGATCTCCAGGTCGATCTCGGCGTAGCCGTTCCCTTGAGCTACAGGGCGCCGGACAACGAGCGCCGCAGCCCGCGCTTCCTGCTCACACTGTCGAGCGCGCTCCGGCTCTGCCCTGAACGAGGCAAGGCCGGCTGTCTCTAGCCCTTGCGCTTCGCCCCACAGACCTGCATGCGGCGCTTTTGCGGCTTGCTCACAGACTTGCCTAAATTTAATCCCGTAACTTGCTCACGATCGCTCGATCCGCGAGTTCCCAATGACCATGTTCAGCCAAACGTGATTTGAGACGAAGCATGAAGAGGGTGTTTGCAATCCTGGTCTTTCTCTGCGTCCTCGCCGTCGGCCAGTATTTCATCGTCAGCCGGTTCGCAATCCACCATGAAACCTTGCCCCTGTTCGACGCCTCGCGCCAGCGGCCGATCTCGGTCGACATCGCGGTGCGGCGTGACTATGAGACCAAGGCCAATCTCGGCCTCTGGAAGCTCCCGCTCGCCATCATCAGCAACGGCAACACCGTCAGGGCGACCGAATATTCCTTCCTGGCCAACGTGCTCGCCGCACGCGGCTATCTGGTTGCCAGCATCCAGCAAGATCTTCCGAGCGATCCGCCGCTGATGACCCATGCCGGCCAGCAATATGTCGGCCGGCGTGAAGTCTATATTCGCTGCGAGGCCAATATTCTGTTCGTGCTGGGCGAGTTGAAGAGGCGGCGAGAGAACGCCGACTACGACCACATCACCCTCGTCGGCCATTCCAACGGCGGCGATGTCTCGATGTATGTCGCCCATCAGCACCCGGAGCTGGTATCGAAGGTGATCACGCTCGACAATCTGCGGGTGCCCTTCGTGCTCAGCGACCATATGAAGATCCTGTCGTTCCGCTCGAAGGATCCGCATTTCGTGACCGATCCCGGCGTACTGCCGACGCCGGAGGAGGCCAGGGCTCGCGGCATCGACATCGTCCATACTGGTGCACAGCACACCGAGATGAGCGATCGCGGTCCCGACGCGGTCAAGGAGAAGATCCAGGCGACGCTCGACCGCTTCCTGCGTGACAGCGCCAGCAGCGCGCTCGCGCCGGCCGATACGAAGAGCCCGATGATCATGAACCCCGGCGACTATTAGCCGGAAACCCTTTGCGGCAGATCAAGGCAGCTCCGAGCCGGCCACGATAGGAAGGGCCTTGCCATCTCGGAGAGGCACGTGTCGCACTATACCGAAAGTCTTGATACGAAGAGCCTTGATACGAAGAGCCTTGGATTGCCCGTGGCAAGGACGCCGGCGTTCGTACGGCACTTTTATCGTTCGACCCGCAGGCTGCTGCGGTCGATCATCGCCCGCATCGATCTCTCGCAATTTCCGGGATCGTGTTGCGGGTGAGCACGTCGGCCGCAAGCGCATGCATGAAGGTTGCCCGATGCACCGATGTTTGAGACGAATTTTCCTGTTGCT
Source organism: Bradyrhizobium sp. DN3 (assembly GCF_041357655.1). Taxonomy (NCBI): domain Bacteria; kingdom Pseudomonadati; phylum Pseudomonadota; class Alphaproteobacteria; order Hyphomicrobiales; family Nitrobacteraceae; genus Bradyrhizobium; species Bradyrhizobium sp. DN3. Next base: position 33,074 of record NZ_JAULLN010000041.1, on the reverse strand, counting down.
TGCCGGCGCCACCGCGGGCTTCGGCATGTCGCCTGCCCTCGCCGCCGATGCCGAGCACGGCGCCGATCTCGCCAAGCGCTGGTGTGCGAGTTGCCACGTGGTAGCGAGCAGTCAGACGCAGGCTAGCCCCGACGTCCCCTCCTTCGCATCCGTTGCGCGCCGGCCGGACTTCAGTCCGGAGCGGCTCGCTTTCTTCCTGCTCGACCCGCACCCGAAGATGCCGAACTTTCCCTTGAGCCGGACCGAAGCTGGCGACATCGCGGCCTATATCGGATCGCTGCGCCAATAGAACCCCGGTCAATCGCGAGCCTGCTAAAAAACTGCAAATCCCTGCCGGAAGACCGACAGGGATCAGCAGAAAGGATGATGGACGGCGAATGGGGATCCATTCGGTGGCCCATCATGGACCTGCACCAGGATCAGAATGCGCATCTCGCCGCCGCGCAAGATCAATTTGTGGCATGCCGCACGGCACCGACAGAATCAGGACTTGTCCTTGCCCGGTTGCATGAAACTGCCGGTCATCTGGCGCATGTGGTCCCCGGCGCTGGTGAACTGACTGCGCAGGAAGTCGGACTGAATTCGCATTGCTTCCTGAAGGTCTGTGGCGTGAACGAGCTTGCGCGCGTGCTCGAACGCCGACTTCATGTTCTGTTCGGTGAAAGCGAGCGCCTGCTTCGACACGTCCGTCCCCGCGCCCGGGACGGACGACATCGATTTGGTGGCGGCTTCGAAAAACATGCCGAATGCTTTTTCCGCCTGGTCAATCGTCTTTTCGGCCAAGTCGCGCAGTTCGGCCGGAACTTCGAGTTTCGGTTCGATCATGATCGCCTTCCTCCCTTTTTCTGACTGAATACCACACTTGCCGGATCGCCTTCCAGCGGCCAGCCCCGGGCAAAAGGTTGCCCGGTGGGCCGGATCTGGCAGGAAACGAGGGACGAGGTGTAAGGCCGGCGCGGCCAGACTCAGGACAGGGGGTGTTCGGGAAGAGTTTCTTCGGTGGCGAGGTCTTCGACGAGCTTGATAACCTCGAAACGCTGCCGAGCCTCGAGCTTCAGGAACGCACGGAGCAGGCGCAGGCTTTCGACGGTGCCGCTCGCAGGCGCGCCAAGCTTGAGGTGCAGTTCAGCCGCGAAATTGAGGTTCTTCATCCCGCACCTATGACAAGCATCGGCCTTCAGTTCTTGCGTCGAAGTCGCACTCGAGGAGCGAACGCCGCAACCCAATACAATGGCGACAATCAGCTCCGGCCGGCAGGTCCCGGCGGGCTAGCAGGCCGAATTCCATTAGCCGAACGGATGGGCCCAACCGAACAGGTTGCAATTATGCCAAGGAACAACCGATCCGGCAAGCCCAACAGCCCGGCGTAGCGATGCTTCGCCCGCATCGCGCCACGGCAATTCCGGATAACAGGAATATCGAGCGCCGTCACCCACCTGCGTCAAGAAGCGGCATCAATCACGCATACAGCCGAGATCGCTGCCAATCGGCGCTGCGTTTCGCCTTGTTTCCGATGTGAACAGACATTTGCGGAGACGAACTGGCGCCTCGGCAGCATATACACGTAATTGTTGAGTAGCGTCCCAGCGGTTGTATCGTGAGCGACATGAACGCCAGGTCTTCAATGTTCCGATTGGGGCGCCGGTGAAGCCGACCAACGCGGCAAGCGCCTTGGGATCGGTCGCCTTCCTCATCTCGTCGGAATGCGCCCCGCTGGCGCTTTTCCCAGCGAGCCTCATCGGTTCCGATATGTTTTCCGGCCGTGAACCGTTGTTCAGGAGCGAACGACAAAGCGGTTGCGGAACGGCCACGCGGACGACGGCGCCATGGCTGATAGACTCATGATTTGGGCGCGTGTCACCACCAAAGGACGACGGCATGCTTTCTCGCTGCGATCTGATCAAGGGCGCCGCGGTCGCGCTTCTTACCCTCTCGATACAAGGCGCATGGGCGCAGGAGACCAGGATGAACCTGTTCAAGATCGTCACCATCAAGGACGAAATCATCGTCGGATTGTCGGCGGAGGAGCTTCAGGCGCTCGGCGGCAATGACGCGAGCGCGCTTGCGCATGCGCTGGCGCAGAAAGGCGACCTCACCGTCTGGCAGTACAGCGTGCACCGCGGCCCGAACGGCGAATTGCAGCAGGCGCCGACCGCCAAGATCGGGCTTTTGGCCAACGCTTCTCTCCGTGTCGAGCCGTATTCCACGCCTTACCAGATCGTACCGCATCCGTAAGCAGCAGACGGCATGCCCGCGGGCGTGCCGTCGTCATTTGCGCTGCTCTGCCCGTGGTGTCCCCGTTTCCGTCGCAAAACCGTAGATCAGCGCCAGCCGGTCCAGGCATTCACGAAAACGCCGCGCAAAATAGTCGTTCCAGCGCTGCGTACGAACGGCGCGCCGCTGCCCGATCTGATCCATGGTCAAGCCCAGCACGAGCACGTCGTGCACCAATGCTGCGCCGTCGGTGCCGAGTTCGCGTTCGACTCGGTTCAGCCGCAACACCGCCTGGCGCTGGCTTTCGGTGACCGGCTCGCGCGTACGCGCGCCATCGACATATTCGCGGGTCGGATCCATCGCCTGAGGGCCCCTCTCCGCTCTCTCCCAATCGCTCTGGAAGGCGCGCCCGCCGCGATATTGTGCTTCGTCGATTTGATGGTGCGCGTGAAGCCGGCCGAGCGGGTCACTACGGACGGACCGGACGGCCACGATCTTCTCGCCGGCATCGAGCGCCAGCGGATTGTCGACCTCGACTTCCGCCACATCGGCATTGAACGGCACGTCGCGGGACCGCCGGTCGTAGATTCCAGCCAATTTGTAAGATTTATTGCGTCGAGCACGTGCCACTCGGATACTCCTTGCAAAGTTGGCGATTGCAAAATCGATAGTCGAACGGGCGGCCGCCTCCTCAGCCGGCCGAGACCAGCCGCAACACGACGGGACCGACGACGCGGGCGGACGCAACCCCGGATGGCCGCGTCAGACCTGCATGCGGCGCGCAATAGCTGGAGCCGGGCTGACGCGGATGGCCGCAAAACGTGATCTCCTCCCCGTCCTTGTCGCCGCCATAGGGATAGCGACAGTCGCCTCGCGCCAGTTCGAGCAGCGGGATCAGGCGTGGCCGGACGCCGACACAGCGCAACTTCACGCGCGCCGCAGGTTTCATCGCGGATTTTGGCGGCAGGTTCAGGTTTGGTAACGCCGGACGGCGCAGCGAAGGCAGACAGGCCTCGCCCGGCAAAGGCGGCACGATCGGCGGGCTCGTCATCCGTGCCAATGCGGCGACTCCCAGCCGCTTGGCGCGGCCAGCCACCGCGTTGCGCGTGTAAGCCGTTCCAAACCTTGCGTTAATCTCCGTTGCGATTGCCGCGTAAGACATTCCTTTGAGAAAATAGTCGCGAAGCGCGTCGGAGTGCTCCGACGGCCAATGACCCGGTTCCATGCTGCTGTCCTGTGATGCGCCTGCTCCGATCGCACGATCGGTGGCGGGAAGGCACATTCCGGTATTCCGAATCGAAAGTCAAGGGATAATTCTGATATTCATAATTGCATCAATTCCGAATTTCGGATTATAAGAGGCAAGACGGTGCGCAATCGAGGGAATCACCATGTTGGACGTTGCAATGATCGAGCGGGGCCTGGAAAAGACGGGCAAGAGCAAGGGCGGCCTGGCGGCGGCCATGGGCGTGCGGCCCGGCGCGGTCTCGGAGATTCTCGGCGGCGAGCGCCTTGTGAAGGCCTCGGAGATCATTCCGATCATGGAATATCTCGAGCTCAACCTCGCGCCGATCATGGGCCGCGTCGGCGCCGGCGCCGTGATCGAGCCCGATTATGAACAGGTTCCGCCGGAGGGACTCGGCGACATCACGCTGCCCTTCCCGATCATGGAAGAGACGGTCGCCTTCGAGATCGTGGGCGATTCGATGCTGCCCAAGTACGAGAGCGGCGACGTGATCGTGGTCTACAAGGACCAGCGCCATCCGCTGTCGAGCTTCTATGGCGAAGAGGCCGTGGTCCGGCTCAAGACCGGCGAGCGCTATTTGAAGACCATCGAGCGCGGGAAAAGCCCGTCCGTCGTCAATCTCACCAGCTTCAACGCCAAGCCGATCGTCGGCGTCAAGCTCGACTGGGTCGGAGAGATCTGTCTCTCCATGCCCAAGGGACAGCTCGAGCGGCTGCGCGCCAAGTCGGCCCGCCCCCGCAAGAAGGGCAAATAGGGTCCGGATTTCCGATTTTTGGAAGTTCGCCTTGACTGACTTCTGATTTTCGGAAATACTCTGCCGCAGTCCCGACTCGGGGGTGCGGCAGGTTCATTCCATGCAATATTTCGTCGTGATGATCGACTACGGGCGGCGTGGTCGCGAGGCGGTCGTCGATCCCGAAATCACAAGGCGCGAGGTCATCTCGCGCATCGTTTCGGGCGAATACCAGAACGTCTTATTCATCCACGAAATCGGCGAGAATTCGGTCGAGGACGTGACCGAGGCCATCCTGGCCGAGGCTGCGCTGCCCCCGATACCGCCCGAAGACATCGACCTCCAGGCAAAGCGCCTCGATCACGCCCGCGATCTGCGCAAGCACGAGCGGACGTGACGGAAGCCGGCAGCCTCTGGCCCACCGTCTCGGGTGAATATCACACCACGAGCACGGTCGATCCCGTAGTCTTGCGCGCCGCGAGATCGGCATGCGCCTTGGCGGCGTCCTTCAGTGGATAGGTTTGGTGCACCTCGATCTTGACTGCGCCGGACTTGACGACGTCGAACAGTTCGCCTGCCATCGCGACCAGACTTTCACGCTTGGCGGCATAAGTGAACAGCGTCGGCCTCGTGACGTAGAGCGAGCCCTTCTGGGCCAACAGGCCGAGATTGAGCGGCTCCACCGCGCCGGAGGACTGGCCGAACAGCGCGGCGACGCCGAGCGGCGCGAGGCAGTCCAGCGATTTCAGGAACGTGTCCTTGCCGACGGAATCATAGACGACCGGCACCTTCTTGCCGCCGGTGATTTCGTCGACGCGCTTCACGAAATCCTCGCGCGTGTAGATGATGACATGGTCGCAGCCATGCGCCTTGGCAAGCTTCGCCTTCTCGTCGTTGCTGACGGTGCCGATCACGGTCGCGCCGAGATGCTTGGCCCACTGGCTCAGGATCAGACCGACGCCGCCGGCTGCGGCGTGGAGCAGGATGGTGTCGCCGGCCTTCACCCGATAAGTCTGCCGGATCAGATACTGCGTCGTCAGCCCCTTGAGCATCATCGCCGCCGCGGTCTTGTCATCGACGCCGTCTGGCAGCTTCAACAAGCGGTCGGCGGGAATCAGCCGGGCCTCGGAATAGGCGCCGAGCGGCGAGGCGCCATAGGCGACACGATCGCCCGGCTTCAGATCGGTGACACCTGGGCCGACCTCCTCGACGACGCCGGCCGCCTCGCTGCCGAGCCCGCTCGGCAGTTGCGCCGGATACAAGCCGGAGCGGTTGTAGATATCGACGAAATTGAGACCGACGGCGGTGTGGCGGATGCGCGCCTCGCCCGGTCCGGGCTTGCCGACGCTGACCTCCTCCCAGACCAGGACTTCCGGGCCGCCGGTTTTGTGAAAGCGAATGGCATGCGTCATGGGCGTTACTCCCTTATCGTTGCAGTGAAGTTCAGAGCACCTGATCGTCCCGTGAAATAGGCATTTGGTCCGGCCGTTACAGTACAGACACGTAACAAGAATGTCACAACGGACGACAAACGCCCGCCGTTCCGTCTCTGTTCGGAAGAGTTGATGACGGGCCTGGGGCGAGTGGCAGTAGCCTTCACGCGGGGTTTGGTAGTCGCCTGCGAAGGAGAGCCGAGATGCCAGCTTATGTTCAGCATCATCAGGATGTCGAAATCGCGCCAGTGAATTGCCCCACCTGCATGGGGTTCCTGCCGATGTATGTGCGCGAGGTCGAACCGCATTGGAGCCTTGCCAAGATCGACTTTGTCTATGAATGCGCCGATTGCGGCGCCGAGGTCAGACAAACCATCCGCAAGCCGGAGCAGCTGCGGCACTGATCGCGGGGCCCGCGGACCGCTCAACTATTTGCGTTAAGCGGAAAAAACGCAGTTCGCGCGGGTCTGATGTCTCCCAAACGAGGCTTGTTCTTTGCCCGGAACGCAGGCAGAACAAGCCTCAAGCAAGACCTTTGGGAGCGCCCTTTCGTGGCTGATCAGAAGGCCTCGACCTCGATCGAGGCAGTGGAGAGCGGCCTTGCCGCGCAAGGCTATATCGCGAGCCGGCAGATCGCGACCGCCGTTTATCTGTCGCAACAGATCGAGAAGCCGATCCTGGTCGAAGGCCCCGCGGGCGTCGGCAAAACCGAGCTTGCCAAGGCGATCGCCGCCTGGCGCGGCATGAAAATGATCCGCCTGCAATGCTATGAAGGCCTCGACGAGGCCAAGGCGCTCTACGAGTGGAAGTATGCCAAGCAGCTGCTCTATACGCAGATCTTGAAGGACAAGCTCGGCGAAGTCCTGGGCGGTGCGCAGACACTGCATGCCGCGCTCGACCAGCTCCATGATTTCGGTGACGTGTTCTTCTCCAAGGAATTCGTCGAGCCGCGCCCTCTGCTCCAGGCGCTGGAGCAGCGGGGCGGCTGCGTGCTCCTGATCGACGAGATCGACAAGTCGGACGCGGAGTTCGAATCGCTGCTGTTGGAGATCCTGTCCGACTTTCAGGTCACGATCCCCGAGCTCGGCACCGTCTCGGCGATTACGCCGCCGACCGTGATCCTCACCTCCAACAGCGAGCGCGATCTTGGCGATGCCCTGAAGCGGCGCTGCCTGCATCTGCACATTGGCTTCCCCGAGCAGCGGCTGGAGGAGCGCATTGTCGAGAGCCGCGTGCCCGGCATCTCGCAGACGCTGCGCCGGCAGATGGTCGGCTTCATCCACGAGATCCGCTCATTGGATCTGAAAAAGCTGCCCTCGGTCAGCGAGACCATCGACTGGGCGCGGGTGCTGGTGCTGCTCCAGGCTCCGGAGCTTGACACCGAGATCGTCAAGGACACGCTCAACGTGCTCCTGAAATACGAAGCCGACATCGAGGCAGCAGTGCCGCAAGTTACGACCTTCATTGCCAAGGCGGCACGGTCCAACGTCTTCGGTTGACGCCGATGCGCGAGAACCTCCATCGTTTCTTTCGGGCGGCGCGCGGCGCCGGCGTTCATGTCTCGCCCGCCGAAAGCATCGATGCGATGCGCGCGGTGAAGCAGGTCGGTTTCTCCGACCGCGCCATCTTGCGCGACGCCCTGCTGCTGACACTCGCCAAGTCGCAGGACGAAAAACTCGCACTCGGCGACTGTTTCGATCTCTTCTTCAGCCAGCCCGAACCGCGGCAGGATCAGCCCGAGGCGGGCAGCGACGACGCTTCGCAGGATTCAGATCAGTCGTCCTCATCGGACGCGGCCGGCGAAGCTGGTGAAGGTCAGCCCGCCCAGGAACTCGGCCCTCTTGCGCAGAGGCTGCTGTCGCAGGATCGCAATGCGATCGCGGCGGCGATCGCCAGTGCCTCCGGTGCCGCCTCGCTGTCCGATATCCGCTATTCCACCCAGCGCGGCATCTTCTCCAGCCGCATCCTCGACGCCATGGGCCTCCAGCGCCTGCGGGACGATCTGGACCAACTGACCGTGACCAACCCGTCGCTGGCCGAGCGTCTGCGCGCCGCGCTCGATGCCTTGCGCGAAGCGGTGCGCGACACGGTCTCGCAGGGGCTCGCGCTCTACGCCCGCGAGGACGCCGAAAACCTCCGCAACGAGATCCTGCGCAACGCGCCGCTCGCGCGCATCGAGCGGCGCCAGGTCGCCGAGATGCGCGCTCTCATCCGCCAGATCGCCCGCCGGCTGCGCGAGCGCTACTCGAAGCCGCGCAAGCGCCAGCGCCGCGGCCATCTCGACGTTCGCCGCACGCTCCGCCGCAACGCGGCCTGGGGCGGCGTACCGTTCCTCACCGCATGGAAGCGCAAGCATCGTGACCGGCCCAAGATCGTGGCGCTCTGCGACGTCTCCGGCTCGGTCGCTCAGGTCTCCGACTTCTTCCTGCTGCTGATCCACTCGCTGCACGAGGTGGTCGACGACGTCCGCTCGTTTGCCTTCTCCTCCCATCTGATCGAAGTCAGCGAGATCCTGGAGAACAACTCGCCGGAAGAGGCGATGGCCGAGATCATGTCCAAGGTCGGCTTCGGCTCGTCCGACTATGGCTCCTCGCTGGTCGATTTCGAGAAAGAGTTCATGAGCACGCTGACGCCGCAGACCACGGTGATCGTGCTCGGCGATGCCCGCAGCAACAATCTCGACCCGCGCGCTGACATTCTGCGCCGCATCTCCGAACGGTCGAAGCGACTGGTCTGGCTTAATCCGGAAGGACGGCTCGCCTGGGGCTTTGGCGATTCCGAGATGCCGCGCTATGCGACCTTTTGCAGCGTCGTGCGCCAATGTGCCACCGCGCAGCAGCTCGAGCGCGCAGTGTCCGACATCGTGGCCAGTTATCAATAAGCGGCGATCGCACCCGCCTCTATCGTCAGGCGGCGGTCAGCTCGGCGTGAGCAAGATTGCACTCGCGAAAGTGATGCGCGATTTCGTCGATAGCGCGCTGCTTCCACTCTTCCGCCTGCGCGAGCCAGAAAACGCGGCGCTCGAAATCGAGCGCGGCCCGCTCTCGGCACAGGGATTCCTGACTGCGGATTTCGACCAGCCTCTTCATGCACTCCACTCCTCCTGCCTGTGAAGCCATTCCCTGCGAACGAGGCTAACAGAGTCCCGAACGCTCCGTCTCATTGTTTCTGTGCATATTGCGACGCGAAATGGGACAGCAGCACTTCCCGTGCAGCGCGGCAGTTCGCAGCGCAACATCAAGCCAACATCATCAATAAGTGATCGAGGTCCGGAACGATATTCGCGGCAGAGCGATCTTAACTCTTGTGGCGCAACGAAGTGCGGCAATTTGTGAAGAGACGTTCCAAACAGCTCACCGAATTCCCGACTCATTGTCGTCGCATGGTGTTCATGCAGCGTCGCTAACAGAGACGCGCGAACGGTACCTATCGCTTGAGGCAACATGAGCAACGACGTCGACTTCGATCTTTCGCCGGATCAATGGGAAGCGCTACGCACACTTCGCAATCCGGCATCGAACGGTCGCCTCTCGAAGGCCTACCTCCTCGAAAGCCTCGTCAAGCTCGGCCTCGTTGTCGTCAATGATGGCTTGCCTGAGATGACGCCCACCGGACGCAAGGTGCTGGTGCGGGGATCGTGCCGGCTGCTGGATCTCGTGGCGTAGCGCGACGACGGTTGGCCCCTCGCCCGAACATTAGTTCTCGCCGAAATCGGAACTAGATGACCGTGGCAGCAAAAGTGCGCGCGGGAGGCCCTCGCCAACTGGTTAACCGACGTTGGATCAGTCATCCCACCGGAGGAGCGGCGTTCCATATGCCCTCCTCCAGACAGAGAGGAAGCGGGGAAACCAGGAATGAGCCACGGCGCCCTTATAAGCCCAGGTGCGATATTTCAGGCCCTGCTCCGAGATCAGTTCCTGATAGCCGCCGTGGACCTCGGTTGCAGCCCGAATGGCATCCAATATTCCCTGGGCGCAGGCCCGGTAGGTGCCGCTCCCCGAGAATTCGTCGAAGTCCAACATGCGATCCGCAAACTCGACGTTGAATGTCGGCCAGGATGAACGTCCCTGGTAGGCGGGAGCCGCGATCTTGTGGATCATCTTGGTCCGCGGATTATCCGCCGACACCAGGAAGTGGAACGTGCTGGGGATGCGGAAGCGCGGCTCCGCAATGATCAAATCCGCCGTGGCCGCGAACAGCGCGCGCTCGCTTTCCTGGTTCAGGTCCCAGAAGCCGCGATGCACGCTGACGAAATCCAGCGCAACGGAGGACGCTGGCGTAGCCGCCGGGCCGTCCAGGGAATGTCTGATATAGCCGTCCTTGCCGAACAGCCGGAGCAGGTCTCTCTTGTGCTGCGCGAGGTCGCGCCCGAGCAGCCGTTTCAGCTCGTTCTCGTCGACGATTCCGAGTTGCACGCCCCACACGAACGTCGTGTAGATGCAGGCATTGGTCACGAACCGCCGGCGTTCCGCACGCGTGTCCGTTGCCGCAGAGCGCGGGGCGCGGGCATCGCACAGCAAATATCTGGTGCCGTCAGCCTCGAACGGCTCCAGCTCGCTTGCGAGCTGGAGGATCGCCCGCTTCAGGTCGGCTCCATAGTCGGCCAGCAGCAGGCGGCCGGCATGCGCGCATTGTGACATTGCCAGAAAGGACGACGCCCTGTCTTCGGCGGACATCATCTGCTGGAGACCGGCAAGGATACCGAGCAGCGTATCCGAGGGCCGCGAGAAATAGTTCACTCCGAGATACCGACCGCGTCCCGCCGGCACGATGGTCGTGGTGACGACGCCAGCGCGAACCGCCTCCAGCAACAGACGCACGCTCTTTTCGAGCAGACGGGCCCGTCGCACCGCGTCCTGCGAATCCATGATGGTTTCAGGATCGAGAACGTCGGGATAGAACCAGGCGAAGTCGCGCGGATAGTACGCGGAAGCGTGCGGCGCCCCCGTGACGAGGAATGCCTCGGTCACCGAAAAGGCGCTGTCCATCGAGTGCCGGTAAAGGTCCGCAATGGCAGTGAACGGATGATGCGATTGCCTCAGGAATCGATCGCCGAGAAAATTCATCGCCTGAAGCGCGTTGGCGACAAAGGTTGCGGTCACGCCCTGATAGAACCGGCTTTCACGATGGCGCGGAAAAGAAATGTTGCTGTTCATATGTCTCGTCGAATTGTGCCTCGTGGTCCCGGCGGAAGGCCGTCACTATTTTAGGCGTGTCTGATTCGTGTCTCTATCCGGTGACTTGCGGGCTCAACTGACCGTCCCGCGGCCTGAAATTCTCGATCACCCGCAGCAGCACCCGCGCGCCGGTGTCGGCATCGGCGAGCTCGACATGCTCGTCAGGATGATGGCTGATCCCGCCGCGGCAGCGGACGAAGATCATGCCGACATCGGCAATGTCGATCATCGCCATACCGTCGTGCCCTGCCCCGCTCGGCAGCTCGAATACGGAAAAACCTTCCGCTCCGATCGCCTTGGCGATCTGCTCCTTGAGCCAGGGCGCACAAGGTGCAGTGCGGTTCTCGTGCGTGACATCGAGCTGAAGCACCAATTGCCGGCGCTTGGCAATCGCCTCGATCTGGCGGACGATGTCGGCGACTGCACGCTTGCGATGCATGTCGGTCGGTGCGCGCATGTCGATGGTGAAGGACACCTCGCCCGGGATGACGTTGGTCGCGCCGGGCCTTGCCTGGATGTATCCGACGGTGCCGACCAGCCCGCCCTCGTCGGTCCGGCAAAACTGCTCGATCGCGCCGATGCATTCGGCGGCGCCGGCAAGTGCGTCGCGCCGAAGCGCCATCGGCACCGTGCCGGCGTGACCGGCCATGCCGGTCAGCCGCGCGGCAAGGCGCGTGGCCCCTGCGATCGCGGTGACGACGCCGACGGGCAGGTTCTGCGCTTCCAGCACCGGCCCCTGCTCGATGTGCAGCTCGAGATAGGCAAGCAGTTCGCCTCGCGCCCGCGCAGCCGCGCCGATATGATCGGGGTCGAGGCCGAACGTGATGAGCGCATCGCGCATCGACAAGCCGTCACGGTCGCGCGTGTTCAGGACGCTCTCCTCGAATGTGCCGGCCACCGCGCGGCTGCCGAGGAGCGTCGAGGCGAAACGTACCCCCTCTTCATCGGCAAAGCCGACGACCTCGATCGCGAACGGCAGGCGCTTGCCGCGGCGGTTGAGGTCTGCGACGCAGGCGATCGCGGTGATCACGCCGAGCGGCCCGTCCCACTTGCCGGCATCGCGCACCGTGTCGTAGTGCGAGCCGAGCATCAGGCAGGGCGCACCCGGCCGCTCGCCTTCGTAGCGGCCACAGACATTGCCGATCGCATCGAGATGCGCGCTCATGCCGGCCTCGCGCATCCAACCCAGGATGAGGTCCGCAGCCTCGCGCAGCTCCTTGCTGAGATAGATGCGGGTGAGCTTGCCAACCTCTTCCGAAATCGCGCCGAGCTCGTTGATGCGGCGCCCGATCTCTTCGCCGAGCGATGTCGTCTGAACGGCGTTCCCAGCAACCATCTCGGCGGGCTTTCCATCTCTCGCGGACCGCAGCAGCGGCGGTTCTGATGACGATCGATACAAGTTCGGTGCCAGCGAAAATCACGCATCCGGCGCCGTCCCAATCCGCACGTGGTTAGCATGAATGCGAGTGGCCGGCCGACCGTCCCGCTCCCCTCATGCACCCGCACGAACCGGTTAAGGCTGCTTAACTCCATTGCATACAATTGGGGAGTTACTGCCCATAAATTAATCTGTCGATCCCCTGACCAGGATTCGGGCAGCGCTCAAGCTCCATTATTTTCAATAGCTTACACTCAAATGAACGATCCGCAGCCTGTGGCACGAAGCTTGCGACACTTGTTCCAAGCTCCGCCAGACCGGCGGTAGCCGCGAGATTGAGGCGGGGCATCCGCCAAGGGGAGCAAGCAATGGATTTTGGCAGGATTTCACGACGGCATTTGTTGCAAGGCAGCGCGGCCCTGACCCTCGGCGCCGCGGCTGGCGTCCGCCCGGCCTTCGCAGCCGAGACGACCATCGGCTTCATCTATGTCGGCTCGCGTGACGACTACGGCTACAACCAGGCGCATGCGCAGGGCGCAGCGGCACTGAAGAAGATTCCCGGCCTCAAGGTCGTCGAGGAAGAGAAGGTGCCGGAGACCGACGCGGTCGAGAAGACGATCGAATCCATGATCAATCTCGACGGCGCCAGCCTGCTCTTCCCGACATCGTTCGGCTACTACAATCCGCACATGGTCAAGATGGCCAACAAGTACCCGAAGCTGCGCTTCGAGCATTGCGGCGGCCTGTGGAGCGACAAGGACCCGAAGAACGCCGGCAGCTATTTCGGCTATATCGACGAAGCTCAATACATCTCCGGCATCGTCGCCGGCTACACCTCCAAGAGCGGCAAGCTTGGCTTCGTTGCGGCCAAGCCCATCCCGCAGGTGCTGCGCAACATCAACGCTTTCACGCTCGGGGCCAGGCTAGCCAATCCGAAGGCGACGACGCAAGTCATCTTCACCGGTGACTGGTCGATGCCGGTCAAGGAAGCCGAAGCCACCAACAGCTTGATCGACCAGGGCGTTGACGTGCTCACCTGCCATGTCGACGGCCCCAAGACCATGGTCGAGAACGCGGCGCGCCGCGGCGCCTTCGTCTGCGGCTATCACACCAACCAGTCGCCGCTCGCGCCGAAGGCGTATCTCACCGGCGCGGAGTGGAATTGGGAAGCGCTCTATCCGAAGTTCGTGAAGATGATCGCCGCCGGCGAGAGCATCCCGAACTTCTATCGCGGCGGCCTCAAGGAAGAGATCGTCAAGACATCGCCCTATGGCGAAGCGGTTTCCGCAGAAGCCCGCAAGCATGCCGACGACGTCAAGGCCAAATTCCTCTCGGCTGACGGCTACGCCATCTTCAAGGGCGGGCTGGTCGACAACAAGGGCAAGACGGTGATCGCGGCCGGCACCGATCGCGGCCAGAAGGATCCCGAGCTGGAGAAGATGGACTACCTCGTCGAAGGCGTGATCGGAGCGACTTCGTGACGACGGAAGCTGTGGATTCCACTGATGCGGCCGGGACGATTGCCCCGGCCGCCGATCCCGGCTTTCTCCAGCGCCATGGCGCAACGATTGAATACATTCTTATCCCGGGCGCGGCGCTCGTCGGCGCGCTCGTGGTGTTCGGCATCTTCGTCGCGATGTTCGGCAAGAATCCGCTCGACCTTTATTTCTACATGTACTACGGCGCGTTCGGCACCTGGTTCTCCTGGCAGAACACCCTGACGCGCGCGGCGCCGCTGATCCTCACCGCACTCTGCACCGCGTTGCCCGCGCAACTCGGCATGGTCATCATCGGCGGCGAAGGCGCGCTCCTGATCGGCGCACTCTCGGCAACCAGCGCCGCATTGGCGCTTCAAGGCATGCCGCCGCTCGCCGTGCAAATTGTCATGGTCATCGCCGGCGTGACCGGCGGAGGCGTGTGGATCATGCTGTCGGGCGGCTTGCGACAGTATCGCGGCGTCAACGAGACCATATCGAGCCTGCTGCTCGTCTACATCGCGCTTGCAATCCTCAACCATCTCGTCGAAGGCGCGATGCGCGATCCCGCCAGCCTCAACAAGCCCTCGACGCGCGAGATCGGCACCGCCAACATGATCGGCACCATTCCCGGCACCGACGTGCATTGGGGCCTGGTGTTCGGTCTGATCGCCGCCATTGCTGCCTACATCCTGATCTATCACACTGTGTTCGGCTTCGCGGCGCGGGTTGCCGGCGGCAACATCCGCGCCGCGAAAATCGTCGGCCTCGGCGTCAACAAGCTGATCCTGACCATCTGCTTTCTCGCCGGCGGCGCCGCAGGCCTTGCCGGCATGGTCGAGGTCGCCGCCGTACAGGGACGCACCAATGCCAATCTTGCTGCAGGCTACGGCTTCACCGGTATTCTCGTCGCCTTCCTCGCGCGGCAAAATCCGCTCGCCATCATCCCCGTAGCGATCCTGCTCGGCGGCATCAGCGCCAGCGGCGGCCTGCTGCAACGGCGCCTCGGACTTCCGGACGCGTCCGTGCTGGTGCTCCAGGGCATCATCTTCGTCTTCGTGCTGGCCAGCGATGCGCTCTACGGCCGCATCGGATTCCTGAAGGGCAAATCCTGAGATGGCAGACGGATCGATCGGACTCTGGACCGTCCCGCTCGCTGTGCTCGGCGGCGCCATTCGTGTCTCCACGCCGTTCCTGTTCGTGAGCCTGGGGGAATGCATCACCGAGCGCTCCGGCCGTATCAATCTCGGCCTCGAAGGCACGCTGGTGATGGGCGCGATGAGCGCCTACGGTGTCTCGTACCTTTCGGGCTCTCCGTGGCTGGGCGTGCTCGCAGCCGGCATCACCGGCGCGCTGCTGGGCGCGCTGCACGCTGGCATCTGTTCGCTGCCGCGCGTCAACGACGTCGCAGTCGGCATTGCATTGATGCTGTTCGGTACCGGCCTTGCCTTCTATCTCGGCAAGCCGCTGATCGAGCCCACCGCGCCGCGCCTGCCCGCGATCGATTTCGGCTGGTGGAGCGACGTCCCCCAGGTCCGCGCCGCGCTGCGCGTCAACGTGCTCTTCCTGATCGGCGTCGCGCTCGCACCAATCCTGTACTGGGCCTTCCGCACCACGCGCTGGGGCTTGCTCATCCGCACCGCTGGCGAGAGCTCGGATGCCGCGCGCGCGATGGGCCACTCGGTGCTGCTGATCCGCCTGCGCGCCACCATGGTCGGCGGCTTCCTCGCCGGCATCGGCGGCTCGTTCCTGTCGCTGTTCTATCCCGGCAGCTGGAATGAAGGATTGTCCTCGGGCCAGGGCATCACGGCGGTGGCGCTCGTGATCTTCGCGCGCTGGGATCCCCTGCTCTGCCTCTGGGCCTCGCTCGCCTTCGGCGGCGCCGCGGCGCTGGGGCCGGCGCTGCAATCGGTCGGCGTCACCTCCGGCTATCACCTTTTCAATGCCGCGCCCTACATCCTGACGCTGGCGATCATGATCATCACCTGCTCGCCCAAACGCACACTGACCGGAGCCCCGGCCGAATTGTCGATCACACGCTAGAGAGCAAGATCATGCCCGAGCGACACATCAAGTCCGAGCCCTATGCCTGGCCCTATAACGGCGACCTCCGTCCCGAAAACACCGCGCTCATCATTATAGACATGCAGACCGATTTCTGCGGCGTCGGCGGCTATGTCGACAAGATGGGCTACGACCTCTCGCTGACGCGGGCACCGATCGAGCCGATCAGGAAGCTGCTCGCAATGATGCGCAGCCAAGGCTTCCATATCATCCATACCCGTGAAGGCCACCGCCCCGATCTCTCCGATCTTCCCGCCAACAAGCGCTGGCGCTCGCGCCAGATCGGCGCCGGCATCGGCGATCCCGGCCCCTGCGGCCGCATCCTGGTGCGCGGCGAGCCCGGCTGGGACATCATCCCGGAGCTGGCGCCGCTGCCGGGCGAACCGATCATCGACAAGCCGGGCAAGGGCTCGTTCTGCGCCACCGACCTGGAGCTGATCCTGCGGGTGCGCGGCATCGAGAACATCGTGCTCACGGGCATCACCACCGACGTCTGCGTTCACACCACCATGCGCGAGGCCAACGATCGCGGCTTCGAATGCGTGCTGCTGCACGATTGCTGTGGCGCGACCGACAAGAGCAACCACGACCACGCGCTGAAGATGATCAAGATGCAGGGCGGCGTGTTCGGCGCGGTCTCGACGTCGGACGCCTTCATCGGAGCGATTTCGTGATCATCGGTGAAACGCCACCGCCCTCCGGCGCCTTCGGCGTCGATGCCGTCGCCATGACCATGCGCTTCGGCGATTTCCTGGCGCTGGACAATGTCGAGCTGAAGGTGCGGCCGGGCTCGTTCCACGCGCTGCTCGGCGAGAACGGCGCCGGCAAATCGACCCTCGTCAAATGCATCATGGGCTATTACCACGCCACCGAGGGCGACATCCTCGTCGGCGGGCGCGAGCAGGCGATCGGCAATCCGAAGGACGCTCACGCGCTCGGGCTCGGCATGGTCTACCAGCATTTTACGCTGGTCCCGGCGATGACGGTCGCGGAAAACCTCGTGCTGGCCCGCGACGATGTGCCGGCGGTGGTGAACTGGCCGAAGGAGATGAAGGAGCTCGAGGCGTTTCTGAGCCGCATGCCCTTCAAGGTGCCGCTCGGCGCCAAAGTCTCGGACATCTCTGCCGGCGAACGCCAAAAGTGCGAGATCCTCAAGCAGCTCTACCTGAAGCGTCGCTTCCTGATCCTGGACGAGCCGACCTCGGTGCTGACGCCGGCGGAGGCCGACGAGGTGCTCGGCATGCTCCGCGGCCTGGTCGTTAGGGGTGAGCTGACGATCCTGATGATCACGCACAAGTTCCGCGAGGTCATGGCGTTCGCCGACGACGTCACGATCCTGCGCCGCGGCAAGCTGGCGGGTCATGGCAAGGTGGCTGAGCTCACGCCGGACGCGATGGCTCGCACCATGATCGGCGCCGAGGAGTTGACGGTGCAGCCGCCGCGCACCGGTAAGGCTGGCCAAGCCAGGCTCGAGCTGCAAAAGCTCCGTGCACTCGACGATGCCGGCGCAGTCGCCGTGCATGACGTTTCGCTCACTGTGCGGGCCGGCGAGATCGTCGGCATCGCCGGTGTCTCCGGCAACGGCCAGCGCCAGCTGGTCGAGGTGCTGGCCGGCCAGCGCGAGGCCGAAAGCGGCGAGATCCGTGTTGCCGGCGATCCCTACCGCGCCAGCCGCGAGGAGATGCGGCGCCACAAGATGTCGCTCCTGCCCGAGGAGCCGTTGAAGAACGCCTGCGTCGGCGGCATGAGCGTCGCCGACAACATCGCCTTCCGCGAATTCGACCGTGCGCCCTTCGCCCGTGGCGGCTGGTGGCTCAATCGCGGCGCCTTTCGAGACGACGCCAGGACGAAGATTGCGCAATACAAGATCAAGACCCGCACGCCGGATACGCCGATCTCGGCACTGTCCGGCGGCAATGTGCAACGTGCCGTGCTCGCCCGCGAGCTCGGCAGCGACGTCGAGGTACTGATCGCGGCCAATCCCTGTTTCGGCCTCGACTTCGCAGCGGTGGCGCAGATCCACGCCGAGATCATGGCCGCCCGCAACCGCGGCGCCGCCGTGCTGCTCGTCAGCGAGGATCTCGACGAATTGCTCGAACTCTCCGACCGACTGGTGGTGATGTTCCACGGCGAATTCGTGTATGAAGCACGGACCAGCGAGGCCGACCTCACCGTGGTCGGCCGGCACATGGCGGGACACTGACCAGGGAACAGCGATGGGCGGCACATCCGAGCGGGACGAGTACTTCCTGCGTCTGTCCTTCGCGATCGCCCGCCGCTCCCTCACCCATGGCAACCACCCGTTCGGCTGCATCGTCGTCGATGCGGATAGCAACGTGCTGATCGAGACCGAGAACGGCTACATGCCGGATCACGACGGCACCGCGCATGCCGAGCGCCTCGCGGCCACGCAGGCCTGCCGCACGCTCAGTCGCGAGGTGCTGGCGAAGGCGACGCTCTATTCCTCCGCCGAGCCCTGCGCGATGTGCGCCGGCGCGATCTACTGGGCCGGCATCGGCCGCGTGGTCTATGGTCTCAGCGAGCACCGCCTGCGCGGAGTTACCGGCAACCATCCGGAGAATCCGACGCTCGACCTGCCCTGCCGCGAGGTCTTTGCCAGCGGGCAGAGGCCGACCGAGGTGGTCGGGCCGTTGCTGGAGGATGAGGCCGAAGCGTTGCACCAGGGCGCGTGGACGAAGTAGCAGCACATCCAAAAGGAGATGACGCCGCGGAGGTTTGACGCGGCGCCATCGTCTTTCACCTGCAGAAGGTCAGGTGGTTAGAACTTCACGGTGATACCGGAATAGAGCGAGGACTCGGTGCAGGAGCCGGTGCTCACCGTCCGGCCACCGACGGCCGTGGTACAGCCGACGGCAAGGTTGTGATCGAGGCCGAACTTGTTCTGCCAGTAGCGGTAGGCCACCCAGACGTCCACGAAGTGGGAGTACTTGTCACCCCAGGCCGCCTTCGAGGCATCGAAGGTCAGACGGATGGGTTCCGAATTCAACTCGACCGCCGTGTTGTAGACGCCATTCGCCGGGCTGTAGGGAAGCGGCTCGGTGTCGGTGCCCTTCTTGCCGTACCAGCCGGCACGGCCGCTGATCGAGAAATACTGCATGTTCGGCGGCAGGAAGCCGAGGTCCATGTAGTAGTTGACTTCGACAGCCCAGGTTGGCTTGAACGACGTGTTGCCGTCCGCGAGACACGTCACTCCGGGAACGCCCGGACCGAACAGGCCGCACTGGCTGAAGGAATTGTGGTTGGCGAACTCCCAATAGGCCAGCGGCGCGACGTTGATGTAGCCCTTGTAGGGCAGGTCGAACGCAAACTGCAGGCCGCCGACGACGTCGCGCTTGGCAGCCCCGAAATACCTGTTCTCGGTATTGGCATCCATGCCGACTTCAAACGAGATGTTGTGCAGCGGCCCCGCGGTGAAAGCCTTGGTGTTGAAGAGCTCGTTCCAGCCGAAGGTCGAGCGGAACAGGCCATAGATTTCGGTCGCTCCGGCGCAGGATGCCGGCGCGCCGAAGATCGTGCCCGCGTTGGTGCAGGGTCCCGCCGGGTCATTGTGATCCGACTTGAACATGGAGATGGTGAAGAAGTTCGTGCCGTATGCCCAGAGGTCGAAATGGGTGAACGAATAGACCTGCTTGGTGGTCTTGCTGTTGATCGATCCATCCGGCCGGAATGACCACGCGCCCGGCTGCGAGGCGTTGAAGATGTACGAGAACGTGACGCGGTTATCGATGACCAGGAAGAACGGAAGGTCCGGCGCCTTCTTGACCGCCTTGACCGGCAGATCCGCCGCTTGAGCCAGGCCACCGGTGGCCAGCGTAGCAAGTGACAGCGCCGCTGCTGCCATTGCCGTGTAACGAAACGACATCCTGAATACCCCCAAGTTTGGACACGTAAAAATGAACGTCCCCTGGGTGCGACACTTGCGCCGATCTTCCGGAGTGAGAAGCCTCAACTTTTCACACGGCGTGCCGCTTGTTTCGGCAGCACGCGACGAGCCATGGAGGAGATTGCAGAGTGCCCGCACGCGGCGAGCACGGGAGGCAAGTGATCGCTATTGCCGAACATTCCCGATTGTTTTTATTCGGATTTTCTGATCGCGCCCCGATGCGACGCCGAGTTGGAGTAGGCGTCGCGATCGCTGCGCTGCAAGCGATGGACGGACCGGCGCATGATTGCTCAACATGGCGTCAAGCCTGCACAGAGGGTTCCGATTTGGTTTGAACCGTCACAAATTTGCAACAGGCGCGGCTCGAAACCGCGATTGCTTCCGCTGTCCGTGTTTGCACTCAAAAGCGTGGAACGACTCAACCGGCACCGCCGCACCTGCCGCAGCGTTGAGCAAGGGATGACGCTTTTTCACATCTTACGCGACGGCTCAAACTAGCCCACAATTGAGGCACTTCATCCATGCCAGCGCATCAGCGAATGTTAGATCAGACGCCTAACGGCCTGCATTCCGGCGAGCCCCCTCTGCTTCAGGCGATCGGGCTCACCAAGCGCTATGGCGATTTCCTCGCCAACGATGCCATCGACATCGAGATCCGGCCGAAGGAAATCCACGCGTTGCTGGGCGAGAACGGCGCCGGCAAGTCGACGCTGGTCAAGGCGATCTACGGATTGATCCAGCCCAGCGCCGGCGAGATTCACTGGCAGGGCGAACGACTAGTGCTGTCCGGTCCCTCGGACGCGCGCAGGCGCGGCATCGGCATGGTGTTCCAGCATTTCTCGCTGTTCGACAATCTCACCGTCGCCGAGAACGTCGCGCTCGGTCTCGACGGGAAGGAATCCTTCAAGGACATGTCGGCGCGGCTGGAGCGGGTCTCGAAGACCTACGGACTGCCGCTCGATCCCCGACGCGAGGTCTGGCAATTGTCGGTCGGCGAGCGCCAACGTATCGAGATCGTCCGCGCGCTGATGCAGGATCCGAAATTCCTGATCCTGGACGAGCCCACCGCAGTGCTGACGCCTCAGGAAGCCGACCAGCTTTTCATCGTGCTGGAGCGGCTCAAGGCCGAAGGTCGCGCCGTCCTCTACATCAGCCACAAGTTAGAGGAAGTGAAGCGGCTCTGCGACACCGCAACGATCCTGCGCGGCGGCAGGAAGGTCGAAACCTGCAATCCCCGGCGCGAGACCGCCGCCTCGCTCGCGCGCATGATGGTCGGGGCTGAGATCAAGCAAGTGAAGGCCGCATCCGGCCGTAAGACGACCGTGCCGCGGCTCGTCGTCAACGATCTCTCGCTCGCTCCAAGCGAAGCGCATGGCGTACGTCTCGAGCACATTTCGTTCGAGCTGAAGGGCGGCGAGATCTTGGGCATCGCCGGCGTCGCCGGCAACGGCCAGGACGAGCTGTTCGCCGCACTCTCCGGCGAGCGCCTGTCGAAGGACCCCGGCACCGTCGTGATCGAAGGCATCGCCGCCGGCCACCTCTCGATCACGCAGCGGCGCAAGCTCGGCGCCGCCTTCGTGCCCGAGGAGCGGCTCGGCCACGGCACCGCACCGCGAATGAAGCTGTCGGAGAATGCGCTGCTCACTGGACATGCCGCCAGCGGTATGGTCCATCACGGCTTCATCGACACCGCGGCAACGCTGAAGACGGTCGACCGCGCGACCGAAACGTTTGACGTCCGCAAGGCCAGACGCGATCCGGAAGCAGCATCCCTCTCCGGCGGCAATCTGCAGAAATTCATCGTCGGACGCGAGATCCTGCGCAATCCGGCGGTGCTGGTGGTGAGCCAGCCGACTTGGGGCGTCGATGCCGGCGCTGCCGCCGTGATCCGCCAGGCGCTGCTTGATCTCGCAACCGCGGGCGCCGCCGTGCTCGTGACCAGCCAGGATCTCGACGAACTCACGGAGATCGCCGACCGGATCGCCGTGATGTTTCACGGCCGGCTGTCGGCTCCGCTCGCCGCCAGCGAGGCGAGCCGCGAAAAGCTCGGTCTTCTGATGGGCGGCAGCAGCCTGGAGCCGAAGGAGGCCACGCATGCAGTTGGTGCTTGAGAAGCGCGCCGAACGCTCCAATACGATCGCGCTGATCTCGCCACTGATCGCGATCGGCCTCACGATCGTGACCATGGTCATCCTGTTCGCGATCCTCGGCAAGAATCCGCTGCTCGCTTTGCATGCCTATTTCATCGCGCCCCTCACCGACGGCTATTCGCTTCAGGAGATCGCGGTGAAGGCCACGCCGCTGGTAATGATCGCGATCGGGCTGTCGCTCTGCTATCTCGCCAATGCCTGGAACATCGGCGCCGAGGGACAATTCCTGATCGGCGCCGTCGCCGGAAGCTGGATTGCGGTGAAGACGCAGGGCACCGATGCCGGCGCCTGGGTGCTGCCGGCCATGCTCGTGCTCGCCGCGGCCGCAGGCGCGCTCTATGCGCTGATCCCCGCGATCTGCAAGGTGAAGTTCGGCGCCAGCGAGATCCTGACCAGCCTGATGCTGGTCTATGTCGCCGACCTTTTCCTCGACTATCTGGTGCGCGGCCCCTGGCGCGATCCGCACGGCTTCAACTTCCCGACCACGGCCGAGTTCGATCCGGTGGCAACGGTGCCGCTGCTGATCGAGGGCGGCCGGCTGCATCTCGGCTCGATCATCTCCCTGCTCGTCGTCGCTGCAGCCGCGATCCTGCTCGCACGCACCATCAAGGGCTTTGAGATCCGCGTGGTTGGAGCCGCGCCGCGTGCCGCGCGGTTCGGCGGCTTCAATGCCGACCAGCTGATCATCCTGACCTTCGCGGTCTCCGGTGCGCTGGCAGGCCTCGCCGGCATCATCGAGGTCGCAGGACCCGTCGGGCATCTCCAGCCCGGCATCTCGCCCGGCTACGGTTTCACTGCGATCATCGTCGCCTTTCTCGGCCGGCTGAACCCGCTTGGAATATTAATTGCAGGCCTTTTCCTCGCATTGACCTTTATCGGCGGCGAGCAGGCACAGATCGCAATGAAGATCCCGTTGGACGTCACCAAGGTCTTCCAGGGCATTTTGTTGTTCTACGTGCTCGCCTGCGATTCCCTCATCCTCTACCGCTTCAAGCTGATCTTCGCGAACCGACAGGTGACCCGTGGAGCTGGTTGAGGCCATCATCCTGGCGGTGCTCGCCGCGTCGACGCCGCTGCTGATCGCGGCGACCGGCGAGCTCGTGACCGAGCGTTCCGGCGTGCTCAATCTCGGCGTCGAGGGTATGATGATCGTTGGCGCGGCCTGCGGCTTTGCCGGCGCCTGGTTGACCGGCTCGATCTTCATTGGAGCGCTGTTCGGCATTGTGGCGGGCGCGTTGATGTCGCTCATCTTCGCGCTGATGACGCTCGGGCTCGCCGTCAACCAAGTCGCAACGGGTCTCGCGCTGACCATCCTCGGCATCGGGCTCTCCGGGCTGATCGGCGCCGGCTTCGTCGGCGAGCGCATCACGCCGGCAGTGCACCTCACCATTCCCGGCCTCACGGATGTCCCCCTGATCGGCCGGGTGCTGTTCGGCGAGGACGCCTTCGTCTATTTTTCGGTCGCGCTCATCGTTGGCGTCTGGTGGTTCCTGTACCGCTCGCGCGCGGGATTGATCCTGCGCGCCTGCGGCGACAATCATGTCTCCGCGCATGCACTCGGCTATCCCGTGCTGCGCATCCGCACCTTCGCCGTGATGTTCGGCGGCGCCTGCGCGGGACTTGCGGGCGCTTATCTGCCGCTCGCCTATACACCGTTCTTCATTCCCGGCATGACCGCTGGCCGCGGCTGGATCGCGCTGGCGCTGGTCGTGTTCTCGTCCTGGCGGCCGGGCCGGCTCGTCGTCGGCGCTTACCTCTTCGGCGCGGTGACGATCCTGCAACTGCATGCGCAGGGCTGGGGCGTCGGCATCCCCTCGCAGTTCATGTCGGCGCTGCCGTACCTTGCTACCGTCATCGTCCTGGTCCTGCTCTCCCGCGCGCGCACTGGCGGCTCGACCGCGCCGGCCGCGCTCGGCAGCGTGTTCGTGCCTGACCGCTGAGTTTTTCATTTCCGCAGCGTGCGCGATGGGGCGCGCGCGTTGCGGATCGTGGCTTTCCCCTGATGTTTGGAGATTGATGATGAGGAAATCACTTCTTGCGCTGGCCGCCGGGCTTTTGTTGGCCGGGAGCGTCGGTGCAGCCTCCGCCGCCGACAAGTTGAAGGTCGGCTTCATCTATCTGGGTCCGATCGGAGACCTCGGCTGGACCTATCAGCACGATCTCGCGCGGCAGGCGCTGCTGAAGGAATTGGGCGACAAGATCGAGACCACCTATCTCGAGAACGTGCCCGAAGGTCCCGACGCCGAACGCTCCATCGAGCAGCTCGTTCGCGCCGGCAACAAGCTGATCTTCACGACCTCTTTCGGCTACATGGATCCGACGCTGAAGGTCGCCAAGAAGTATCCGAACGTGCATTTCGAACACGCCACCGGCTACAAGCGCAACTCGAACATGTCGACCTATTCGGCCAAATGGTATCAAGGCCGCTACATTCAAGGCCTGATTGCGGCCAAGATGTCGAAGTCCGGCGTGCTCGGCTATATCGGCTCGTTCCCGATTCCCGAGGTCGTCTCCGGCATCAACGCGACGATGTTGGCGGCGCAGACCATCAACCCCAACATCAAGGTCAAGATCATCTGGGCCAACACCTGGTTCGACCCGGGCAAGGAGGCCGACGCCGCCAAGGCGCTGATCGACCAGGGCGCCGACGTGATCATGCAGCACACGGATTCGCCAGCCGCGATGCAGATCGCCAGCGAACGCGGTAAGCTCGCCTTCGGCCAGGACTCCGAGATGATCAAGTTCGGTCCCAAGACCCAGCTGACCTCGATCCTTGACACCTGGGGCCCCTACTACATCGAGCGCGTCAAGGCCGAGCTCGCCGGCACCTGGAAGTCCGAGGACACCTGGGGCGGCCTCGACAGCCACATGTTCGCGATGGCGCCCTATACCAACATGCCTGACGACGTGAAGAAAATGGCCGAGGATGCCCAGGCCGCGATCACAGCAGGCAAGCTGCATCCGTTCAAATGCCCGATCGTTGGGCAGGACGGCAAGCCGGTCGAGTGCAAGGGGGGCGATCACCTCGATGACGGCCAGATCCTCGGCATGAATTTCTACGTGAAGGGCATCGACGACAAGCTTCCGGGCAAGTAGCACGCTTCTTGCTTTGACCAGATCACCTGCTCCTCCCGGAGGAGGTTCGGAGGGGGTGGCCAGAAGCACCCGGCACTTGTGGCTGCCCCCTCTTTTATCCCAGCTGCATGCTCCGCGCCGCCGAACTGTGGCGGCGGATGAGGTCCGCCACATCGAGGCCCGGGATCGCGCCGTCGACCACGGCCCATTTTCCCGCCACCATCACCCGGTCGGCCCGATACGCCCCGCACAGCACGAGGGCGGCCAGGGGATCGCCGTGGCCTGAGAAGCGCAGCTCGTCCAGCTTGAACAACGCGAGATCGGCGGCCTTGCCGACGGCGATCTCGCCGAGCTCGGGTCGACCGACGCACGCGGCCGATCCTCTGGTGACCCAGCGCAGAGCGTCTTTGTGGCTGACCTTCGTCACGCCGTAGCGGGCTCGTTGCAGCAGGAAGGCGGCACGCACTTCCTGCATCAGGTTCGAGCCGTCGTTGGAGGCCGAGCCGTCGACGCCGATACCGATGCCGACCCCGGCCTCCTCCATCTCGCAGACGGGACAGCAGCCGGAGGCCAGCAGCTGGTTGCTGCACGCGCAATGGCTGATGGTCGTCCTGGCCTTGCCGAGCCGCTTGATCTCGTCCGCGTTGAAGAAGATTCCGTGAGCGAGCCAGGTCCGCGCATTGAGCCAGCCGCATTGTTCGAGATAATCGAGCGGGCGGCAGCCATACATCTGCTCACAGAATTTGTTCTCATCCTCGGTCTCGGCGAGATGGGTGTGCAGGCGCACGTCGAGCTTTTCGGCGAGTTCGGCGGTGGCGCGCATCAGCGAGGTCGTCACGGAGAAGGGCGAGCACGGCGCGAGCGCAATCTGCACCATCGCATCCGCGCTACGCTGGTGATGCTTGGCGACCACGCGCGCGCTGTCGGCGAGGATGGTGTCCTCGTCCTGCACGACGCTATCAGGCGGCAGGCCGCCGTCGCGCTGCGACAGGTTCATCGAGCCGCGCGTCAGCAGCACGCGCACACCGAGCCGCTGCGCCACCGCCACTTCGATATCCACGGCGTCCTCGAGTCCTGCCGGGAAGACGTAGTGATGATCGGTCGTCGTGGTGCAACCTGACAGCAGCAGCTCGGACATCGCCACGGTGACGCCGAGTTCCAGCGCCTCCGGCGTCAGCTTCGCCCACACCGGATAGAGCGCCTGGAGCCAGGGAAACAGCTCGCGATCCATCGCCGCCGGCAGGGCCCGCGTCAGTGTCTGGTAGAAGTGATGGTGCGTGTTGATCAGGCCAGGCAGCACGACGTGGTCGCCTGCATCGAACACCGCGATATTTGCAGTCGCGGGCATCCCGCCGGCAGGCACCAGCTCGACGATCCGGCTATCCTTCACCACGATCCCGCGCTCGGCCCCGTCGGCGAGGATGGCCAGGGGATCCCTGATCCAGATCGGACTTGCGTCAGTCATGATCCTGCTTCTCCTCACCTCCGCTGACGGCAGGCCTGCAAGGCGGAGGCCGGTCCGATCGCGTTCTTGGCTGCGACTTGTTGTTGCGACTTGGCTCCGGTCTTGCAAGACTTTCTCTTGTCCGATTCACCCGGCGGAAGCGTTGGCGCAGCCATGGATTTGAATACCATCACAGCAGTCGCCCATCCGCAAACACGCGCGCAGCTCCCTGCCTGGACGGCAGGTGATGCTTGGCTCGCGGGCGGCACTTGGCTGTTCTCGGAGCCGCAAACGCATCTGAGGCGGCTGATCGATCTCACCGACCTGAAATGGCCGGCGCTGACGATCACCGCGAGCCATCTCAGCATCGCCGCCACCTGCACCATCGCGGAGCTCGATGGTCTCGCCTGCCCGTCCGACTGGCTCGCCGCGCCGCTGATCGGCCAGTGCTGTCGGGCCTTCCTTGCTTCGTTCAAGATCTGGAAGACGGCAACGGTCGGCGGCAATCTCTGCATGTCGCTGCCGGCGGGACCGATGATCTCGCTCACCTCGGCGCTCGACGGCGTCTGCATCATCTGGAAGGCCGGCGGTGGTGAACAGAGGATCTCCGTCGCCGACTTCGTCACCGGCAACCAGCGCAACCGCCTGACGCCAGGCGACCTGATCCGGCAGATCGATATCCCGATTGCCGCATTAAGGCGCCGCACCGCCTTTCGCCAGATCTCGCTGGCGTCCGTCGGCCGCTCTGCGGCGCTTCTGATCGGTAGTCTCGATCCGGATGGCACGCTGACACTAACGGTTACTGCGTCGACGGTGCGGCCGATCCAGCTGACCTTTCGCAAGGCCCTCCACGCGAGTGCGCTTCGCGATGTGATCGTGCAGCAGATCACGGACGACCTGTACCATACCGACATCCATGGCAAGCCGCTCTGGCGCAAGCACATGACGCTGCGGCTCGCCGAGGAGATCCGCGGCGAGCTCCTGGGCGGAGTGCCGTCATGAGCTTCGAGATCAACGGCAAGGCGTTTTCGCAAGAGCCGCGCGCCGGCCAGTGCCTGCGTACGTTTCTGCGCGAGCTCGGCCATTTCGGCGTGAAGAAGGGTTGCGATGCCGGTGATTGCGGCGCCTGCACCGTGCTGTTGGATGGCGAGCCGGTCCATAGCTGCCTGATCCCGGCGTTCCGCGCCGAGGGGCGCAGCGTCACCACGATCGAAGGTCTCGGTGGGGACCACGGCGCCCATCCGATGCAGCAGGCCTTCCTCGATGCGCAAGGCTTTCAATGCGGCTTCTGCACCGCCGGCATGATCCTGACCTGCGCCTCGCTGAACCAGGCGCAGCGCACCGATCTCGGCACGGCCTTGAAGGGCAATATCTGCCGCTGCACCGGTTATCGTTCGATCGAGGACGCGATCCTCGGCAACACCAATGTCGAGGCGAGTGTCGAGGCTGGCGCCGCATTTGGCCGTAGCCTTCCGGCCCCCGCGGGTCCCGACATCGTGCGCGGCAAGGCGCGCTACACCTTCGATACCGCCATCGACGGACTGCTGCACATCAAGCTGCTCCGTTCCCCGCACGCGCACGCCAGGATCGTGGCGATCGACACGTCGGAAGCCCTTCGCGTCGCCGGCGTGCACGCCGTGCTGACGCATGAGGATGCGCCGCCGGTCCTGATGTCGACCGCGCGGCATGAGAAGGAGTGGATGGATCCTGAGGACACCCGCATTCTCGATAACGTCGTCCGCTTCATCGGCCAGAAGGTTGCCGCCGTCGTCGCCGAGAGCGAAGCCGCCGCCGAGGAGGCGTGCCGGCGGCTCAGGGTCGACTACGAGATATTGCCTGCGCTGATCGATCCGGAGCAGGCGATGGCCCCGGGCGCGCCCGTCATTCATCCTGATCGCACCATCGCGAACCGGGTCACTGATGCTCAGCGCAACCTCGTCGCGGAGACGCATGGCGAATTCGGCGACGTCGCGGCTGCGCTCGCCACCTCTGCCGTCACCTACGAGGGCACCTTCCACAGTCACCGTGTGCAGCATGCCGCATTGGAGACCCATGGCGGCCTCGCCTGGCTCGATAACGCCGGCGTGCTCAATGTCCGCACCTCGACGCAGGTGCCGTTCCTGACCCGGCGCGCGCTGTCGGATATCTTCAAGCTTCCTATGGACAAGGTCCGCGTGTTCTGCGAGCGCGTCGGCGGCGGCTTTGGCGGCAAGCAGGAGATGTTCGTCGAGGACATTCTGGTGCTTGCCGCGCTCAAGACGGGGCGGCCGGTGAGGCTGGAGCTGACCCGCGAGGAGCAGTTCATCGCGACCTCGACGCGCCACCCGATGCGGGTCCACATCAAGGCCGGCGCCGATGCCGACGGCAAGCTCACCGCGCTCCAGCTCGACGTGCTCTCCAACACCGGCGCCTACGGCAATCACGCCGGGCCCGTGATGTTCCACGCGCTGGCTGAGTCCATCAGCGTCTATAATTGCCCGAACAAGCGGGTCGACGGCGCCGCCGTCTACACCAACACCGTGCCGGCGGGGGCGTTTCGCGGCTATGGCCTGCCGCAGGCGCTGATCGCGGTGGAGGCCGCGATCGACGAGCTGGCCAAGCAGCTCGGCATCAGCCCCTACGAGATGCGCCGGCGCAACATCGTCAGGCCAGGCGATCCCATGCTGTCGCCGCCACCGTCCGAATTTCACGACGTCGACTATGGCTCCTACGGGCTCGACCAGTGCCTCGACCTTGTCGAGCGCGCGATGCAGGCCGATGGCCCGCAGCCCGAGCTGCCGCCGGAATGGCTGATCGGCGACGGCATCGCGCTGACCATGATCGACACGGCGCCGCCGGCGGGCCACCTCGCCGACGCCATGATCGTGCTGCGCGATGACGGCGGTTTCGACCTTACCGTCGGCACCGCCGAGTTCGGCAACGGCACCAGCACGGTGCACCGGCAGATCGCGGCGACGACGCTTGCGACCACCGTCGACAGGATCCAACTGCGCCAGTCCGACACCGCCCATGGCGGCCACGATACCGGCGCCTATGGCAGCGCGGGCATGTTCGTCGCGGGCAAGGCGACTCATGCGGCGGCGCTCCAGCTTGCGACCGAGCTGAAGGCGGCGGCCGCGGACGCTTGGCTGTGCGATGCCGCGATCTGCACGCTCGAAGCTGACGCCGTCGTCAGCGGCGTGCGCCGCATGTCCTTTGTGGAGCTGGCAAGGCTCGCACGCGACCGCGGACAGCCATTCGCAGGCACCGGCAATTCCACCGGCACGCCGCGCTCGGTCGGCTTCAACGTACAGGGCTTTCGCGTCGCCGTGAACAAGGGCACCGGCGAGCTCAGGATTCTCAGGAGCGTGCAGGCGGCGGACGCCGGCGTCGTCGCCAATCCCATGCAATGCCGCGGACAGGTCGAGGGCGGCGTCGCGCAGGCACTCGGCGCCGCGCTCTACGAGGAGATGGTGATCGACGCAGACGGCCGGGTCACCAACCCGAAGTTCCGCGACTACCACCTGCCCTCCTTCGCCGACGTGCCCCGCACCGAGGTGTTCTTCGCCGAGACGTCCGACACGATCGGACCGCTGGGCGCGAAGTCGATGAGCGAGAGTCCGTACAATCCGGTCGCCGCCGCGCTCGGCAACGCCATTGCCGATGCCACCGGCGTCCGCTTCACCGCGCCGCCTTTCAAGCCGGACCGGCTGTTTCCGGCGCTGCTCGACAAGTTCGGTGGCTAGAGCGGGATGGTTCGGTTCACCTCTCCCGTAGGGAGAGGTCGGAGCGCATCGAAGATGCGGTCCGGGTGAGGGTTTAGGTCTCACTGAGCGCCGCAGCCCCTCACCCGGATTGCTCAGGCGCGCAATTGCGCGCCACAGCAATCCGACCTCTCCCCTTTGGGGAGAGGTGAACCACGGACAGCCCGCCGAACCTACATGCTCTAACTGCCGCGATAGGTCGAATAGCTCCATGGAGTGACCAGGAGCGGCACGTGATAGTGTCCCTCCGGCTCGCTGATGGCGAAACGTAGCGGGATCTCGTCGAGGAACGGCGGGTCGGATAACGGCACGTTACGCTCGGCGTAATATCTGGCAACGCTGAACCTGAGCTCGTAGCGGCCGATCGGCATCGGGCGACCGCCGATCAGTGGCTGATCCGTGCGGCCGTCCGCGTTGGTGACAGTGCGGGCAATGACGCGGCTCTCGCCGAGGCGCGCGAGCTCGACCAGCTCAACCGGGATGCCCCGCGCAGGCTTGCCCGTGTGATTGTCGAGCACATGCGTCGACAGCCGGCCGTGCACCTTCAGCTTGTCCTCGGCCATGACGAGCTGATCGAGCCGCAGCGCGGAGATGCGGCCGATCTCCTCGATCGCGCGCCTTATCTCGGTCTTGACGATGTTGAGCAGCCGCGTCTCGAAGTCACGCAGGATGGAATCCCTGGTGTGACGACGCACGCAGACGATGTAGGGGAAGCCGAATTTGTCGCGATAGGCGGTGTTGACGCGCTCGAACGCGGCGTATTCGGCGTCCGACAGCCGGTCGAGGCCGGCGCTGTTCTGCTCGTCGGTCGATTCTGCCGTGAGGCCGGCGGCGCGCTGGGTCTTGTTGGCGAGATCGGGATGCGCCCGGATCAATGCCAACTGCACGTCCGGTTCGGCGCTCTGGATCGCCGCCATCAGCGCAGCATGCAACTGGTTGATGCCGTTGAACGGCCGTTTCCCGGCGAGCTGCTCGGCGATCCACGGTGAATATTCGACGACGTTGGCGAGCGCCGCGACGAAATCGGTTTTGCTTGCAGCGTTGAGATCGGCCAGCGAGATCTGCGACATCGCTCACTCACCCGATCTCGAATGCATCGGCCGCAAGGTGCGCGTGCTTGTCGTGCCAGTGCTGCGCGATCTGCAATCGCGTCGGCACCCAGACGCGCTCCTGCTTGCCGATGTAATCCAGGAAGCGCATCAGCCCCGCAGCGCGGCCGGGCCGGCCGGCGAGGCGGCAGTGCAAGCCGACCGACATCATCTTCGGCGCGGTCTGCCCTTCGGCATAGAGCACGTCGAAGGCATCCTTCAGATAGGTGAAGAACTGCTCGCCTTCGGCAAACCCCTGCGGGTTGATGAAGCGCATGTCGTTGGCGTCCAACGTATAGGGAATGATGAGCTGCTTGCCGTTCGCGCCCTTCACCCAATAGGGCAGATCGTCCGCATAGGAATCGCAGAGATAGAGGAAGCCGCCCTCCTCCATCAGGAGGCGGTTGGTGTTGATCGAGGAGCGTCCGGTGTACCAGCCGAGCGGCCGCGATCCGGTCGCCGCGGTATGGACGCGGATCGCTTCCGCGATCTCGGCGCGCTCCTGCGCCTCGGTCATGTCCTTGTGCTCGATCCACTTCAGGCTGTGGCTGGCAATGTCCCAGCCCGCCTCCTTCATCGCAGCTACGATTTCCGGATTGCGCTTCAGCGCGGTCGCGACACCGAACACGGTGGTCGGCCAGTTGCGTTCGCCGAACATCCGCCATAGCCGCCAGAAGCCGGCGCGGGAGCCATATTCGAACATCGATTCGATATTGGCGTGGCGCTGGCCCGGCCACGGCTGCGCGCCGAGCACGTCGGACAGGAAGGCTTCCGAGGCGCGGTCGCCGTGCAGAATGTTGTTCTCGCCGCCTTCCTCGAAATTGACGACGAACTGCACCGCGACCCGCGCATTGCCGGGCCATTGCGGATGCGGCGGGTTGCGGCCGTAGCCGCGGAGATCGCGCGGGTAGCGGGTCTCAGTCACTCAGACTTCCTCGAAGCGGATCGGCAGGGCGCCCTTCCACAGCACGCTCTTGCCCAGCGTTGCCAGATTCTCCAGGCCCGAGGTCAGCGTGATGAAATGGTTGCCGGCGAGCTGGCCCATCTTGCTCGCGAAGTGCACGCCGCCATAGGCGAGCAGGATCTCGGTCTCGCTGATGCCGCCGGGATAGAGGATGATCTGGCCGGGCGCGGGATAGCTTGTGTGGTTCTCGTAGCCGACGCCGAAATCGAGGTCGCCGAGCGGCATCCACACCCCCTCGCCGCTCCAGCGCACATGGATGATGTGGCTTTCGAACGGCAGCGCCTTGCGGAACGCGGCGACAGTCTTGGGCGCCAGCTGCTCCTCGAAGCGGGCATCGAAGGTGAAATCGCCGGCGCGGATAACGAGTTTGCTCATCTCATCTCTCTGGGTCGGGGGCGATGGGCCCCACGGTGGATTCCTCGGCAAAGAGCATTCCATCGGGCTTCGCGCAAGGGGCGCGGCCCTCACCTGCGGTCGTAGGACCAGCCGAAAATGCCGCTCCGCCGGACCTCCGGCTCCGGCTCCGCGGTCGCCGTCGGAGGCATCTCCTTCAGTTCCGCCTGCGGCGGCGGGGGCGGCGCCAGCAGGGTCTCGCATTTCATGGAGTAGACCAGCTTGCCGTCCGCGGTACGCCCGATCGGGGCACAGGGGTCGGGATGCGCCGCCGTGGTCTTCGGCGTCATCTTCACTTGCGCCGCCGCCGGTGAGGCGATCAGCAGCAGGACCAGCAGATATCTCGACATCATTGTCGCCTGGAAACTCAATTGGCCCCATTGAACCGGATTGCAGCGGTCAAGTCCATCGGCGCCGCGGGCACGATTGCCGAATATTTAGCCGACATGCGCCTAACACTCTGGGCGGGGGCCAAGACGAATTCGGGGAACGCAACTGCTTCGACGCCGTCATTGCGAGCGCAGCGAAGCAATCCAGAATCCCTCCGCGGCAAGATTCTGGATTGCTTCGTCGCAAGGGCTCCTCGCAATGAC
>NZ_JAULLN010000040.1:0-49342 GCF_041357655.1 Bradyrhizobium sp. DN3 | reverse complement strand
ATCACAAGCCCGCCAAAACCGCTCACCCTTTTTCGGTCGGGCTCTCAGGATGAGGCTAAGCGGCATCGGTGCTCTTTGAAGCTGCTGCCACGCACACCGTCCTCATCCTGATGATGAGGCTAAGCAGCATCGGCGCTTATTGAAGCGAGTGCCACGCACCTGGTCCTCATCCTGAGGGCCGCCAACGGCGGGCGTCGCGACGGGTGGCCACAGGCGAAATCGGTCCCATATGCGATTGCCCTGCCGCACGCGGGGAGAGGTGAACAACTCAATCCACGAACACCACGGTCTTGCGGCCGTTGAGGATGACGCGGTCGTTGAGATGGTAGCGGATCGCGCGGGCGAGCACGCGGCGCTCGATGTCGCGGCCCTTGCGGACCAGATCCTCCGGCGTATCGCGATGGCTGATGCGCTCGACGTCCTGGTCGATGATCGGGCCCTCGTCGAGATCGCGCGTGACATAATGCGCGGTGGCGCCGATCAGCTTGACCCCGCGCTCATGGGCCTGGTGATACGGCTTTGCGCCCTTGAAGCCCGGCAGAAACGAGTGATGGATGTTGATGCAGCGCCCCGACAGTTTTGCCGACAGATCGTCCGACAGGATCTGCATGTAGCGGGCGAGCACGACGAGATCGGTGCCCGTGCTGGCGACGAGGTCGAGGATCTGCGCCTCCTGCTCGCGCTTGGTCTCCTTGGTCACAGGCAGGTGATGGAACGGGATGCCGCCGAAATCGAGCCCGGCATAAACCTCGCGCGGATGGTTGGAGACGATCGCGGTGGGGATCATCGGCAATTCGCCGGTGCGCCAGCGATAGAGGATGTCGACCAGGCAGTGGTCGGATTTCGACACCAGCAGCATCACCTTGCGATGCGCGGCGCGGTCGCGCATCTGCCACTCCATGCTGAAACGCTCGGCGATCGCGGCAAAGCCGGTCTGGAGCGCCGACAGTTCCACGGCAAGATCAGCCGCGGTGAATACCACGCGCATGAAGAACTTCTTGGTCTCGACGTCGTCGAACTGCTGGGCGTCGAGAATGTTCTGCCCGTTGTGGGCCAGGAACGTCGACACCGCCGAGACGATGCCGGGGCGATCCGGACAGGACAGGGTCAGGATATATTGATGATCGGGCATGGCTCTTGATGAAGGTTTGGGCAAATGGAGCGGAACGACCCGCGATTTGCGCCCGCTCTAGCACTGACCCACTCTTGCGCCAATCCCGGGCGCAGAGTCAGGATGAACGTACCATTGCGATTTTTGACCGGAGCACGCCCATGGCCGACCGCTTGAACGGCACCCGCATCCTGATCCTGGAAACGCGTGAGGAGGCGCAGTTTGCGAAGCTTCTGGCCGAGCAAGGCGCCGAGGTCGTGCAGTGCCCGATGTTCACCATCCACGACGCGCCGGACCCGGCGCCGGTCGAGGCCTGGATCCGCCGCGCCATCAACAAGCCGTTCGACGACCTCGTGTTGATGACCGGCGAAGGCCTGCGGCGGATCATGAAGCTCGCCGTCGCTCGCGGGCTCGATCAGGCTCTCGTGGCAGCGCTTGCCAAATCGCGAAAATTCACCCGCGGCCCGAAGCCCGGCAGGGCGCTGCGCGAGGTTGGCCTCGATGCGCAGCAGACCACGGAGAAGCCGACCACCGAGGGCGTGATCGAGATGCTGGGCGGGCTCGACCTGAAGGGCCACCGTCTTGGTCTGCAGCTCTATCCGGACAAGGATCACAGCGCGCTGACCGGCGCGCTCGCCGCGCAAGGCGCCGAGGTCGATACCGTGCTGCCCTATGTCTACGATTCCAAGGCGGCAGATGCCAACATCGTCGCCGCGATCGACGCCATGGCCGAGGGGCGGATCGATTCCATCGCGCTGACCAATCTCGGCCAGGTCCGCCGACTGTTCGAGGCCGCGAAGGCGCACGGCAGCGAGGCACGCCTTCGCGCGGGGCTCGAACGGACGCTGATTGCTTCAGTCGGCCCGGCGGTCTCGGGCGAGCTCGCCGCGCACGGATTGCGCACTGACGTCTCGCCGGTGGAAGATCATTATTTCATGCGCCCGCTGATCTCGGCGATGGCGGCAGCGCTCGCCGAGAAACGACCGAGGGTGGCGGGTTAATCGCCAAGATGCCTAAAGCGCGATGAGATTAGGATGAATCGTCATCGCGCTTTAGGTTATTGTTTGAGCATGATCTTTTCGGAAAACCGCTGCGCACTTTTCCGGATCATGCTTTAGCCTGCCACCTGCGAGGCGGCCGACATCAGCTCCTGTGGGCTCGGCGCTCCGAACATGCGTTGGCCGCCGCCGGGAACCTCGGTGAACGTCCAGCGCACGATCCCTTCCCGGTCGAGCAGGAACTGGCCAAACAGCTGCCCCGTGCCTGTTGCCGCCATACGCTGGTCGGCTTCGGTCATCTCGTAACCGTCCTTCTTGTTCAGGTACTCCGCGGCTGCCGGCCGGTTCATCGGGCTGGGCAACTCGCCGGGCATGTCCACTTGCATGCTCATGACCGCGTCCATGCCCACTTTGCGTGGCCACTCGGTTTCGTTCTCCGTGAACTCGATATTGGGCAGGCCGAATGCGCGGTGCGAGATCCGATCGGGGTCGGACGCGGCGAGCAGATTGGGCAATGGATGATAGCGGAAATAGAGCCGCGCCCGGTCGATCGGCGTGTTGACGACCGTGAGACTTTCGATCCCCTTCCCGCGCAGCGCGCCATCAAGCTGCGCCTGCGCCGCGATATGGCGCCGGCAGAACGGGCAGTGCAGGCCACGAAACAGGCCCACCAGTATTGGACTATGCCCGCGATAATCCTCGAGCGCGATCTTTCCTTCGCGTGTGATGGCGTCCAGGACGATGTTCGGTGCGCGATCGCCCGGCTGAAGTGTTCCATCTACATGACGGTCTGACATGGTTGAACTCCCTCACATTGGCTAGTCAAGGAACGGCAGTACGATCAGCCCTGCGGGATCGAGCCCGTGCCGGGCGCAGACATCATGGGCCAGCGCGAAATACCGCTCGGCCTCGGGCATGTCGCCTCGATCAAGATTCAGTGTCGCAAGACCATCATAGCATGGAAACAGCTGCTGCGGCTCGCCGGTCTCGCTCGCCACCTCGATGGCCTCGTTGTAGCAGCGCGCGGCCATGTCGGGGCGGAAGTGGCATTGATGGATCTGCCCGAGCACGATGAGGGGTACCGGGAGATGCTCGCGCTGATCGAGCGCGCGGTCGATCTCGATCGCCTTTTCGGCAGCCGGCACCCCCTCCTCGGTACATCTGTCCGTGAAGGTGCAGCAAGCGACGGCAAGGTTGGCCAGAAGGCGCGCCTGGAAGCCGAGATCGCCGATACGATTTGCGACATCGAGGCCGCGCCGGCAAACCGCCATGGCTTGCGCCGGGTCGACGATCGTGTAGAGCACGCCAAGGTTGGTGTAGCCGCGGCACGCCACGTTGAGGAGGCCGGCGGCCTCGGCTGCCGCGACACTTTGCTCCACCTCCTTCACCGCCTCCTGGTGTCGCCCAAGCCGCGCCAGCGCAACCGCCTTGGTGTTGAGCGCCTCCGCAATGGCGCGCGCCGCCTCGAGACCCGCTTGCTCGTCCGCGTTCGCCGGCACGGACCGCGCGTGGCCCAGCGCCTCGTCGGCCCACCGCGCGGCGGCGACGTGATCGCCCACGCGAAACGCGAGACGGCCGCGCTCCTGGAGGAGGTGCGCCCACTCGATCGGCGCGTCGGTCCCGCCGAGCCGTTCTGCCGCCTCGGCATAGCGCTCCTCTGCCCTGACGCGCTTGCCGGCGTCCCACAACAATCGGCCGAGCTTGCGAAGAATGCGCGCCTCGCCGATACGGTCCCCGGCCGTGCGGTGCCCCTCCAGCGCGCTCTGATAGTGCTCCTCGGCCGTGCTTCGCCGGCCAGCCACGCAACAGAGGTCCGCCACGCGCTCGTATAGGATCAGGCATTCCGGCTCCCGTTCGCTGGCGGTCGACAGCACGGCGAGGGATTGCTGATAGAAGCGGAGGGCATCGTCGTTGGCATAGCTGGCACGTGCGCGATCGCCGGCCGCGCGCAAATAGCGCGCGCCTCTCGACTTGCTCGCGCTCAGACTGAAGTGATGCCCGAGCAATATGAGATCTTCGAGCTGTTCGGGCTCTTTGCCATAGAGCCGCTCCAGCGCGGCACCAATCCGTCCATGGAGCTCGACCCGACGCTGGAGGAGCAGATTTTGATAGATCACGTCCTGAAGCATGGTCTGCGTGAAGCGATAGGTCCGCAGCGACATCGAGCTCGAGCCCGCGACCTCCTCGACGAGCTCGGCGTCGCACAGAAGTTCGAGCGCTGCTTCGACCTTTGCCGGCTCGGTTGCTGCCGCACCGAGAACAGCCGCATCAAAGCGCGGACCGATCACCGCGGCCTCCTGGGCCACCTGGCGTACCTGATGCGGCAACCGGTCGAGGCGCACCAGCAACAACGCCTGAATGCTTGCTGGAATATCGGCGGCGGCTTCATCCGATTTCATCCGCCACTGCGCGCCGTCACGCTCCAGGGCCCCGCCTTCGATGAGACCGCGGATGATCTCCTCGAGGAAAAGCGGATTTCCGCCTGCGCGATCGAGGATTCGGGTGAACAAATGTCCCGGCGGTTCCCGCCAACCGTGACTGAAATACGCCGCGAGCAGCCTTCGTCCGTCAGCATCGCCAAGCGGAGGCAGCCGAATGGTCGTGTGACTGATCCTGCTCGAACCGAACTGATCCACCAGCGCTGGCCGATGTGTAAACAGCAGCATCAGCCGCGTCCGCTCCAGCCGGTCCATCAGGAACCGCAACGCTTCAAGCGACACCGCGTCGGCCCAATGCAGATCCTCGACGATGATGAGAAGCGGCGACAAGGCGAGGCGGCGTTCGAAGACGGTACGGATCGCGAAAAAGATCTGCCGCCGGAGCTGTTCCGGTTCGACGTGCCTGAGCACGGCGTTGGGATCGCCAAGGCCAAGAACGTGCAGGTAGAGAGGCATCAGGCGATCGGCCTCCTCGGCCGCGAGGCCGAGCTCCGATAGCGCTTCCGCAACTTTCGTCTCTGCTTCCGCGGCGCCCGCCTTCTGTGCAATGCCATAGGCGCTACGCAGCACGGCGGCGAGTGCTCCGTAGGACTGTTCGCCGAGCGGCGAGCAGACCGCCCGTCGGATCGCCACGCCTGCGAAGCGATCCTCATCGCGGATGCGGGCGACGAATTCGTTCACCAGCCGCGTTTTCCCAATGCCCGCTTCGCCAACCAGCCGCACCAGTTGAGCCGCGCCGCCGCATGCGCGATCAAGGCTGCCGATCACGCGCGCAAGCTCGGCGTCGCGCCCGATCAGTGGTGCATCGAGGCCCAACGTGTCGAGGCCGCGTGCCGCGCGGGGCGTATCGAGCGGTCCCTTCAGACGATGGACCAGAACGCTGCCCATCTTGCCCTTGAGCGAGATCTCGCCCAGCGAGTCATAGGAGAACGCATGCCGCGTCAGACGGTGGGTCAACGGCCCGACCAGCACCTCGTCCGGAGACGCCATCGACTGCAATCGTTGCGCCGTATTCACGGTATCGCCGGTCACCGAATAGGATTTGGCAACGCCCACGCCCAACCCACCCGCGACGACGTGGCCGGTGTTGATGCCGACATGGAGCTGCAACGGTGAACCGGCAAAGGCCTTCGCGCGCTCGCTGAGGCGCGCCGTCCGGCTGATCATGTCGAGGGCAGCGCGGACCGCCCGCTCGGGGTCGTCCTCGTGCGCAGTCGGCGCACCAAACAGCGCGAGCAGCGCATCGCCGATGAACTTGTCCACGAAGCCGCCAAAGCTCTGCACCGCGGCCGTCAACTCCTCGAACAACTGGTTCTGAAGCGTCTGCATGACCTCTGGGTCGAGCCGCTCGCTCATCGCGGTGAAGCCGCTGAGGTCGGCAAACAGCACGGTTATGGTGCGGCGGTTTGCTTCGCTATCGACGTTGTCCGACTGCGGTCGAAATGCGTGTTGAGCCGTCTGCAGGAGCGGTGGCGAAGACGATCTGATTGGGAGTGTCGCCGGGCTCGTCTGCGCCGATGTCTGTCCGCCGTCGTTGG
Source organism: Bradyrhizobium sp. DN3 (assembly GCF_041357655.1). Lineage (NCBI taxonomy): Bacteria > Pseudomonadati > Pseudomonadota > Alphaproteobacteria > Hyphomicrobiales > Nitrobacteraceae > Bradyrhizobium > Bradyrhizobium sp. DN3. The sequence continues at coordinate 43,257 of NZ_JAULLN010000040.1, read as the reverse complement.
TCGCCCCGCTGATGAGGGAGCCGCATTTCGGGCAATAGACAAAATCCGGTGCACATGGAAAGCCGCAGCCGGGGCACGCGTTCGGCTGCTTCGTGCCGCACTTTGGGCAGAAGGCAAAGCCGCTCTGAACCTCGAAACCACAACCCGAGCAGTTCATGGCTCAAGACCTCGCGGAAGCCGCGATGGCGCAATCTGCTGGCCCCTACCGAATGGGTCCCAGGATGCAGACCAGAATGGGCTCTGCGCGCCGGAAGAGCAAGCGGCGGTAGCCTACCTCTCAGTATGGGCGACGAAGCATGCTGCGGGCGCACTGGCGGACCGTACGTCGTCGGCAAAGCATGGTGGCATGCGGTAGCGTCAATTGACAGGGCCATCGCCGGGGCTACCCTTCCAAACAGAAGAACAAATAAAAGAGGGCAGGGAATCGCCGTGAAACCCGTCATCGCATCTTGAGCGCATCCGCACGACCTTCCGCGCTCGCGCCATTCCGCATCCGCAACTATCGCCTCCAGTGGCCGTCCGACCTGCTCACCTCCTGGGCGTTCGAGGTCGAGACGCTGGTGCTCGGCTGGTACATCCTGGTCGAAACCGGCTCGGTGCTGCTGCTCACCGTGCTTGCATCACTCCAGTTCGTCGGGACACTGGTCGCGCCGGTATTCGGTATGATCGGCGACCGCATGGGTCATCGCGACCTGCTGGTCGCGATGCGTCTTGCCTACACGGTGCTCTCGTCGACCATCATGGTTCTGGCGTTGACCGGTCATTTGTCGCCGCTGAGCGTCATGATCATCGTCGCGATCATGGGCCTGATTCGCCCCTCCGATCTCGGCGTCCGGGGGGCGCTGCTTGCCGAGATCATGCCGGCGGAGCAACTGGTCGGCGCCATCAGCGTTGCGCGCACCACCCAGGACAGCGCCCGCATCGCCGGAGCATTGACGGGCGCCGGCCTGTTCGCCGTCCTCGGCATCGGCCTCGTTTATGTGGCGATCGCCTGCCTCTACCTCGTGGCCGCGCTGCTCATGCTCTGCCTGACCCGGCCGAAAAGGACCCTCACCACGAGCGATCTCCCGGCCAACAGCCACGCCGTTTCTCGCTTATTTGGCGACCTCAAGGAGGGGATCGTCTACGCCTGGAATGGCCCGGGAATGCGCGCGGCGCTGTGCGTCGCCTTCCTGGCCAATCTCACCGCGTTTCCTTTCACCGGAGGATTGCTGCCCTACATCGCGCGGGAGATCTTTCAGACCGACCAGACCGGCCTCGGCTATCTCTCGGCGAGCTTCGCCGTCGGCTCGCTGACCGGCTCTATCACGCTGAGCCTGGTCAGCGGATTGCGCATTGCCCGGCTCCTGATCGGCGCGACGCTGGCCTGGTACGCCATGCTGCTGGTGTTCGTCGAGATCAGGACCATGCCGGTGGCGATGGCCTGCCTCGTCCTCGCCGGTATTGCGCAGAGCATGTCGATGATCTCGGCAGCCGTGATCCTGATGCGGACGGCCAGCGCACATCTGCGCGGTCGCGTCATGGGCGTCCGCATGATGGTGATCTACGGCCTGCCGCTCGGATTGCTCGCGGCCGGCAGCCTGATCGACATCATCGGCTATTCCGCGACGGGATCGCTTTATGCCGCCGCAGGCATCATCGCGATGCTGGCGATCGCGATCCGCTGGCGCGCCGACCTCTGGCCGGTGCACGCCCCCGCCAACGCGCGCTAATCCCCGTAACTGCGCAGCCGCTCGATAGCGAGGATGGTGACCCCGCCATATTCCAGCCGCAGCAGCCCCTCTTTCTCCAGCCGGTTCAGCGCGCGGTTGGCGTTCTGGCGGGACATGCCGGAGAGCGCGCCGATCTCCTCCTGGGTGATCTCCAGATGCGCGGTCGATTCGGGATAGAGGATCGGGTTGAACAGCGAGGCGATGCTGCGGGCAAGGCGGGCGGTGGCGTCAAGCGTGCGGTTGACCTCGAGCATGCCGATGAACTGGCCGAGCCGCTCGTTGAGCTGGCGGACCAGGAAGCGGTTGAAGCCGACGCTGTTCTCGAACAGCCACATGAAGGCGCTGCGTTCCATCAGCGCAACCCGGCTGTCGCGCAGCGCGACCACGTCGTAGCGTCGCGGCTCGTTCTTGAGCACGCTGCCTTCTCCGAACCAGGCGCCTGCCGTCAGCCCGGCAAGACTGGTCTCCTTGCCGTCGCGCGACACGCCGCCCATCCGGGCGAGGCCAAAGACCATGCCGGCCCAATAGTCGAAGCTGTCGCCGCGCATGAACACAGTCTCGCCGGTGCCGTAGGACCGCTCGCTGACCCCGGCGCGTGCGACCTCGATCTCGGCCTCCGTGAGTTCGCGCGACCAGGCGGCGATGCGCTTCAGATGATCCTCTGAAATCATGATGGAGAGGCCAGCCGCACCGTTTCGTCACTCCGCGCTTCTGTTGCACTGCAACACGATCACCTCGGCGGTCATCCGACGAAAGATGGACGCCGCACCCGCCCGAAAAACTTTGTCACCGAATTGTCAGGCCGAAGACATTTCAAAATAGCGCTTTCCCGTATTGAGAGCCACCTTGGGCGATGCGGCTTTTGATCCCTGATGGGAACGAAGGCGGCGCGGTCCGGTCGAGACCAATGGCTGCATGGCCTCACCGGGACCACCGTACTAGGATCGTTCGGAAACAACGGATGAAGAGCGCCACTGAATGCGCCATCACCGGGAGGGATTTGTTAGTGGCTAGTCTCGAAGTGCGCGGCGTGTCCTTGCGATTCGGTGGCGTCCGTGCGCTGACCGATGTCAGCTTCGCCATCAGGGAAGGCGAGCTGTTCTCGATCATCGGCCCCAACGGCGCCGGCAAGACCTCGATCGTGAACTGTATTTCCGGTCGCTACAAGCCGACTGAAGGCCAGCTCTTCTACCAGGGCCGCGACATCACCGGTTTGACGCCGACTGCCCGCGCCTCGCTCGGCATCGGCCGCACCTTCCAGAATCTGGCGCTGTTCCACCATATGAGCGTGCTCGACAACATCATGGTCGGCCGCCATCACCTGCTGAAGAACAATTTCCTCACGGGTTCGCTGTACTGGCTCACCGGCGCGCGCAAGGAGGAGCTCGAGCACCGCCGCAAGGTCGAGGAGATCATCGACTTCCTCGATCTCCAATCGGTGCGAAAAGCCACCGCCGGCACCCTCTCCTACGGCCTGCGCAAGCGCGTGGAGCTCGCCCGCGCCATGGCGCTGGAGCCTCGCCTCATCCTCCTCGACGAGCCGATGGCCGGCATGAACTTCGAGGAGAAAGAGGACATGGCCCGCTACATCGTCGATCTCAACGAGGAGTTCGGGATGACGGTGGTGATGATCGAGCACGACATGGGCGTGGTGATGGACATCTCCCACCGCGTCATGGTGCTGGATTTCGGCAAGAAGATCGCCGAAGGCGATCCCGCGGCGGTCCTCGCCGATCCCCACGTCAAACGCGCCTACCTTGGTGAAGAAGACGAGGTGCTGGTCGATCCGGACGACGCCCCGCCGGCGCAGGAGAGCGCGGCATGATGGATTACGCAGGACGCGTTGCGCAGGCCGACACCTATCCCAAGATGCTCCGGCTCAACGCGAAGGAGCATGGTAACGAGATCGCGCTTCGCGAGAAGGATCTCGGGCTCTGGCGCCTGTTCACCTGGAACGATTACCAGGCGCGGGTGCGCGACTTCGCGCTCGGGCTCGTCGAGCTCGGCCTCGGCCGCGGCGACGTCATCGGCATCATCGGTGACAACCGGCCGGACTGGGTCGCGGCTGAAATCGCGACCCATGCCGTTGGCGGGCTGAGCCTCGGGCTCTATCGCGACGTGCTGGACGAGGAAGCCGCCTATCTCCTGACCTATGGCGAGGCACAGCTCGTCTTCGCCGAGGACGAGGAGCAGGTCGACAAGCTGCTCGCGCTTGCCGAGCGCGTGCCGCAGTTGAAGCACATCATCTATTCCGATCCGCGCGGCATGCGGAAATATGACGATCCCAGGCTGATGTCAGCCGAAAAATTCGCCGAGTTCGGCCGCGCGCGCGCCGCTCGGGAGCCGGAGCTTTACGACCGGCTCGTGGATGCAACCAAGGGTGAGGACGTCGCGATCCTCTGCACGACGTCGGGCACCACCTCACACCCGAAGCTCGCGATGCTCGCCGCCGGGCGCGTGCTCGGCCATTGCGCGACCTATCTCGCCTTCGATCCGAAGGGACCTGACGACGAGTACGTCTCGGTGCTGCCGCTGCCCTGGATCATGGAGCAGGTTTACGTGCTCGGCAAAGGCCTGTTGTGCCGGATGAAAATCAACTTCGTCGAAGAGCCCGACACCATGATGAACGACCTGCGCGAGATCGCGCCGACGTTCGTGCTGTTCGCGCCGCGCGTCTGGGAATCGATCGCCGCCGATGTCCGCGCCAAGGTGATGGACGCTACGCCGTTGAAGCAGCGTCTGTTCGACGTCGGAATGAAATCGGGTCTGGCCGCACTCGCGCAGGGTAAGCGCTCGGGTTTTGCCGACGCGATCCTGTTCCGCGCGCTGCGCGACCGGCTCGGTTTCACCCGCCTGCGCTCGGCCGCGACCGGCGGCGCGGCGCTCGGCCCTGATACCTTCAAGTTCTTCCAGGCGATGGGTGTGCCGCTGCGCACGCTCTACGGCCAGACCGAGCTGTTAGGGGCCTACACGCTGCATCCCGAGGGCAAGGTCGATCCTGACACGACAGGCGTACCGATGGCCGACAGCGTCGAGATCCGGATCGACAATGCCGACGTCCACGGCGTCGGCGAGATCGTGGTGCGGCACCCCAACATGTTCCTCGGCTATTACAAGAACCCCGAGGCCAGCGTCGCCGACATCAAGGACGGCTGGATGTGTTCCGGCGATGCCGGTTATTTCAACGAGAACAAGCAGCTCGTCGTCATCGACCGCATCAAGGATCTCGCCGAGACCTCGCGCGGTGAGCGCTTCTCGCCGCAATTCATCGAGAACAAGCTGAAGTTCTCGCCCTATATCGCGGAGGCCGTGGTGCTGGGCGCCGGACGCGACGCGCTCGCCGCCATGATCTGCATCCGCTACTCCATCATCTCGAAATGGGCAGAGAAGAACCGACTCTCGTTCACGACCTACAGCGACCTCGCCTCGCGCCCCGAGGTCTACGCGCTGCTTCAGAAGGAGGTCGAGACCGTCAACGCGACGCTGCCGCCGGCGCAGCGCATCTCACGCTTCCTGCTCTTGTACAAGGAGCTGGATGCCGACGACGGAGAGCTCACCCGCACCCGCAAAGTGCGCCGCGGCGTCATCAACGAGAAATACGCAGGGATCATCGACGCCATCTACCGCGGCGATGCCGACATCCCCGTCGACACCGTGATCCGCTTCCAGGACGGCACCACGCAGCGCGTCCGCACGACGCTGCGCGTGGTGGACCTGGACGGACATGGGCACATGGCGGAGGCTGCGGAGTGAAACAGTCTACCGATGCGCCCTCTCCCCTTGTGGGAGAGGGCATCTCCGCAGCCGACCACACCCTCACTCGGGTGAGGGGTCCTCTCTCCACATCGTTGCTGCCGAGACGACCCCTCACCCGTCTTCGCTTCGCGAAGCCACCCTCTCCCACAAGGGGAGAGGGGAAGAGCGCGCCGGATTTGTCAGCGAGCATATCTGCATGAACACCGCCTTCCTCTTCCAGCTCCTGGTCAACGGCCTCGTGGTCGGCACGCTCTATGGCGTGGTCGCAATGTCGTTCGTGCTGATCTACAAGGCGACGCAGGTCGTCAATTTCGCGCAAGGCGAGCTGCTGCTGGTCGGCGCCTGGGTGTGCTGGGCGCTACTGGCGAAATACCAGGTGCCGTTCTGGATCGGCATGCCGATCACGCTGGTGTTCATGTTCGTGTTCGGTATCGCGGTCCAGGTCCTGATCCTGCGGCCGATGATCGGCGAGCCCATCATCTCGGTGATCATGGTGACGATCGGCCTTTCCACCGTGCTCCAGGCGACGCTGAAATGGATGTTCGGCGTCAATCCGCAGCCGTTCCCGCGCGTGTTCGAGAGCCAATCGGTCAGCCTGTTCGGCCTCCAGATCCAGACCGTCTATGTCATGAGCCTCGTGGTGTCGGTCGCGATGATGATCGGCATGGCCTGGTTCTTCCGCGCCTCCAAATATGGCCTTGCAATGCGGGCCACCGCATTCAACCAGCAGGTCGCGCAGTCGCTCGGCATTTCCGTCAAGAGCGTGTTCGCGATGGCCTGGGCGATTTCAGCGACGGTGTCGGCCGTCGCAGGTGTCGTCGTTGCGGTGGTCAACGGCGTGTCCTCCGGCCTTGCGGCCTACGGCATAAAGGTGTTTCCGGCAGCGATCCTCGGCGGGCTCGATTCCGTCGGCGGCGCCGTGCTCGGCGGCATCATCATCGGGCTACTCGAAAACGTCGCGCAATATGTCGACAGTGAATATCTGCACTGGGGCAATCTCTACGAGATCGCGCCGTTCTACGTCCTCATCATCGTGCTGATGATCAAGCCCTACGGCCTGTTCGGCACCCACGACATCGAGCGGATCTGACCCATGGCCGGCCCTGCCCTCATCCCCGCTGGTGATTTCCGCACCACTTACGCCGCGGACACCACGATCTTCCCGACCACGACCAGCCGCAATTTTGCGATCGCCGGCGTGCTGCTGCTGTGCCTCGCACCGCAATTCTTCAGCGGCTACTGGCTCAGCATTTTGATCCAGATCGGCATCTTCTCGATCGCGGCGTTGGGCCTCAATATCCTGGTCGGCTTCACCGGCCAGATCTCGATCGGCCACGCCGCGTTCTTCCTGCTCGGCGCCTTCACCTCGGCCTATATCTCCAACAACGCGCCGATTCCGGTGTTCTTCGCAATCCCGCTCGCCGGCATCGTCACCGCGCTGGTCGGGCTGATCTTCGGCATTCCGGCGGCGCGGCTGAAGGGGCTCTATCTCGTCATCGCGACGCTGGCCGCGCAATACATCCTGCTCGACTTCTTCTCGCGCGCCGAATGGTTCTCGGGCGGATCGGTGCCGGCGAGCGCCGAGCCGTTCTCGATTCTGGGCTACACGCTGCGCGGCGACAGGCAGTATTTCTACGTGGTGCTGGCCTATGTGCTGGCGAGCTACATCCTCGTCACCAATCTGATGCGCACGCGGGACGGCCGCGCGCTGGTGGCGATTCGCGACCATTATCTCTCCGCGGAGATCATGGGCATCAACCTCACCAAGTACCGCACGCTGTCGTTCGGCCTCGCCGCGTTCTTCGCCGGCATCGCCGGTGCGCTCTATGCGCATTACCAGCTCGTGGTCTCCCAGGAAGGTTTCGGCATCGAGCGCTCGATCCTCTTCCTGGCCATGATCATCATCGGCGGCACCGGCTCGATCATGGGCACGCTGATGGGGACCGCCTTCGTGGTGCTGTTGCCGGAATCGATGGAATTCCTCAGTCTGCATTTGAAAGGCGGCGCGATCGACAAGGCGCTCTCGCTCAACACCAACATCACCTTCCTGCGCGAGATCGCGATCGGGGTGATCATCATCGCGTTCCTGATGTTCGAGCCCGATGGGCTCGCGCATCGCTGGCGGCAGATCAAGGCTTATTGGAAACTCTACCCGTTCTCGCATTGAGCGCGGAAACTTCACTTAAACAATAACAGGAGGAACCGACCCCATGACGATGAAGTCCCTTTTGAGCACCGCATCACTCGCGCTTGCGATCGCCGCATTCTCGGCAAGCGCGCAGGCGCAGATCGCGCTCGGACATCTTGCCGATTATTCCGGCGGCACCTCCGACGTCGGCACGCCCTATGGACAGGCCGTCACCGATACCTTCGCCTGGGTCAACAAGAACGGCGGCGTCGGTGGCAAGCAGCTCAACGTCGACACCAACGACTATGGCTACCAGGTGCCGCGGGCGATCGCGCTCTACAAGAAGTGGTCGGCGCCGGACTCGAAGGTCGCTGCGATCATGGGCTGGGGCACCGCGGACACCGAGGCACTGACCGGCTTCCTCGCACAGGACAAGATTCCCGACATGTCCGGCTCCTATGCCGCCGCACTGACCGATCCCGAAGGCGTCAGCGGCAAGGCCAAGCCCGCTCCCTACAATTTCTTCTACGGCCCGAGCTATTCGGACTCGCTGCGCGCGATGCTGATGTGGGCGGCCGAGGACTGGAAGGCCAAGGGCAAGTCCGGCAAGCCGAAGTTCGTGCACATGGGCGCCAACCATCCCTATCCGAACGCGCCGAAGGCCGCCGGCGAAGCCATGGCACAGGAGCTCGGCTTCGAGGTGCTGCCTCCGCTGGTGTTCGCGCTCTCGCCGGGTGACTACAGCGCGCAGTGCCTCAGCCTGAAATCTTCGGGCGCCAACTACGCCTATCTCGGCAACACCGCGGCCTCCAACATCTCGGTGATGAAGGCCTGCAAGACCGCGGGCGTCGAGGTCCAGTTCCTCGGCAATGTCTGGGGCATGGACGAGAACGCCGCCAAGACCGCGGGCGATGCTGCGAACGGCGTGATCTTCCCGTTGCGCACCGCTGTGAGCTGGGGCGGCGATGCGCCCGGCATGAAGACCCTGATGGAGATCTCCAAGATGTCCGATCCCACCGGCAAGGTCTATCGCCCCGTGCACTACGTCGCGGCTGTCTGCTCGGCGCTGTACATGAAAGAAGCGCTCGATTGGGCCGCCAAGAACGGCGGCGCCACCGGGGAGAACGTCGCCAAGGGCTTCTACCAGAAGAAGGACTGGGTGCCGGCCGGGATGGACGGCGTCTGCAATCCCTCGACCTGGACCGACAAGGATCACCGCGGCACGCTGAAGGTCGATCTCTATCGCACCAAGGTCTCAGGTGCGACCGACGGCGACCTCAACGACCTCATGGCCAAGGGCACGATCAAGCTCGAGAAGGTCAAGACCGTCGAACTACCGCGCAAGCCGGAATTGCTGGGATGGTGAGCCCGCGGCTCGCCTCACGCACCATCGTCATCCCCCGCCTTGTGCGCAACGCGCACTGGAGCGGGGGATCCAGTACGCCGCAGCATATCCGTGAAACTTCGGCGTCTCTGGAATACTGGGTCGCCCGGTCAAGCCGGGCGACGACAGTGGAGAGTTATGAAGCATGACCCAGACCGCCGAAGCAACGCGCCCCAATCCCAGCATCGTGCCCGCCCCGCCCCTCCTCAGCGTGCGCAACATTGAGGTCGTCTATGACGACGTCATCCTGGTGCTGCGCGGGCTCAGCCTCGATGTGCCCAAGGGCGCGATCGTGGCGCTGTTAGGCGCCAACGGCGCCGGCAAGTCGACGACGCTGAAGGCGATCTCGGGCCTACTCAAGACCGAGGACGGCGAGGTCACGCGTGGCGAGATCCTGTTCGAGGGCCACCGCATCAACGGCATCGATCCCGACAAGATCGTGCGCCGCGGCATCTTCCAGGTGATGGAGGGCCGGCGCATCGTCGCCGACATGACCTCGCTGGAGAACCTCAGGCTCGGCGCCTTCACGCGCAGGGACCGCGAGGTCGATGCCGATCTCGACATGGTCTTCAACTACTTCCCGCGCCTGAAGGAACGCACCGGCCTTGCCGGTTATCTCTCGGGCGGTGAGCAGCAGATGCTTGCGATCGGCCGCGCGCTGATGGCGCGTCCGAAGATGATCTTGATGGACGAGCCGTCCATGGGGCTGTCGCCGCTGCTGGTGAAGGAGGTGTTCTCGATCATCCAGAAGATCAACCGCGACCTCGGCGTCACCATCCTGCTGGTCGAGCAGAACGCGCGCGCCGCACTCTCGGTGGCGAGTCACGGCTACATCATGGAGCAAGGCAAGGTCGTGCTCGACGGCACCGCGGACGAATTGCGCGACAACGAGGACGTCAAGGAATTCTACCTCGGCGGCGCCGGCGACCAGCGCAAGAGCTTCAAGAACCTGAAGAGCTTCAAGCGGCGCAAGCGCTGGCTGTGATCCACGACGAGCCTAGCCCAGCACCTGTTCCGCTTCCGTGACTGCGCAGAGAACATGATAGAACGACGACGCAGGAATGGTGTCGATCAGCGATTTGCCGTCGCGGTCGAACTGATCGTACCAGCCGCCCTTCACGGGATGGCTGAGATAATGCCGTTCGAGCCTCACCAGCGCTGCGCGCGCTTCATCCGCCGCGCCCGCCTCGCCGGACTCGGCTTGCGCGATCCACGCCTTCGCGATCTCAGTCTGCGGCCACAGCCGACGCGTGCTGCGGCGGATGTTGCCGGCGTCATCGCCCACGTCGATCAGGCAGCCCGTGGCCTCGTCGCGGTAGCGCAGCGAGGTCGCCAGCAGTTCGGTGCGCCGCTGCCCTGTCGGGCATCCCGTGATGCGCTCGAAACCCTTCAGAAGCCAGACCCATTCCGCCTGGTGACCCGGCTCGACGCTGATCGGCTCGATCTTCGACCAGTCCTCCTCGAAATATTCTCCAAGCACACACTTCCGCTTGTCATAGAGATTGGCGAGGAACAGCGCGAAGAACTCGCCGGCACGGTTCTGAAACGACAGATCGTGGGTGGCGTCGAAGCACGCGATCATCGCCTCGAACAGATGCATGTGCGGGTTCTGTCGGCGCGGCAGCGAGACCGGAAGGCCTTCGTGGACGCCACCATGCGGCGAGCGCAGATGGCCGTCGAGGAAGGCGAGCAGCGCGTCGATCTCGGCGCGGACCTGCGCATCCTGGTCGAGCGCGTAGACCGTCGCGAGGGCAAACAGGATGAAGGCGTGATCGTACGCATCGCGCCGCGCATCCAGCACCGTCCCCTCCGGCGTCAGCCGGTGCACATAGCCGGGCCGGCCGTCAGGCGCCTTCGCTTTGGCCAGCAGATGCTCCAACCCCTTCAGCGCGATGGCGCGCCCCTCGGGGTACCAGCCCATCTGCGCGGCCTTGGCGTAGCAGTAGATTTGGCGCGCCTGCACGAACACGCGCCGCGGCGCGGCCACGTCCGCCGTGCCCTCGCGGTGCAGCCGGTCGATGAAACCGCCCGTGGTGTGATCCCAGCCGACGCTCGACCACAGCGGCAGCGCCTCCTCGATCATGCGGCGCTTCAGGCGCGCGACGACGTCCGCCGCCTCGTTCGCCGCAATAATTCCTTCGTCCGCCATCGGGTCCCCTTCAAGCCTCGCCAATGGCCGTCTGATACCGATGCCGGCGGCGGCGTGCAACGGACCATGCCAACCCGGAAAGATCAGCCATGACCGCCCATTATGACGCCCTCGAGACGCGCGACCAGGGCGCGCGCGAGGCCGAGCTGTTTTCCCGGCTGCCGGGGGTCCTGCGCGGCGCGATGGCCGCTCCAGCCTATGCCGAGCGGCTGAGGGGCCTCGACCCCGCCTCAGTGCGGTCGAGAGAGGCACTGGCGGGCCTGCCGGTGCTGCGCAAGTCGGAATTGCCGGCCCTGCACAAGGCCTCCACGCCCTTCGGCGGCTTCGTGGCGGCCGCGCCGGGGTCGTTCGCCCGCCTCTTCACCTCCCCTGGGCCCATTTTCGAGCCGGAGGGACGCCAGGCCGACCCCTGGCGCGGCGCACGGGCGCTGTTCGCAGCTGGGTTCCGCCCCGATGACATCGTGCTCAACACCTTCAGCTACCACCTTACCCCTGGCGGCTTCATCTTCGATGCATCGGCACGCGCGCTCGGTTGCGCCGTGATCCCGGCGGGTCCCGGCAATACCGAACAGCAGTTCGAGCTGATCGAGGCATACCGGCCGGTCGGCTACAGCGGCACGCCGGATTTCCTGAAGATCCTGCTCGATGCCGCAGCAAGCGCCGGCCGTGACGTCTCCTCGATCAAGCGCGCCCTGGTCTCGGGCGCGGCGTTTCCGCCCTCGCTCCAGGCCGAGATCAAGGCGCGCGGCATCGACGCCTACCAGGCGTTCGGCACCGCCGATCTCGGCCTGATCGCCTTCGAGACCGAGGCCCGTGAGGGCATGGTCGTGAACGAGGACCTGATCATGGAGATCGTCAAGCCCGGCACCGGGGACCCGGTTGCGCCGGGCGATGTCGGCGAGATCGTCGTCACCTCGCTCGACCCGCACCATCCCTGGATCCGGCTCGCGCTCGGCGACCTCACCGCGACACTGCCGGGCATCAGCCCGTGCGGACGCACCAACATGCGCATCAAGGGATGGATGGGCCGCGCCGACCAGACCACCAAGGTCAAGGGTATGTTCGTCCGGCCCGAGCAGGTCGCCGAGATCGGCAAGCGCCATTCCGTGCTCGGACGACTACGTCTCGTCGTCACGCGCCAGGGCGAGACCGACGCAATGACGCTGAAAGCGGAAACGACGGCCGCGAGTGACACGTTGCGCGAGGAGATCGCCGGCACCTTGCGTGCTGTGACGAAGCTCGGCGGCAACGTCGAGCTGGTCAGCCCCGGTGTGCTGCCGAACGACGGCAAGGTGATCGCGGACGAGCGCTGACTTCAACTGACTTCGACAGCGAGGTCGCTTTCGCGAACTCACCGATCAGGCGACTGTCGAGCGGATTGCTGTCGGCATGGACGCCCTGGATGCGTGATGCGCATTTCCTCCGCGGCCGAGATCAACTCGCCGTCGCAGCAGCACCGCGCACCATCGTGATGCCCGTACTTGATCCGATCCCCGAGCTGATTCCAATCACGTCCATTTCGTGTGGGCCCACTACGGAAGCCTTCCATAAAAGCTGCGGCCAAGGTAAATCGGCCACTGCGGCCGAAACGCTTGACGCGTGCCATTTTGGCGTAATGGCCCCGGGCGCAGGAACCTTGCATCGCCCCAGCCGCTCCCGTATTACCACCCCTGTAACGATATGGCCTGAAATTGGCCCTTCCTGGATCCCAAAACGTGCTTGAACGAACCCTCGTCACCATCGCCGAAACCGAGACCATTGAGGAAGCTTTCCGGCGCCTGAATGCGAACATGCTCGGTATCCTGTTCGCGCAGGACGCGAGCGGACGAATCGTCGGCGCGGTGACGGACGGCGACATCCGCAGGCGCATGCTGACCGGCACCACGATCCAGGACCGGGTTGCGAGCTGCATCAATCGCAACTTCGTCTGGGCGCGGACCGGCGGACCGCGCGAGCAGATCCTCAAGCTGCTCGACCAGCGCGTGCACGTGGTGCCGATCCTCGATGGCGAGGGACGGCTGGTCGACGTGTTCAGCCGCGAGCTGTTCAACCTGTCGGAAGAGAGCGAGGTGTTCGCGCGCGCCCGCTCGCCGGTGCGGATCAGCTTCTCCGGCGGCGGCACCGACCTGACGCACTACTTCGTGGCGAATGACGGAGGCGCGGTCATCAACGCCACGATCAAGATGTACGCTCACGCGACGCTGCGGCGCCGGAGCGATCCCAGCATCCGGATCTACTCGCACGACTTCCGCCGCACCGTGGAGGCCGACAATCTCGCAGAGCTCGGAACGGACGGAGATCTCGCGCTGATCAAGTCGGTCGTACGCCTGATCAAGCCGACTTACGGATTCGAGCTCGAAGTGTCGGCCGACTTCCCGGTCGGCTCCGGCCTCGGCGGCTCGGCGGTGGTCTCGTCCGCGATCATCGGCTGCTTCAACGAATTCCGTGGGGATCAGTGGGACCGCCACGAGATCGCGGAGATGGCGTTCCAGGCCGAGCGGCTCATGCTCAACATCCCCGGCGGCTGGCAGGATCAGTACGCCACCGTGTTCGGCGGCTTCAATCACATGGAGTTCTTCTCCGATCAGAACACCATCGTGCCGCTTCGGCTCGATCCCAACATCATCGCCGAGCTCGAAGAGAGCCTGGTGCTCTGCTACACCGGCTCGGGCCGCGATTCCGGCGCCATTCACCGCGACCAGAAGGCCCAGCACGAGACCAGCGACGCCGTCGCCGCGGCCGCCAAGCAGAAGGAAGTGACGCGCCACATCCGGCGGCATCTGCTGCGCGGCCAGCTCCTGGAATGCGGCCGGCTGATCGACGAGGCCTGGCACGCCAAGCGCAAGCTGAGCTCGAAGATCTCGTCGGACGAGATCGATGCGATCTACGATTTCGCCAAACAGCACGGCGCGGTCGGCGGCAAGCTGCTGGGCGCCGGCGGCGGCGGTTACTTCCTGTTCTTCGTACGTCCGTTCGAACGTTACCAGCTCATCGCCGCGCTGGAACAGCAAGGACATCGCTGTTCGCGCATCATGTTTGAGGAGAACGGGCTGCGGACGTGGAAGTCGCGCTTTCCCGCGCGGCTGGCCTGACGCATATGAGACGAGAATGTTGATGACATCGCCCAAACAGCCTGCTCCGGTCCGCATCGGCAACCGTCTTCTGGGCGATGGCCAACCCTGCTACGTCATCGCCGAGATCGGCAACAACCACAATGGCGACTTCGACCGCGCCATCGCGCTGGTCGATGCCGCGGTCGCGGCCGGCGCCGATTGCGCCAAATTCCAGATGCGCAAGCTCGACGAGGTCTATCGCGCCTCGAGCCTGTCCGGAAAGGACGACGACCTCGCCGTCGAATATACGCTTGATCTCCTGCGCCGCTTCGAACTGCCGACCGCGCAGCAGAAGAAGATCGCTGAGTATTGCGCAGCGAAGGGTATCCAGTACCTCTGCACGCCCTGGGACGCGAAGAGCGTCGCCGTGCTCGAAGGTTTCGGCGTGCAAGCCTATAAGGTCGCCTCGGCCGATCTCACCAACCTGCCGCTGCTCGCCTGCCTCGCCGCCACCGGCAAGACGCTGATCGTTTCGACCGGCATGAGCACGACGGACGAGATCAAGACCGCGGCGAAATTCCTCGACGACCGCAATGCGGGCTATGTGCTCCTGCACTGCCAGAGCACCTATCCTGCCGCGCTCCACAACATCCATCTGCGTTTCATGGAGACGCTGCGCGAGATTCATCCCGCCGTCGGCTATTCCGGCCACGAGCGCGGCATCGCCGTCTCGACCGCCGCGGTGGCCCTCGGCGCCGTCGTCATCGAGCGCCACATCACGCTCGACCGCGAGATGGAAGGCCCCGATCATGCCGCGAGCCTCGAGCCCGAGGAATTCAAGGCACTCGTCTCCAGCATCCACGAGGTCGAGGCGGCGCGCGGCGAGAAGCTCGCAGAACGCGCGCTAAGTCAGGGCGAACTGATCAACCGTGAAAATCTCGCGAAGAGCCTGGTGGCCGCGCGCGACCTTCCGGCCGGCACGATGATCTCCGAGAGCGACATTGCGGTGAAGAGCCCGGGACAGGGCCTGTCGCCGCTGAAGATGCCGGCGCTGCTCGGCCGCAAGCTGACGCGGACGATGGCGGCCGACGACTATTTCTTCCAGAGCGACCTCGACGAAGGCGCCGCAAAAGCGCGGCGCTACCGCTTCGACCGCCCGTGGGGCGTGCCGGTGCGCTATCACGACACCGAGCGCTTCCTGGAGATTTGCGAGCCCGACATCATCGAGTTCCATCTCAGCTATAGCGACATGGAGCGCGATCCTGCGGCCTATCTCTCCGGCACCTATGATCTCGGTTTCGTCGTGCACGCGCCGGAGCTGTTTGCCGGCTCCAAGCTGATGGACCTCGCAACTCCCGACGAGGCGCTGCGGCG
Source organism: Bradyrhizobium sp. DN3 (assembly GCF_041357655.1). Taxonomy (NCBI): domain Bacteria; kingdom Pseudomonadati; phylum Pseudomonadota; class Alphaproteobacteria; order Hyphomicrobiales; family Nitrobacteraceae; genus Bradyrhizobium; species Bradyrhizobium sp. DN3. The sequence goes on along the minus strand of NZ_JAULLN010000040.1, from coordinate 27,701 downwards.
GTACTCGCTGGAGCAGACGCAGGCGGTGATCGACATCACCCGCAGCCTGAAGAAATTCTTCCCCAAGACCGAGCGTCCGCCGATCGTCGCCAATATCGGCGGCTTCACGATGGACGAGCCGCTGCCGCCGGAGGCGAAGGCCGAGCGTTACCGCATCTTTGCTCAGAGCCTGACGGAGCTCGACATGGACGGCGTCGAGCTGACGCCGCAGACCATGGCGCCGTTCCCCTGGCATTTCGGCGGCCAGCGTCACCAGAACATCTTCATCTTCCCGGAGGAGTCGGCCGCGTTCTGCGCCGAGCACGATCTGCGCATGTGCGTCGACATCTCCCACACCAAGCTCGCTGCCAATCATTTCGGCTTCGACTTCGCGCAAGGCCTCGCCCAGCTCGGACCGCACACCGCGCATCTGCATTTCGGCGACGCCAAGGGGCTCGACGGCGAAGGCCTCCAGATCGGCGAAGGCGAGATCGATTTCGACGAGATCGGACAGGTGCTGCGCAAGCATGCGCCGACCGCGTCGTTCATTCCCGAGATATGGCAGGGCCACAAGAACATGGGCGAAGGCTTCTGGACCGCGCTCGAGCGTCTCGAGGGGCACATCTGATGGCGCGCAAGACGCTGGCCGTGATCGCCGCACGCGGCGGCTCCAAGGGCATCCCGCACAAGAACCTGCTCGATCTCTGCGGCAAGCCGCTGATCGCCTGGACGGTCGAGCAGGCGCGCGCCGCGCGCGGCGTCGATGTGGTCGCAGTCTCCTCCGACAGCGACCAGATTCTCGCCGCGGCCGAAGCGGCAGGCGCCGTCGGCGTGCGCCGGCCCGACGACATTTCGGGCGATCTCGCCTCCTCCGAATCCGCCTGGCTGCACGCGCTCGAAGCCGTCGACGCGCGCCTCGGGCGCTTTGAGCGCATCGTCGCGCTCCAGGCGACCTCGCCGATCCGCGAATCCGCCGACATCGAACGGGCGCTGGAGACCTTCGACCGCGAGCACCTCGACAGCCTGCTCTCAGTCTGCGAGGTCGAGGATTACTTCAACTGGCGGATCGGCGCCAACGGCCCGGAACCGATCAACTACGATTTCCGCAATCGCCGGATGCGGCAACAGATCGAAAAGCGCTACCTGGAAAACGGCTCGTTCTACGTTCTCATTCCCTCACTCCTGCGCGAGCAGAGCAATCGCCTGGGCGGCAAGATCGGCTTTCACGTGATGGAGCGTCACAAGATGTTCCAGATCGACCGTCCCGAGGACGTCAAGCTATGCGCCGCCATCATGCGCAGTTACGGTTATGCCTGATCTCGGCGCGTTTTCCCTCGCAGGCAAGATCGCGGTCGTCACCGGCGCTTCGCGCGGCATCGGCGCGGCGATTGCGAGTGGCCTGCAAGATGCGGGGGCCACAGTGTTCGGGCTCAGCCGGTCCGGGACCGCGCCGCAGGGCGTGAGCGCCATTGCCTGCGATCTCTTCGATGATGCGGCGATCGAAAGCGCGTTCCGCATCATTGCGGCAAGAGGCGGGCGCATCGACGCACTCGTGAATGCCGCCGGCATCAGTCTTCCCGCCCAAAGCGCCGAAAGCGAGCTCGCGCGGTTCCGTGCGACGGTCGCAACCGACCTCACCGGCGTCTATGCCACGATCCTTGCCGCCCATCCGCTGCTGAAGAACGCGGGCTCGGCCGCGATCGTCAACGTCACCAGCATCAATTCTGTCCGCGGCTTTCCCGGCAATCCCGGTTACGTGGCGGCGAAGGCCGGCCTTGCCGGGCTGACGCGCGCGCTCGCCGCCGACTATGCGCCCGACGGCATCCGCGTCAACGCGCTCGCACCGGGTTATGTCGCGACCGAGATGACTGCTAAGAGTTTCGCCGATCCTGTCATGCACGAGGATCGGCGCCGCCATACCATGCTCGGCCGCTGGGGGCAGCCAGCCGACATGGTGGGAGCTGCCGTTTTCCTCGCATCGGAAGCCTCCGCCTATATGACCGGCCAGGAGATCTTCGTCGACGGCGGTTGGATCGCCAAAGGCCTCGCCATCAGTTCGGACAGCAAATCGTGACCGCAACGCTGCAACGCATCGGCTTCATGCAGGGACGCTTGTCGGCGCTCGTCGACGGCAAGATCCAGGCGTTTCCGTGGAACGAATGGCGTGACGAATTCCCGCGCGCGAAGGAACTCGGCCTGACGCGGATGGAATGGACCATCGACCAGGAGCGGCTGCGCGAGAATCCGCTCACGACCGAGCCGGGACAGCAGGAGATTCTAGCGCTGTCGCGCGAGAACGGCGTGCGCATCCCGAGCCTGACCGGCGACTGCTTCATGCAGGCTCCGTTCTGGAAGGTCGATGCCGTCGTGCGCGATGCCCTCGTCGCCGATCTCGACCTCTTGATCGCCGCCTGTAGCCGCATCGGAATCGAATTCGTCGTGATCCCGCTGGTCGACAACGGCAAGATCGAGCGAGAGAGAGAGAGCGATACGTTGAAGCGCGTGCTGCTCGCGCGCTCGGAGACGCTCGCAAGACGGAACGTCAAGATCGTCTTCGAATCCGATCTGCCCCCGCGCGAGCTCGCCCGGTTCATGGAGGCGTTTCCGGCCGATGTGTTCGGCATCAACTACGACAGCGGCAACAGCGCATCGCTCGGCTATGACAGCGACGAGGAAATCGGCGCCTACGCGCCGCGCATCCTCAATGTTCACGTCAAGGACCGCATCCGTGGCGGCACCACCGTCCCGCTCGGAACCGGCAATGCGGATCTCGCCAGGACGATCCGGCTGATCGAGCGATCCGGCTACAAGGGGCAGTACATCCTGCAAACCGCGCGCGCTGCCGACGGTGACCATGCCGGCGCGCTGGCCAGATATCGCGACATGACGGTCGGCTGGATCGAGGACGCCGCGCGATGAAACTCGAGCTGAACGATCGCGTCGCTCTCGTCACCGGCGCCAGCCGTGGGATCGGGCTTGCGATCGCAGCGACGCTTGTCGCCGAGGGCGCAAAGGTCGCGCTCGCCGCGCGCGGCGCCGACGCGCTTGATGCCGCACGGGCGGCGGTCGGTGGCAGCGCCTCGGTCCATGTCGCCGACGTCACGGATCCGGTCGCGGCAAAGGCGCTGGTCGCGAGCGTCGGGAAGCAATGGGGCCGGCTCGATGTCCTGATCTGCAATGTCGGCAGCGGCGCCTCCGTGCCGCCGGGCCAGGAAACCGCGGCGGAATGGTCGCGGGTGATCAATCTCAACCTGTTCGCCGCGACCAACATGATCGAGGCTGCCCGGCCGCTGATGGCGGGCGGTAACGGCGACCGAGCCATCGTCTGCATCTCGTCGATCGCCGGCATGGCCGCGCTTGGCGCGCCCGTGACCTACTACGGTGCGAAGGCAGCCCTGAACGCGACCGTGCGCGGACTGGCGCGGCCGCTGGCACTGGAGGGCATCCGCATCAACGCGGTCGCCCCGGGGAACATCTTGAGCCCGGACGGCACCTGGGCGCGCAAGATCGCCGAAAACAAGCAGGCGGTCGACGACATGCTCCAGCGCGAAGTGGCGCTGCGCCGACTGGGCACTCCCGAGGAGATCGCCGACGTCGTTGCCTTCCTTGCTTCGCCGCGCGCCGCCTTCATCACCGGCAGCGTCGTGGTGGCCGATGGCGGCCAGCTCAGAAGCTGAACAGGAGCCCTTCGATGGCAAACCCCTTCTCTCGCTACGACCTGACCGGACGGACCGCGCTCGTGACCGGGGCCGGCGGACTCCTTGGCAAGCAGCATGTCGCGGCGCTTGCGGAAGCCGGCGCGCGCGTGGTCGTCAGCGATGTCGGCATGACGCAGGCCGAAGCCGGCGTGGCGGCGCTGAAGCAGGTCGCACCTGCGGCCGATCTGATCCCGCTTGAGATAAACGTCACTTCGCTCGACTCGGTGCGCGCCGCACACGAGCAGCTTGCAAGCCGCGGCGTCACCGTCGACATCCTCGTCAACAACGCAGCAATCGACCCCAAGGTGACCTCCGCGCCCGGCGTCACGCACTCCTCGCGCTTCGAGGCGTTCCCGGTACCGCAGTGGCAGACCGAAATCGCAGTCGGCCTGACCGGCGCGATGCTGTGCGCGCAGGTGTTCGGCGGCGAGATGGCCAAACGCGGCCGCGGCGTGGTTCTGAACATCGCCTCCGATCTCGGGGTGATCGCGCCGGACCAGCGGCTCTACCGCCAGCCGCATGTGACACGCGAAGAAGAACAGCCGGTGAAGCCGGTGACCTACTCGGTGATCAAGCACGGCTTGATCGGGCTGACGAAATATCTGGCGACCTACTGGGCCGATCACGGCGTGCGCGTCAACGCGATCTCGCCGGGCGGCGTCTTCAACAACCAGGATCCCGCTTTCGTGGAGCGGCTGACGCGCCTGATTCCGATGGGCCGGATGGCCGATGTCGACGAATACCGAGCCGCGGTCCAGTTCCTCTGCTCGGATGCCTCGAGCTACATGACCGGGCAGAATCTCGTCATGGATGGCGGGAGAAGCGTGTGGTAGCCGCGGCGCCGCCGCTCATAACGACGGCGAGACTGCACTGCCCTGCGCTCCGAATGAAGCGATTTCCCTAATGCTGCAGGATGCCGGCGAGGTTCATGTGCGCGGGGCGCGAGTGCTCGATGCCCAGCAGCGTCCGCCGGTTGTCGTTGGTACGCTGCAAGTGCAGGCTCGCGAGCGTGACCCCGCTGCAGGCGGTGACCGTCGTCCCGCGGCCACCGAACGGCTTGAGGAAATCGAACACGCGGCTGCCGAACATGTCCACGACCGACATCTCGCGCGCGCCCAGCGGCGGAATCTCACCGAAGTCGCCCTCGATCTGCTCGCCATCCTCGCGGATCAGCTTCGACGTCGGTCGCGCCGCATGAGCATATTCGGGATCGGAGGAGTGATTGATCAGCATCAGGCTGCTGACGATGTCGCCGGTCGCAATGATCTTCGGATTGATCCCGGTGAACCCGACATGCGCCTTGAGTCTGCCCTCGTTCAGGGGCCGGGCAAACGCACCGGTGCGGTAGATTGCGACATTGTCCTGATCGACATAGGTCATCGAATAGCTCGCAGGCGAGGAGCGAAAGCCGTCCATGCGTCCGCGCGACATCACAGCGATGACCAGATAATCGTCCTGCGGCAGTTTGAGCGAGGCGAACAGGCGCGATAGCTCGACCTCGACGGAGGCGCCCGGCGAATAGTTTTCCGGAAATTCGTAGGTCGCCCGGTAATCGCCGTCGCGCGACAGGATGTGCAGCTTGAACCTGAGCTTCTTGCTGAAGCCCGAGGCGATCAGGCTGGCGAGCTCAGGAACGAGATCCTTGACCGTCTCGCGAAAGTTCTTGCGCAGGCTGCCGGCAATGAGACTGCGGAGATACCTGATATCGACCGGACGATACCAGGCAGGGATCGAGAAACCCATGCGCGATTCGATACCCGCAAAGGTCGGGAACATGAATCGGGGCTCGTGAGGCTTCCAAGGACTGGACGGGAAACGGGGCACGGACGCAGTCCCTAAAAATGATGAAGGCTGAATTTGCCGTTGGCAAATTCATAATAGCTGAACGGACTGGCGATGTTGGTGCCCTTGAACTCCAGGGCGAATCCCTCACTCGTGCCGATCAATCTTTCAGCCTCGGGAAAAAGATCCAGCGTGCTGATGCGGACGGCGCCCATCGGCGCGATTTCCGGAAGCTCACGCTCGCCCAATGCGGTGCCGTCCAGGGCCATGAGGCGGGCCGTCCCCACCGAGGCTCCTTCTGACGCCATGCAGGAGTTCACCAGCACCACACCGGACTCTTTCAGGAGGCGCGTGAGATAGGACTGCATCCAGGCGGAGGTCGGGAACGGCGCCGCCGCGACCGGCTCGCGCTCGTGCGACAATGTCACCGCGCCATGCTGCGAGAAATATTGTGCGTAATAGCCGGTGGTCACCTTCCGTCCGGGACGAAGCTTGGTCTCATGCTTCGGTATCAGCGCCATCGCCACCGTTCCCGAAACGCGCGGACACAGCTCCGACGTCTGCAACTGCAGCTGTCCGTTGACGCCGAGCTCCCTGTGGAAATAGCCGGCCGGCTTGCCCGCTCCGTCGAAGAGCCAGACATGAGCATCCACTTCCGGATGATCCTTCATGAAGACCGAGAAGTAGTTGAATGCGCAGACTTCCGTCGTGACGGTTTCGTCATTCCGCAAGTAAAGAACGGCGGGCGGATAGCCTCGTGCGACGGCCTCTCCAATCTGCAGTTCACCGGACATTCGACAAGACTCGGCGGGAGAGCAATGGACCGGCACAGACCAAACCAACCGGCGGCATTCTACAAATCATACGCGATGTTCCGGCCCGCATGCAAAACTTCGACGTAATTTGAGGGTCTGTTTACGCTCAGCCGACAGTGGAATCAACCGGGAATGGCGCCACACCGAGCGGGTCGGAAACACAGCTCGCCACGAGCACGCTCAGCAGTCTGGAGGACGGCCTCGTTCGATGGGCGCGATTGCGCCCGCTCCTACAACCTTGCATTGTTCATGCGGCTCCCGATGACCGAAGCTGGCTCCATTCAACCGAGGAACCACTGACATGCGCTGGCAGACAAAGGCGCGAGCGTTCTCGGTGCTGTCGAACATCCCCTTTGGCGAAGACATTCACTACGCCTTGCAGCGCTACGTCACGCGACGGTTGCCGCGGCCCGAGAAACAGGTCAAATCCGTCTATACGCTTGCGCAGCGGCTGCTGGCCGTTCACGAAGCGTACAGTCTGCGGCCGCTACGGGATTCGACTTGCTTCGAGTTCGGCGCAGGGCGCGACCTGATCATTCCGCTCTCCTTCAGCGCGCATGGAGCCCGGCGCTTCATCACCGTCGACATCGAGCGCTTGGCCAAGCCGGAGTTGATCCGCTCCAATGCCGCCATCATTGCCCGACTCTGCGGCACCAGCCACCCCGACATCAATTCCCTGGACGATCTCGAACGGTCGTGGAGGATCGACTATCGCGCTCCAGCCGATGCACGGACGACGGGTCTGCCGGCCGCTTCGATCGACTGCGCGGTCTCCGTCGAAACGCTCGAGCACATTCGCAAGACCGACATCGCGGCAATCTTGAAGGAGCTGCGGCGCATTGTGCGTCCTGACGGACTGGTCCTCATGCAAATCGACTATGGCGACCACTTCAAAGGCTTCGATCCGTCCATCAGCTCGTTCAACTTCCTGACTTATTCCGAGGAGGATTGGACGCCCTTCCAGTCGCGCTTCCAATACGTCAATCGTTTGCGCCACAGCGAATATCTGGAGCTATTTAGAGAGGCCGGGTTTGAACTGCTCAGTGATCAGCCCGACCGCCGGCCGCCGGAGCGCCATATCCTGGAACGATTGGCACCATGCTTCAGAGGCTTCTCCGAAGAGGATCTGTTCACGCTCGGCTCCCTGATCGTTGGCCGTCCGGCCGACCCGTCGAACGTCAATTGAAGATCGCCGGTTCCCGACTGGGCAATCACGGACAATCACACCGCAGAGCGGCGAAACAATCGAGTCCTGTCGGCCAGCACCCACGGGAGAATGGGCCGGCCTAACCTCTGCGCCCGCTCCTCCATAACGATTGCGGCGAACAGCGCAGCAATTTTGACCCAATATGTCGGTGCCGCGACAAAGTTCAGCATGCCGCCGATGTACATGACATAGAAGCCGTACAGCACGTAGAAAGATAGGGCCGCCGTCAGATATCGCTCTGCGACGATTGAGCGGATCATGACCGCGGAGATGAGCGCAGTGAGCCAACCGGCCCCCAGCAGAAAGATCCAGCCGAAATAAGGGCCAAACAGCTCGAAGAAGATTTCAGGAAATCCACCTGCGAATTGAAAGCCGCCTGTGATGTGCTCCGTCGTCCGTGGCTCACCGATCGTTTCGGACATCAGGAACTGCGGTGTCGTGTTTCGTCCCGCAACGATGGGGCGCTCGAACAGGGCATCGAAGGCGTGGCGCGCATCCCAATCTCCGTTGACCAGAACACGTTGATAGGATGCCCATCCAATCTCTGCCGGTTGCACGAGAACGCGCTCTACAAAAGCGCCCCGCGCGGCCTCGCCTTCGAATCCTCTGACCCTGGTCAGATTCCAGTAGAGCGCGAATGCGATCATCGCGGCCGTCGCCGCAATGACGCCGGTGCCGGCCAACACGATGCGGCGATCGGCAATCCGAGGCATCAAGCTGAATAAACTTGCGCTTCCGAGACCCCGCGCCTGAACAAGCAGCGCCGCCGAGAACGGTATGACAAAGAATGCACAATATCGGTAGAAGGGCGAGAAGCGCCCGCCTGCGAGAAACGTGTAGAACATGATTGCGGCCAGCAAACCCAGGAAACGATAATCGTATCGCCGGCGTCGCAACCACTCGGCGACGAACATGGTCCCCCACCAGAAGCAGAGCATGTCGCCTCGCTCGATCACAAACTGATGGAGGACATTGGCCTGTTCGTTGAAGGTCCAACGCTCGATCTTGGCAAATAGCGGAATGACGCCTCCCTGAATCAGGGCGCCGAAAAGCAAGACCAAGAAGAGGACGGACGCGTAGAACGTGGCGTCCGAAAGGGTCAGCTGAGAATGCCTCGCACGCGGTTCGGGAGTTGGCGCCGACCGCGCCCATTCATCGAGCGCCGCCGAATTGAAGACCCAAAGGAAGGGAATCAGCGTCACAAAGTACGCAACCGACTGGAACACCGTCATGACGCCGGGGCCAATGAACATCTGAAGCTGGGACGAAAAAACCGGCCCCGAAAGATCGATATAGAGCGATGAGATCGTCCGCCACGCGAAGGTGAACAACAGAAAGGCGAGGCACACGAAGATCGTCGACCTGAAGAGCCCCAGCCAAACGATAAAGAGAAGTACCGAGACTCCAGCCAGAAGGGACATTGCCAAGCCCTACACAGGACGCGTCGACCGCCTCAGAAAGAAGGTCAATAGACTGATGAAAAGAACCATGCCCAAGCCCGCCAGGATGGCCCTTCGCACGAGATTGACCTGCCGGGGCCCTTCCGTCGCAGGTGACAATTCATCCTGCGAAGCCGTCATCCGCCCGGTGCGCTCGAGATAGGCCATTAAAGCGATGCGCGTATCGACATTGAGCTTCCTGTCGACCGAAGCACCTGGAATAGCCACGAACGCAGGCGCGGCAGAAGTTCCATCCGATCGAGCCGGCGCAAACTCAATGTCGCCCTTCTTGAGCAAATCATTGAGCCGCACTCTCGCTTCTAGCAGGCTAGCGCTCACCGAACGCAATAACTCCATTCTCGGCTCGAACAATTTCCGGTGCGCGGCCTGGATCGCGAGGATCGTTTGTTGAAGCAGGGTCAGCGCCTCCTCCTTCGAGGCGGAGCTCGCCTCCAGACGGATGGAGGAATCGTCGATGACGACCCCGCGCACCGAGGCTCCGGCGAACGACCCGCGCGGGTCGTGAAGCGCCTTCCGAGCATCGGCCAGAACATTGTCTTGAAATTGGATCGCTCCGATCCGCGTCACCAGATCACGGGCGTTCTCTACGCGTTCGACCGGCGCCCCGGGGAGCCCGAGAATGCCTTCAATGCTGGGCATTGTGCCAATTGCGATCGTCGAGGTCGCGGTCCAGGATTCTACCTTCCGGCCGACGGCAAGCGAACCAAGAGCAGCCAACAACATCGCTCCGATCACGAGCGAAAGAACCCAATGCGTCCGTACTGCTTGGACAGCGACATCTGACCACCTCGCAAGCGGCAAAAAAGCTGAAGCTTGCGGCGTACGCTCGTCCATCGGCATGTAACTCTTGTCCCGGACACGATATGAATGGGAAATTCCACAATGTGGATGGGAACCCAGTCGACGATATCACATCATACTGAGCGATCTATGGTTGATCAATCAGCACATAGCAAAGGACTCTCGATAAACGGTCGTGGGCTGCCCGCTCGCTTGGGGGCCGCCCAGTCGGCTGATCCAACGACAGGGATTCACGACTTTTCCCTTGCTCGTTGCTTCCGGCCGCTGCTAAGCGTAGACATCGCACACAGCCGATCCCGTCGCGGCGAGCAGCGCGCGATTTTGTGCGCGCTGGTGCGGAACGTTGGCCACTCCGTGTTGCTTCCTCCAAGCCTTGATCGAGGGTCGACCGAAGCTGGGAGAAGACCCAGTCACCACAGCTCAATCCAACGAGAAGCCAGATCATTGAGACAGGAATATTGTGCTGCTCACCTTCGACTGAGGTGCCCAGGCGGAGAGCGGTCATGCTGAGACAGGCCGTCATCCTCGTTGGTGGGCTCGGCACCCGTCTCGGTGAACGCACCAAAACCGTGCCAAAGCCGATGCTCGAAATCGGCGGCCGGCCGTTTCTCGACACGCTGATCGACGAACTCGTGCGCTATGACGTCTTCGACGAGATTCTCCTGCTTGCGGGACACAAGGCCGAGATCGTCGAGACGCATTATGCCGGCGCGACCAAGGGCCGGTCAAAGATCCTGGTGTCGTGCGAGACCGAGCCGCTCGGCACCGGCGGTGCGCTCGTGCATGCGCGCGACCTGCTGCACGAGCGCTTCCTGCTCCTCAACGGCGACTCGCTGTTCGACTTCAACCTGCTCGATCTGATCGCGCGCGCGCAGGACGGGCGCGTTCACATGGCACTGCGCGACGGCGTCGTCGGAGACCGTTACGGGCGCGTCGTGCTCGACGGTGACGTGGTGCGCGACTTCATCGCCCCCGGAGCGGGCGCGACCGGGCCGGTCAATGCCGGCATCTACGTCGTCGACAAATCCATTCTCGCCGACATCGCGAAGCTTCCGGCTTCGCTCGAGCAAGATGTATTCCCCCGCCTTGCCGCGTCTGGCGCGCTGCGGGGCACGGCCTATCGCGGTTACTTCATCGACATCGGCATTCCGGACGATTTCGCCCGCGCCGATCGCGAATTGCCGGAGAAGCTGCGGCGGCCGGCCGTGTTCTTCGATCGCGACGGCGTGCTCAACCACGATTCAGGGTATACGTTCGAGACGCACAAGCTGGAATGGATCGAGGGCGCACGCGAGGCCGTGAAAGCCGTCAACGATGCCGGCTACTTCGCCTTCGTCATTACCAATCAGTCCGGCGTCGCTCGCGGCTATTACGAAGAGCACCACGTCGTCGCCTTGCACAACTGGATGGCGGACCAGATGGCGCTGATCGGTGCGCATGTCGATGCATTTGAATATTGCCCTGATCACCCGGACGGAACCGTCGCCCGCTATTGCCGCACGAGCGACCGGCGCAAGCCGGCCCCGGGTATGATCACCGATCTCATCAAGCGCTTCCCCGTCGACATGACGCGCAGCATGTTGATCGGCGACAAGCAAAGCGACATCGAAGCAGCACAGGCGGCGGGGGTGGCCGGGTATCTGTTCGAGGGCGGAAATCTGGAAGCATTCGTCAAGCAACGCCTGGCCTCGACCGGGAAGCGCTAGAGGCGCCCAAAAAGCTATATCCCCGGGCATTTGGCGGATGTTGCTCTGTTGCACGCGACGGCCAGTGTGCTATAGCGCCATCTTGTTGCGAACACTGGCTTAATCGCCTTTTTGGGGTCCGGCATGGAAGATCTGAAGGACGCCCGCGTCCTCGTCACCGGCAGCGACGGCTTCATCGGCTCGCATGTCGTCGAGGAGCTGGCGAAGGCCGGCGCCCGCGTCAAGGCGATCGTCTATTACAACTCCTTCAACTCCTGGGGTTGGCTCGACACGGTGCCGGCCGACATCATGGCGTCGGTGGAGGTGGTGGCTGGCGACATCCGCGATCCGCATTTCATGATCGCGGCCGCGAGCGGCTGCACCGACGTGCTGCACCTGGCGGCGCTGATCGCGATCCCGTTCTCCTATGTCGCGCCCGACTCCTATGTCGAAACCAATGTACGCGGCACCGTGAACGTGCTCCAGGCCGCGCGCATGGCCGGCGTGCGCCGCTTCGTGCAGACCTCGACCAGCGAGGTTTACGGCACGGCGCAGACCGTTCCCATCAAGGAGAGCCATCCGCTGGTCGGGCAGTCCCCCTACTCCGCCTCGAAGATCGCCTCCGATCAGATGGCGCTATCGTTCCAAGCTTCGTTCGACATGCCCGTCGTGGTGATCCGCCCGTTCAACACCTTCGGCCCGCGGCAGTCGGCGCGCGCGGTGATCCCGACGATCATCAGCCAGATCGCGACCGGCAAGCGGAAGATCCGCCTCGGCGCCGTCAGCCCGACGCGCGATTTCTCGTTCGTCACCGACACTGCACGCGGCCTGATCGCGGGCCTCACGGCGCCTGCGGAGCAAGTCGTCGGCCAGACCATCAATCTCGGCAGCGGTTTTGAGATCTCGGTCGGCGCGACCGCACAGATGATCGCCGACGTCATGGCAACCTCGATCGAAATCGAGACCGACGAGGCGCGCCTGCGTCCCACCAACAGTGAGGTCGAGCGGCTCTGGGCCGACAATTCCAAGGCACGCCAGCAGCTCGGCTGGAGCCCTGAATTCGGCGGCGTCGACGGCATGCGCCGCGGCATGGTCAAGACGGTCAACTGGTTCACCAATCCCGCAAATCTCAGCCGCTACAAGGCTGACGTCTACAATGTCTGAGACGATCGTGGACAGTCCCGTGACCAAATCAACCTTCGAGCCAAAGACGATCGTCGATGCCGTGCGGCGCGCGGTGGGGACACCTAACGGAGTCCTCGGCCTGCACGAGCCGGTGTTTGCCGGCAACGAGGTCGCCTATCTCGAAGAGTGCATCAAGAGCACCTTCGTCTCCTCGGTCGGCCCGTTCGTCGATCGGTTCGAGCGCATGCTCGAGGAGGTCACCGGCGCCAAACGCGCAGTCGCCGTCGTCAATGGCACGGCCGCGCTGCATGCCTGCTTCCGGCTTGCCGGCGTCGAGCCCGGCGACGAGGTCATCTCACCTGCGCTGACCTTCATCGCGACGACGAATGCGATCGCCTATTGCGGGGCAACGCCGCACTTTGTCGACAGCTCGTTCGAAACGCTGGGCATGGATGCGCGCGCGCTCGCGGTGCGACTAGACGCGGTCGCGCAGAAGACTGCAGCCGGCACCATCAATCGCGAGACCGGCCGCCGCATCGCGGCGATCGCCCCGATGCACACGTTCGGGCACCCCGTCGATTTGGATGCGATCGCCGCCCTTGCGGATGATTGGAACATCGCGCTGGTTGAGGATGCCGCGGAATCGCTGGGGTCGACCTACAAGGGCCGCGCGGTCGGATCGCAGGCACGCCTGGCAGCGCTCAGCTTCAACGGCAACAAGATCGTGACCACGGGCGGCGGCGGCGCCATCCTGAGCAATGACGAAGAGCTGGGGCGCCGCGCCAAGCACCTGACGACGACCGCGAAGCTGCCGCACAAATGGGCCTTCATCCACGACGAGGTCGGCTTCAACTATCGCCTGCCGAATCTGAATGCGGCGCTCGGCTGCGCGCAGCTTGAGCAGCTCGACGGCTTCCTGGCCAGCAAACGCAAATTGGCTGCGGCCTATCAGCGTGCCTTTGCGGATATTCCCGGCGTCCGCTTCTCGCACGAGCCGAAGGATACCACGAGCAATTACTGGCTGAATGCGATCCTGCTCGACGAAGCCCATGCCGGCCGGCGCGACGACCTTCTCGCCGCGCTCAACGACGCCGGTTTTGGCGCGCGTCCGGCCTGGACCTTGATGCACAAGCTGCCGATGTTCGCGCAAAGCCCGCGCGGCGACCTTTCGACCGCCGAATCCATCGAACGCCGGCTGATCAACCTACCCAGCAGCGCCAGCATCAGGGCCCTTGATGAATAATGTCGCGCGAAAGATCTGCTTCGTCACGGGCAGCCGCGCCGATTTCGGGCTGCTGGTCTGGCCGATGCGCGCGATCCGGGAAACGCCCGGCCTGACACTTCAGCTCGTCGCCACCGGCATGCATTTTGCGCCGGAGTTCGGCTACACCTTCAACGCCATTCGCGAAGAGGGCTTCGAGGTCGACGAGCGTGTCGAGTCGCTGCTCAGCAGTGACTCCGGTGCCGGTGTCGCCAAATCCGTCGGGCTCGGTGTGATCGGCTTTGCCGACGCCTTCACACGCCTGCAACCGGATCTCGTCGTCGTGCTCGGCGACCGCTTCGAGATGTTCGCGGCCGCGCAGGCCGCGATGTTCATGCGACTGCCGATGGCGCATCTGTTCGGCGGCGACGTCACCGAAGGCGCGATCGACGAATCGACCCGCCACGCCATCAGCAAGATGGCGCACCTGCATTTCACCAGCAATCAGGGTTCGACGCAGCGGCTGACCCAGCTTGGCGAGCATCCGTCCCGCATTCACACCATCGGCTCGGTCGGCATCGACGCCATCAAGCATCTCGATCTGATGGACCGCGAAGGCATCGGCCGCGCGCTCGGGATGCCGCTCGGCGAACACAACGCGCTTATCACGTTCCACCCCGTCACGGTTGAATCCGGGCGTTCGGTGGCCGAGCTGGACGAGTTGTTCGCGGCACTATCGACGCTCGATCCCGCCTTTCGCTTCGTGTTCACGCTTGCCAACGCCGATGCCGAGGGCCGTGCGCTGAACGCCAGGATCGAGGCTTTCGCGGCTGACCGCCCGAACACGATCGCGGTGGCCTCGCTCGGGCAGCTTCGCTATCTCAGCCTGATGAGCCAGGTGGATGTGGTTATCGGCAATTCCTCGAGCGGCGTGCTCGAAGCCCCCTCCTTCGGCGTTCCCACGGTCGACATTGGCGACCGCCAAAAGGGGCGCGAGCGCGCGGCCTCGGTGTTTCACGCCGCGCCCGAGCGCAACGCGATTGCCGGCGCGATCGCTGGAGCCTTGCAGCGCGGCCGGCAGGCGACCGTCAACCCTTATGGCGATGGCGCATCCAGCCGGCGCTTCGCCGAAATCGTCGCCGGCATCCCGGATTTCAGGCAGCTTCTGGCAAAAGGTTTTTACGAGATTCCGGCAAGTGGAGCGCGGCCATGACGACGCAGACGCTGATCATCGCGGAAGCCGGCGTCAATCATGACGGCAGCCTGGAGAAAGCACTGGCGCTGGTCGATGCGGCCGCCGACGCCGGCGCCGATATCGTCAAGTTCCAGACGTTCAACGCAAAGGCGCTCGCGGGCGGCGCGGCAAAAAAGGCCGATTATCAGCAACGAGCGACGGATGCCGCCGAGAGCCAGCTTGCCATGCTGGAACGGCTCGAATTGCCACAAGCCGCGCATCACACGCTGATCGCACGCGCCAAGGAGCGCGGCATCGAGTTCCTGTCGACGCCGTTCGACGACGCCTCGCTCGCCTTCCTGCTGTCGCTGAAACTGCCGCGCATCAAGATCGGATCGGGTGATCTCACCAATGCACCGCTGCTGCATGCTGCCGCGAAGGCCGGCGCGATGCTCATCCTGTCGACCGGCATGGCAACGCTCGGCGAGATCGAAGAAGCGCTGGGGGTGCTCGCCCATGGCTACGGCGAGCGCAATGATCGGCCCGGCATCGCCGCCTTCCGCGCGGCGTGGCGCGATCCGGCGGCGCGCTCCGCGCTCGCACGGCACGTCAGCCTGCTCCATTGCACGACCGAATATCCTTGCCCCATCGGTGACGTGAACCTCGCCGCGATGGCGACAATGCGGTCGTCATTCCAGCTTCCGGTCGGCTATTCCGATCACACCGACGGTTTTGAAGTTTCGGTCGCCGCCGTCGCGCTCGGCGCCACGACGATCGAAAAACACCTGACGCTCGACCGCAGCGCGCAAGGCCCCGATCACGCGGCCTCGCTGGAGCCTGACGATTTCAAGCGCATGGTCGCGGCCATCCGCAATGTCGAACGCGCGATCGGCGACGGCGTGAAGGCGCCGAAGGAATCCGAGATCAGGAACGTGCCGGTGGCGCGCAAGAGCCTCGTCGCGGCGCGCGCGCTGAGGGTCGGCGAGACCATCGGCCCTGCCGACATCACTGCCAAGCGGCCCGGCGCAGGCCGGCCTCCGATCGACTATTGGTCGCTGATCGGAACGGCAGCGCCGCGCGCGCTCGAGCCGGACGATCCGCTCTAACCTTGCGGCTTTGCCGGAACGCCGCGAAGGACGGACCCTGGTGGCCATGGGGCCGTAACCACCGATCCCATCGCAACCAGCGTGTCGTTGCCGATCGCGATGTGGTCCCTGACCCGGCTGCCGAGACCGATGAAGCAGTTCTCGCCGATCTCCGCACCGCCGCCGATTACCGTCCCCGGCGACAGATGTGTGCAGTCGCCGACCCGCACGTCGTGCTCGACGATGGCGCCTGAGTTGATGATGCAATGATCGCCGATCCGGCTCCGCGCATTGACGATCGCGCCCGGCAGGATGACGGCGCCTGTGCCGATCCTGGCTGACGGCGAGACGATCGCGCGCGGATGAATCACGGCCGCCCAGCGCTTGACCTGCATGCGGCCCACCATCTGCCGGCGTGCGGACCCCGCCTGCATCGATCCGATTCCCACCACGAAGGCGGCATCCGGATATTTCAGCGCGGCGTCGTCAGTTCCGAGATAGCTGAGGTCGCCGAGCGTTCCGGGCTGGCGATCGAGAAAGCCGAGGACCCTGAACCGGCCGGACAACAGCGCCGCCTCGTAGACCATGAAGGCATGCTCGCCGCCCCCTATGATGATGAGATCATCCATCGCGATTCCCCTGCGTGGGGTAATCTTAACGGCCGGATCGCCGGCCTCAAACCGCTGATTCGGGCCGCGAATTGCTGGGGTTAACGGGGCGGCCCGAGGAACGTCGCCGGGGTTGACGCCGCCTCTCGCAGCCGCGATATAGCAGGCTCAGCCCTGGGCCGCTCCCCCATATCTGGCGTATACGAGGCAGATTGCCATGAAATCCTGGCGTAAGGCCGTCGTCGGAACGCAGGCGACCGTGGGCGAGGCCATTGCCGCCATCGAGAGCGGAAGCATCCAGATCGCCCTGGTGCTCGACGACCAGAATCGCCTGCTCGGCGTGGTCACCGATGGTGACGTGAGGCGCGGGCTGCTGCGTGGCATCCCGCTGACCGGCCTTGCGACCGATATCATGAACCGAGCGCCGGTGTCGGTTCCTGCGACGCTGCCGCGCGAGGACCGGCTGCAGTTGATGCGGCAGAAGTCGATCAAGCAGCTCCCGCTCGTCGATGAGGGCGGCCATCTGGTCGTGGTCGAGACGCTCGATGAGCTGCTCGAACCGCGCCATTATCCGAATCCGGTCCTGATCATGGCGGGCGGCCTCGGCGAGCGCCTGGGCGCGCTGACGCGCGAAGTGCCGAAGCCGATGCTCAATGTCGGCGGCCGGCCGCTGCTCGAGACGATCGTCCGCAACGTCGTGCAGCAGGGCTTTGGTAACATCTTCATCTCGGTCAACTACAAGGCCGAGGCGATCAAGGACCATTTTGCCGATGGCAGCGCCTTCGGCGCCAATATCCAGTACGTGCACGAAACGGAGCGCCTGGGGACAGCAGGCGCGCTCGGTCTCTTCCGGACGCCGCCGGCTTTGCCGATGATCGTCACCAACGGCGACATCCTCACCACGATCAACTACGGCGCTCTTCTCGATTTCCACAACGGAACACCGGCGGAAGCGACGATGGCCGTGCGCGAGCACAAGGTGCACGTGCCCTATGGCGTGGTCTCCACGTCGGACGGTTTTCTCGATGCGATCCGCGAGAAGCCGACCGAGAGCTGGTTCGTCAGTGCCGGCATCTATGTGGTCGGCAGCTCCGTCTTCAGCCATGTCGCGCCCGGCGTCAGGATCGATATGCCGACTGTGCTGGAGCGCGTTATCGCCGACAAGGGGCGCGTCGCGGTTTATCCGATCCGCGAATATTGGCTCGACATCGGCCGCCTGGAGGATTTCGAGCAGGCGCATGCGGAGTTTCACGAGGTCTTCCCGTGACCGCGACAACCGCCGTCGTGGTTGGCCTCGGGTCGATCGGCACAAGGCATGCACGCGTCCTGCGCGGGCTTGGCCTTCAGGTCGCGACCGTCAGCCGTCGCGAAGGCGGCGACTACGGATCGATCACGCAGGCGCTGGCGGGTGCGCATCCGGATTACGCGGTGATCGCCACCGAAACGGCGCGCCATGCAGACGATCTGCAAGAGCTCGCGCAGGCTGGCTTCCACGGCAAGGTGCTTGTCGAAAAGCCGCTATTCGCGACACCGGCATCGCCACCGAAATATCCGTTTGCCCATGTCAGCGTCGGATACAATCTGCGGTTCCACCCAGTCATGACGGCGCTCGCCGAGAGATTGCACGGGCGCGACGTGATCACGATCGCCGCCTATGTCGGCCAGGACATCAGGGACTGGCGGCCCGGCCGCGATCATCGTGCGACCGCATCCGCGACGGCTGAAGCCGGAGGCGGCGTGCTGCGGGATCTCAGCCACGAATTGGATTATCTCTTGTGGCTGTTCGGGCCGTGGCACCGCGTCGCGGCGCTGGGTGGCGCGTCTGGGGCGCGCGACCTCGACGTCGACGACCATCTCGACCTGCTGCTCGACATGCAGCGGGCGCCATCGGTCCACGTCCATATGGATTATCTCGATCGCCAAGGCGTCCGCCGCATTCGCGTCAATGTCGACGACGACACCATCGAGGCCGATCTGGTCGGCAGCCGTCTGACGGTCAACGGCAGGACAACGGAGATCACCTGCGAGCGCGACCAGACCTACCGCGACATGCATCTCGCCGCGATGCGTGGCGCGCGTCCGGCCTGCTCGCTGCCCGAGGCGCTTGGCGTCGTGCATCTGATCGATGCCAGCGAGCGCGCGCTGCGCAGCAAGACCTGGATATCGCTATGAGTCTCGTCTGCACCATCTGCGCGCGAGGCGGCTCGAAGGGGGTCGTCGGCAAGAATGCGCGCGATCTATTGGGCAAGCCCGTACTCGCATGGAGCATCGAGCAGGCGCGCGAGACCGGCCTGTTCGATGCGATCGCCTTCAGCAGCGATTCGGACGCCCTGCTCGACGCGGCGCTGAAGGCCGGCGCCGACATCGCGGTCAGGCGCCCGGACGAGATGGCGACCGATACCGCGCCAAAACTGCCGGCGATCCGCCATTGCCTCGAGCAGGCCATCGCGCAAACGGGCAGGACGCCGGAGATCTTCGTCGATCTCGACGTCACCTCGCCGCTCAGGCTTGCCTCCGACATCGCCGGTGCGGTGGCGCTGCTGCGCGAGAGCGGCGCCCGCAACGTCATTACCGGAGCGCCGGCGCGGCGGTCGCCCTATTTCAATCTGGTCGAGCAGCGCAGCGACGGCAGCGTCGGCCTCTCCAAATCCGCCAATCCTCCGATTACGCGCCGGCAGGATGCGCCGCGCTGCTTCGACATGAACGCGTCGATCTATGTCTGGCGTGTCGCGCCATTCCTGGAGCAGCCCGCGGTGTTCTACCCGGACACGCGTCTGTTCGAAATGCCGGAAGAGCGCTCGATCGACATCGATTCCGACCTCGATTTTGCGTTGGTGGAACTGTTGCTGCGCCAACGATTGCCGGCCTGAGGAGCCTCAAGCGATGACTACGAGCTTCAAGGCTTTGTTCGATCTGACCGGCCGCACGGCCGTCGTCACCGGCGGGTGCGGCATCCTCGGGCGTCGCTTCGCCGATGGCCTCGCCGAGTTGGGCGCGAATGTCGCGATCGTCGATCTCGATCAGGCTGCGACCGATGCGGCGGCGGCAGACGTCGCCTCACGCCATGCCGTCCGCGCCAGGGGCTTTGGCTGCGACATCACGAACCCCGATGCGGTGCGCAACACGGCCGATGCGATCGAGGCCGACCTCGGACCGGTCTCGATCCTTCTCAACAACGCCGCCAGCAAGACCCGCGACATCGATGCCTTCTTCGCGCCGGTCGAGAAATTCTCCCAGGAAACGTGGCGCGAGATCATGTCAGTCAATCTCGACGGCATGTTCAACGTCGCTCAGGTGTTCGGCGGCCGGATGGCCGAGCGCGGCTATGGCGCCATCGTGCAGACCGCCTCGATCTACGGCCTGATGGCGCCCGACCAGCGCATCTACGAAGGCTCCGAATATCTCGGTCGCGCCATCAACACGCCCGCAGTCTACACGGCGTCCAAAGCCGGTGTCATCGGCCTGACCAAGCACCTGGCGACCTATTGGGCGAGCAAGGGCGTTCGCGTCAATACGCTCACCCCGGGCGGGGTGGAGAGCGGGCAGAACGAGACCTTCAAGCAACGCTACAGCGCCCGCATTCCACTTGGCCGCATGGCCAAGTCCGACGAGATGGTCGGCGCGGTGCTGTTCCTGGTCTCCGATGCGGCGTCCTACGTCACCGGCCAGAACATCGCGGTCGATGGCGGCCTGAGCGCGTGGTGAGCGGCGGAGCATGGTCAGACAGTTGATCCGCAACACGCTGATATCCAGCGCAGCCTTCGGGATTGCGGCGGTGCTCGGCTTGGTCGTCATCCCCGTCATCATCCGCACCTGGGGCGTGACCGAGTTCGGCCTCATCGTGCTGGCCCGCATCCTGCTGCCGAGCGGCATGATGGGGCTGCTCGATCTCGGCCTCTCCGAAGTCACGACGCAAGCGGTCGCGCGGGCGCGCGAACATCGCAATTGGCGCGTTGCAGGCCAACAACTCGCGCTTCTCACCGTGATGGCCGCCGTCCTCGCAGGACTGCTCGCGGTCACGATCTGGATCAGCGCGCCTTACCTGACCATCGCGCTCCGTGTCGATACCGCTCACGCCGACAGGTTTGCGCAAATCTTGCGCTACACCGCGCTCGCCAACCTGGTGCTGATCCCCGCGCTGGTCTGGGAAGGCATCGTCAAGGGCTTTGAGCGCTACAATGTCCTGCGGCTGGCCGAGGTGAGCTCCACGATCGCCTATGTGGCGTGTACGATCTGGGCGGCCAGCGCCGCAGCCTCGTTCGAGCTGGTGGCCTATATCTATCTCGCCAGCACCTTGATGCGCGCATGTCTGGTGTTCATCGCGGCCTTCGTCGCCGTCGTGCGCAAGGTCAGGCTCGCGATGTGGGACGCGCCGATCCGGCGTGAGCTGTTCCACCGCTGCGCGCTGTTCGCGCAAGGCAAGCTGACGGGCGGCTTGGCGCTGCCGATTCAGCCTTTCCTGGTCGGCCTCTTATTCGGGCCCAAAGGTGTCGGCGTGTACGACACCCTGGTCCGGCTGCCACGGGTGTCAAAGATCGTCGTCGGTCTCCTGACGTCCGCCTTGCTGCCGGTGGCAAGCCGCCTGGACGAGCGCGGTAACGCTGCGGCGTTCCAGCGCCTCGGTGAATTCGGCCTCATCATCCTGCCCATGTTCACGGTGCCGCCGCTGATGGCGGCCGCCATGCTGTCGCGCGAGATCATGCAGGTATGGATCGGACCACAGATGGCTCCCTACGCCTTCTGGATGGGCCTGAGCTTCGTGGTGCCGATCTGCGCTCAGTACCTCGCCTTCGGCAACGTCATGTTCCTGACCCGCACAGACGTGCAGTCGCGCCTGAACCGGCTCATGATCTATCAATTGGCGGTGTGGGCTGCGGTGGCGGTTGCGACGCTGCACCTGTTCGACGAACGAGCGCTGATCCTTGGCCAAGTGGTTGGGAACGCCGTCATTCTACCGTTGCAGATCGGGGCCGTGAGCCGCGGGTTGCAGCTTGACTCCTACCGCCTCATTAGAGCACTTCTCGCCCAGGCTGTCATTTTCGTGGTCTTGGGCCTGCTGCTACTCGAGCTTGCAGACCATTTGGCCATCGACAGCTTCTGGGGGCTCGGACTTGCGATCGCCTCGTTCTGCGCGGTGAGCTGGGCCATACAGTATTTTCTCGTTCTGGAAGACCGCCAGCGGGCGATCTTCGCGGAACTTGGCCACCGCTTCGGCTGGGCGTCGACCTAGCCATTCGCATCAGCATGTTCGGGAGATCGATGAACGCCTTGGTCGACACGAGGAGACGCAAACGGTGCGCATAGGCCTGGTGGTCGATCACCCCAAGCGTGACCTGCCGGGGGCAGTCATGCTCGGTTATCAGCTCGCGCGGCGCGGCGTCGCGGTCACGCTGGTGCCGATGTACGAGCAGGCCGTCGATGTGCCGCGGCTGGGGCTCGACGCGCTGGTCGTCAACTACGCGCGCCCCGTCAATCTCGACCTGATGCGCAGCTTTGCCAAAGCCGGACTCGCGCTGTACGTCCTCGATACCGAAGGCGGCGTGCTCGCGGAAAAGGGCGGCAACTCGCCGCCGGCGATGGCCGCTCATATCAAGGACAGCGGTTACGCCGACGTCCTGGCAGGCTATTTCTTCTGGGGCAACCGGCTGCATGATGCCTTCCTGGCGGCCGGAACCATGCCTCCGGAGCATCTTCATCTCACCGGATGCCCGCGCTTCGATTTTGCGGCCCCGCGCTGGCGCGCGCTGCTCGATGGCGAACCGCGCGGCTACCTGCTCGTCAACGCCAACTTCCCGCTGGTCAATTCACGCTTCACCGGCAAGCCGGGCGGCGAACGCGAGGCGATGGTGCGGGCCGGCTGGGACGGCGCCTATGTCGACCGCTTCATTGCGGACCTGAAGCAGGTCTTCGCCAACTATCTCGCCGAGATCGACCGCCTCGCCGCCGCGCGGCCCGACCGCACCATTCTGGTGCGTCCGCATCCTTTCGAGAGCGAGGAGGTCTATCGCAACGCGCTCGCGCGCCACGCCAACGTCCTGATCGACGGCACCGGCAGCGTGCTCGACCGCATCCGCAATGCGGCCGCGGTCGTTCATCTCAACTGCGGCACGGCCGTCGAATCTGTATTGCTCGGAAAGCTGCCGCTCCAGCTCGAATATTTGAACACGCCGATCACTGCCGGCCATGCCGCGCTCCCCGCGCGGGTGAGCCGGAAGGTCGCCTCGTTCGATGAGCTCCTCGGCGCAATCGATCACATCGAGCGTGAGACCGAGACCTTCGATTTCGCCCGCGTTCACGCCGCCGATATCGAGGCCTTCTTCCATCTCAACGACGGGCAAGCCGCCGAACGTGTCGCCGACGTTCTGACCCGCGCAACGACGTCGCGCCGGCCTTACGTCTCGCTGCTCGCAACCGTGAAGGGCACGCGCGCCAAGCCGAGCCTCGGCCAGGTCGTCAAGGGCGCCGCCAGTGCCGCGCTCGGCTCGGCCGTCACCGAGCGGCTGCGCAGCCAATTCAATCCAGCGCGGCGCGACAAGCGCATCGAGCCGATCTTCGTCAGGACCCTGCTGCAACGCATCGCAACCCACGATCGTGCGAACCCGTCGCAATTTGCGGCAAGACGCGCGCATTGCGCGACGACGGGCCTGCCGCTCGCCAGCATTGCGATCGAACACACCAAATAGACTCATGACCACTGCAAAGACCATTCTCATCACCACGCTTGCCGAATACCAGACCCGGTTCTGGATTCCGGTTGCGCAGCGGTTGCGCTTAGCGGGACATGACGTCGAGCTGCTTGCCTTCGACGATCGCAGCGCCGAGATGTCGGTTGCCGAAGGCGTGCCGGTCACGAACATGTATCGCGAGGGTCTCAAGGCCGGCCCCTCGCCCGACGATCGCAAGGCGTTCGACGCCCGCGTCGCCTTTTACGGACTCGACGGGACCAATCTCCTGTTCAGCCACGAGCGTTTCACCTTCGGCATCAGCGATACGGCGGCGCTGCGCCGGCGTTTCATGATCTATGCCAACGCCATGGAGACAGTGCTCGACCGGCTGGAGGCGCAGGGGCGACGCGCCGAACTGGTCCAGGAGCTCGGCGGCTTCCTGTCCGTCATCGCCAGCTTCCACGCCGCCAGGCGCCGGGGCATCCGCAACTGGTTCATCGAGCCTTCGTTCTTTCGCGGCCGGATGTATTTCACGCCGGACAGCTTTGCCGCCCCCGACGTGATGGCCAAACCCGCGGACGCGGTATCCGCCGAGGTGCGCGCCTATCTGGACGAGACGCTGACGCAGCGCGCGATCGTCATCCCCAAGAAGGACCAGCACCACTATTCGGCGGCGTTCAAGAAGGTCGTCAATTTGCGCAATGCGCATCGTCTCGCCGAAAAGCTCTGGGACCAGTTCGCGCTCGGCAAGCACCAGGAGTTCGGACACAATCTGCGCCATGCCCGCGTGCACGCCGCGATGGCGCTCAACGCGACGCGGCTGCGCAAGCTCTACCGGCCGATGCCCGAAACTCCCTTCGTCTACTACCCCTTCCATGTTCCGGCCGACATGGCGCTGACGCTACGCTCGCCGGACTATCTCGACCAGGTCGCGACCGTCGACTTCCTGCTGCGCACGATCCCGGATTCGCACGTGCTCGTGGTGAAGGAGCATCCCGCCCAGATCGGCGCCATCTCGGCCACCCGCCTGCTCGAGCTCGCACGCCGGTTCGACAATTTCGTGCTGCTGCCGCCGCAGACCAACAATTACACCGTGCTCAATCGCGCCGATGCCGTCGTCTCCGTCAACAGTAAGTCGGGTGCCGAGGCACTGCTGCTCGGCAAGCCGGTCGTGGTGATGGGCGATGCATTCTACCGCTCCTGCCCGCTTGTGTATGCGGTCGATCGTCTGGCCGACGTGCCGGCGCGGCTGCGCGAAGCGCTCACCGGCGGACCATTCGATCCCGCCAAGGGTGCGCCCTATTTCGAGTCCGCCTGGCGCCGGTCTTATCCGGGCGAGCTCTATATCAGCGATCCCAAGCTGCTCGACATTTTTGCGGCCACCTTGCGCGCGGCAATCGCCGAGCCGGCCCGTGCGAACTGAACGGACCCATCATGCCGCTCGTCTCGATCATCACACCGTCCTGGAACGTCGAAGGCCTGATCGAGGAGACGATCCGCTCGGTGCAGAGCCAGACATTCGCCGATTGGGAGCTCCTGATCGCCGACGACTGCTCGACCGACAACACGCCGGGCATCATCGCTGACATCGGCGAGCGCGACCCGCGCGTCAAGCTGATCCGGCAGGCCAAAAATGGCGGGCCGGCGCTGGCGCGCCAGGCCTCGATCGACGCCGCACAGGGCCGCTATCTCGCCTTCCTCGACAGCGACGATCTATGGCTGCCCGAAAAGCTCGAGCGGCAGCTCGCCTTCGCCAAGGAGAAGCGGGCTGCGCTCAGCTATACCGCCTTCCGCCGCATCAACGAGACCAACACGGTCACCGGACGGCTGATCGAAGTGCCGGCTTCGCTCAGCTATGGCCAGCTGCTGAAGAACACCGCGATCGCGACGCTGACCGCGATGGTCGACCGCGAGATCGCCGGCCCCATCGCGATGAAGAACGAGGGCTATGACGATTTCTGCCTGTGGCTCTCGATCCTCGAGCGCGGCCACACCGCATACGGCCTCAACGAGGACCTTGCACGCTACCGCGTCAGGGGATCCTCGGTCTCCAGCCGCCCGGTGCGCTCGGCCAAATGGGTCTGGCAGATCTACCGCAATGTCGAACAGCTCTCGCTGATCAGGTCGGCCTGGTGTTTTGCTCATTGGGGTGCGCGGGCCTGGCTCAAGCGGCGGGAATTCTAGCGAAGCTCGCAGCTCGGCGCACGAGCGCCGCGTAGCCAGCTGCAAGCTGGAAATGAACATTTCGGCCCGGACGGCGGCCCACTGGACTTTTGAAGGATCATCACGCCAGAATGCAAGCCTATTGGCCTTTCCGCCCGTAGCCGATACCACTCTGCCGGCCTCACCGGACGAGCCCGCCCCCGAGATCCTCCTGGAACCCGATCATGCCGTTTGAAAGCTACAAGAACAGCCGCATCCTCGTGACCGGAGGCGCCGGCTTCATCGGATCGCATCTGTGCGAGCGACTCCTCGAGGCGGGGGCCGAGGTGGTGTCCGCGGACAATTATTTCACCGGCAGCCGGCGCAACATCGCCCATCTGATCGCCAATCCGCTGTTCGAGGCGGTCAGGCACGACGTCACCTTCCCGCTCTACATCGAGGTCGACGCGATCTTCAACCTGGCCTGCCCGGCCTCGCCGATCCACTACCAGCGTGACCCCGTGCAGACCACCAAGACCTCGGTGCACGGCGCCATCAACATGCTCGGCCTCGCCAAGCGGCTCAAGGCGCGCATCTTCCAGGCCTCCACCAGCGAGGTCTATGGCGATCCGCTGATCCATCCTCAGACTGAGGACTATTGGGGTAACGTCAACCCGATCGGCATCCGCTCCTGCTACGACGAGGGCAAGCGTTGCGCCGAGACGCTGTTCTTCGACTACTGGCGCCAGCACGGCCTGCCGATCAAGGTCGCGCGCATCTTCAACACCTACGGCCCGCGCATGCAGCCCAATGACGGCCGCGTGGTGTCGTCCTTCATCGTCCAGGCCCTCAAGGGCGAGCCGATCACGGTGTTCGGCGACGGCGGGCAGACCCGCTCCTTCTGCTATGTCGACGATCTCGTCGAGGCCATTACGCGGCTGATGGTGACGCCGGAAGACGTCACCGGCCCGATCAACCTCGGCAACAACTCCGAGTTCACGATCCGCGAACTCGCCGAGAAGGTCATCAAGCTGACGGGCTCGCGTTCCAAGCTAGTGTTCAAGCCGCTGCCGCAAGACGACCCGCGGCAGCGCCAGCCCGACCTCGCCAAGGCGAAGGCGGCGCTGAACTGGGAGCCGAAGGTCGCGCTCGAGGATGGGCTGAAGGAGACGATCGCCTACTTCAAGCGCTCGCTTGAACTGACCTGATTCCGCGCGCAGCTGTCATCGCCCGCAGCGGGCGTTCGCAATGCGCGCGTTGCGATCGAGAAAAATCGTCATTTCGACGCTCGCACATCAAAAAGTGCGAAAACAACCCCATGCACAGTAGCCGGACCCAGCTTTATCAATGACTTAACTGCTAGCCAAGCGCGCTGCGGATTTTTCGAAGCGGATTTGACTCGTCGGGCAAAACAGGCGCACTATGTCAGCATGCCAATTGTGCGTCAGGCGAGCAGCAAGCCGCTGTGGTGCAGGTCATGCAGAAGGTCGACCGGGCTCACGGGCACGGAGGCATCGTGGTTCACCACCGCCTCAGCGGGCCCCGACGGCGAGGGCGTGACCTCCGCCCCAACCCAACCGGGCATGGGATCAGGCGCCTCCGGCGGGCTGGACAGTGAGTTGTCATTGAAATTGAACACTGAACTATCCGCAGCGAGCGGCGCTGCGCCGACGGCGCCATCGCCATTGAGATCCTGCTGGAGCGTCGGCTCCAGTGCTTTCAGGGACGGATCGGTCCCCAGCACTTCGGGAGCCGCGGCGAGAGTCGTCACGAAATTGCCGCTGCTGTCCGTGCTCCAGACCGAGTAATGCCCATTCGACGAATCCTTCCAGACCACGTCGTAGCCACCGCCTGACACCTGCTCGGCGGCAATGACCGACCATGTGGTGTAATTGGCCGTGTTCACCACATTGCCTTGGTATTTCAGCGTAGGCCCGGTGCCGGTCGAGATGTTGTCCAGGTAGTAGTTGCCGCCGGACACCACCACACTGGTCGATCCGATCGCCTCGATCGTGACGGGGCTGGCGACCGGCACGCCCATCGTGCCATCGCCGTTGAGATCCTGCTGGAGCGTCGGCTCCAGCGCTTTCAGGGACGGATCGGTCCCCAGGACTTCCGGGGCCGCCGCGAGGGTGGTCACGAAATTGCCGTTGCTGTCCGTGCTCCAGACCGAGTAATGCCCGTTCGACGAATCCTTCCAGACCACGTCGTAGCCACCGCCGGACACCTGCTCGGCGGCAATGACGGACCATGTGGTGTAATTGGCCGTGTTCA
>NZ_JAULLN010000039.1:0-52701 GCF_041357655.1 Bradyrhizobium sp. DN3 | reverse complement strand
AGCCATGCGGCGACAGCCCGGTGCTTTCCTTGAAGGCGCGGCAGAAGTGAAAGCGTGACAGACCGGCATCCGACGCCAGCGCAACGAGCGCTCCTCGCGATCGAGAAGGCCTCGTTGCGCTTCGAGCGGCCGTCGTTAGCGCGTGTGGCGCCTCCGCCAGTCGCTCGGCGTCTCGCCGGTCAGCTTCCTGAAGGCGGCTGCGAATGCCGTCTGCGAGGAATAGCCGAGCGCGGCTGCGATCGAGACCACCGCATCGTCACTGTCACGCAGCATCGTCATGGCCTGCTCCAGCCGGTGCTGGCGCAGCCAGCCATGCGGCGACAGCCCGGTGCTTTCCTTGAAGGCGCGGCAGAAGTGAAAGCGCGACAGACCGGCATCGGACGCCAGCGCATCGAGCGAGACGTCCGCATCGCTGTCAGACCGCAATCGTTCGATCGCACGGAGCAGGACTTTCGGCGACAGCCCGCCCACGGTCGGCTGCAACGTGGTCGGCGAGCCCGAATGGGCCGCCAGGACGCGCGTGGCCAGAAGATCCGTCAGCTGATGCCGGAACAGATTATCCAGCGCGCCATGGCCCTCCAGCGCGTCCGCCGCGCTCAGGAGCAGTCGGGACGTGATGGGATCGGGATGCGCCGTTCGCTCCAGCAGGTCGGCGGGTCCGGTGGTCCCGGCCTCGTCGGCAATGCGCTTCAGCGTCGCATCGGGAAGATAGAGTTGAACCACATCGACGGGTTTCGGTATGTCCCACCTGGAGCTCGATCCTTCCGGAATGATGATCAGGACCCCGGGGCGAAACGTACCGATCGCAACCGATCGTCCCGAGCGCCGCTCCATGCGCTGCATCACGCCGTTATAGGCCATGATCACGTGGTGACCCATGGGCTCGACGACGTCGTGCAGCGGATCGTGCTTCCAGTGCGCGATGCCGGCGCCGGAGGGATCCAGCGCCATGCGAAACGGTTCGGTCCTCAGCACGCGCGCCATCTCCGCACCGGCAGCGCGCCGGTCGGAACGGGAGCTGTCCTCCGGCTGTGCGCCAGGCGCGGGTGGCAAGCCCTGCTGCGAGGGATCGCGCGTGGAAGCTGTGTTTCCGGTCATTGTCGCGCCTCCTGATCAGTCGAGCTTCAAATCAGTCGCCCGTATTTGTACGGACCGGCGCGCGTTCTATGGCTGCGAGGGCCCAGCGTATTGCCTGAAGCGACCACGCTTTGTCCGATCCTGCTTTAAGCAGGCGCACGGTTTCACAAACGCACGATGGGGGCGGGGAGGGAAACGTTTTATGACAAAAGGTGTGACAGGCGCCCGCACGTGTCGCGAGCGAACGTTCCGCGTTCGGTCGCGTGGCATTCAGCCGCATCACGAGCGCTTCGGTGCCGATCGTCACGGACACCGCGGATCGAGCGGCAGTCATGAGCGCGCGGCTCAAGCCGCCGCGGCCTGCGCCGACAAGAGCTGCTTCAGTTTCGCCGCAGGTACCGCCGGGCTGAACAGCCAGCCCTGCATCTGGCTGCATCCGAGCTGGCGCAGCACCTCGCGCTGGGCCTCGGTCTCGACGCCTTCGGCGGTCGTCGCCATGCGGCGGGCGGCAGCCATGTGCACCACGGCCTGCACGATCGGCGAGGAATCCTCGGGTTCGCCGATGTCGCTGATGAAGCTGCGGTCGATCTTGATCTTGTCGAAGGGGAAGCGGTGCAGATAGCTCAGCGACGAATAGCCGGTGCCGAAATCGTCGAGCGCGATGCGTACGCCGAGCTCGCGCAGCTGCTGGAGGACGGTCAGCGCCTCCTCGTCGTCGCGAATGAGCACGGTCTCGGTGATCTCGAGCTCGAGCCGTTCCGGCGCCAGCCCCGACTCCGCGAGCGCGGCGGCGACCTTGAGCGCCAGCGTCCGCGACCGGAACTGCACCGGCGAGACGTTCACCGCAACGTGGATCTGGCCGGGCCAGCTCGCGGCTTCGGTACTGGCCTGCTTCAGCACCCATTCGCCGATCTCGCCGATGAGGCCGGTCTCTTCGGCAACCGGGATGAAGTCCGCGGGCGAAACCATGCCGCGCTCGGGGTGGCGCCAGCGCAGCAGCGCCTCGCAGCCGGTGACGACATTGGCCGCGAGGTCGACCAGCGGCTGGTAGTGCACCTCGAACTCGCCGCGCGCGAGCGCCTGCCGCAGATCGAGCTCGAGCTGCCGGCGCGCCTTCGCCTTGGCGTCGTATTCGGGTGAGAAGACGCGGAAGGTGCGACGCCCTTCCGACTTCGCGGCGTACATCGCAAGATCGGCGCGCTTGAGCAGGTCGTCGATATTATCGCCATGGTCGGGCGCGATCGCGATGCCGATGCTGGCATCGGTCGGAATCTCCTGGCCCTTGCAATTCACGGGTGTGCGCAGGGCATTCAAGATCGTTTCCGCAAGCGTGGTCAGCTGGGCCTCATCGTGGGTGCCGGCCTTGATGATGGCGAATTCGTCGCCACCGAGCCGTGCCACCATGTCGTTGCCGCTGACGCAGGCGCGCAGGCGGTTCGCGACCTGGCGCAGCAGCTCGTCGCCGACCTCGTGTCCTAGCGAATCGTTGACGCCCTTGAACTCGTCGACGTCGATATAGAGGATCGCGAACGGCTTGCCTTGGGCAAGCTCGGCGACGCGGCGCTCCAGATGCCCGCGCATCAGCACGCGGTTGGGCAGGTCGGTCAGCGCGTCGTAATGCGCCATATGGGCGATACGCTCCTCGGCGCGGATGCGCGCGGTGACGTCGTCATGGGTCGCGAGCCAGCCGCCGGCCGCGCCCGGCTGGTTCTTGATCTCGATCAGCCGGCCGTCGGCGGTCTCGACGATGGTGCTCTGGATGCGCCCGACATTGTTCAGGATGTCGTCGCAATAGGACGAGACGTCGCCGTCGAACGAGCCGGTGTCGTGGCGATGCTGGATCACCTCGCGGAAATGGGCGCCGGGCTTCACCACCTCGCTCGACAGGGCATACATCTCGATATAGCGGCGGTTGCAGACGATCAGCCGCTCGTCCTGATCGAACATCAGGAGGCCCTGCGTCATGGTGTTCATGGCGGTGTCGAGCCGCTGCTTCTCCACCGAGAGCCGGTGCGTCACCTGACGGAAGATCAGATAGAGCGTGAGCACGAGCAGGCCGATCGACACCACGGCCACCGTGACGAAGAACTTCGTCTGCGTGCGCCAGGTGGCGAGCGTCGCATCCATCGACTTGGTCGCAACCACCACCAACGGCTCGCCGGTGAGGAGGCGCGAGGCGACGATGCGGTCCTTGCCGTCGATCGGGCTTGCGAGCTTCGTGGTGACGAAGGTGCGCTCGAACACCGCCATCTGCTCGGGCGTGCCCTTGCGGTAGTTCTGCCCGATCATCGCGTCGACACGCGGGATGCGCGCGAGCAGCTGGCCGTTCTGGTGATGCATCGCGATCGAGGATTCTTCGCCCAGCCCAGTCGAGGCGAAGAAGGATTCGAGCTGCTCCGGCGCGATCGCGCGCGAGACGAGCCCAAGGAATTCGCCGTGCGGGCCGGAGACGCGCCGGGCGAACACGATCGCCGGTCCGTTGCCGAGCCGGCCCTGTACGACCTCGATCTCTTCCTGCGCGGCCGGATCGTTCTTGAGGCGCTTGAAATAGCCGCGGTCGGCCACCGAGATCTCGGCGACCGGCCAGCGCCGCGACGAGTTGATCAGCACGCCCTTGGAATCGAACACATTGGCGCCGGCGACGTCGGACCAGCCGCTGGCCTTTGCGCGCAGCACCTCGTGCATAGCGAGCGTGCCCATCTCGCTGCGGAACACCTCGGCGGATTCGATGCCGCGGCTTTCGAGCTCGGCGATGATGCTCTTCTGGAGCACCGCAAAGTCCTCGAACTCGCGGTCGAAATGCCGCGCCAGCATGCGGACGGAACTCTCCAGGCTGTCGCGGCCGCTCTCGATCGCGTTCTGCCGGAAGCGGTCGACGGTGAGCGCGGTGCCGATGGCGGTTGCGGCCATCAGCACGAAGCCGCCGACGATCAGCCATGTCAGCGGTGCCCCGCGCCAGCGGCGCAGCAACGCGCGCATCCGCGCGGTCCATCGGATCGATGTGCCCATCCAGCCCTCCCGTGGGACGCAAGATGCAGCAAAACCGACAAGACCCCGTTACCAGCAAGGGTTACGAAAATATGAATCGGAACGGAATCAGGAGGTTGTTCCCCGGCGTCACCGCCGGATCTCCCACTTCAGGGCTTCCGCATTCGCCTTGGCGAACATCGCCGGCACGTCGAAGGTCCCGGTCTTGAGATCATAGCGGCAGCGCCAGTCGGCGAGGCCCTTCATGGCGACGTTCTTCGGGTGCTTGTCCATTTCGCCCGACAGCGAGATCACGAGGTAACGGTTGTCGGGCCATTTCACGCCGAGGCCGCGATAGGCCTCTTCCGTGCCTTTCACGAGATTGGCCGAGATGTGGTAGTCGAGCTTCATCTTCCGCGTGTCCGGCCGGCTGTGGAAATAGGCCCAGGCGAGATCGCTCAGCGAATGCTTCGTCGCGCTGACGAAGGCGCCCTTCTCGACATGGTAGAGAAAGAGGTCCTGCTCGCCGGAGCCGGTCTTCTGCATCCGCACCAGCCATTGCGAATCGCTCGTGAAACGGAAGCCGGCCGGATAGCCCTGCTCGGGCTTCAGCTCGGTCATCCCTTCGCCGTGTCGCGCCCACACCTGCCATTTGACGTCGAAATCCTCGCCGTCCTTCATGTACTGCTCGAGCTTGGTGGCCTTGTCGGGCGAGGTGAAGCCGAGATCTTCATCGTCGGTGAGGACGAAGCCCGGCGGCGGGCCGGAGGCAGCAAGCGCAGGCGAGGCGGCCAGCGTCAGGGCAAGCGCCAGCCATGTTGCAGGGCGGCAAAATGCGTTCACGGGGCAAATCCTTAAAAAAATCGGGCGCAATGCGGTCTCGTTGATTTGACGCCAACGGGGCCCTGCCGGTTCATCTCGGGCGCGGCTGCGCATCATCCCAACGATCGTCTTGCTGCCGCAGCGAAATCGGCGCAATTTGCTGCCCTCGGCTGATTTGCGTCCCAAGGTTCATTTCCGATGATCACCGCATCCAAGGCCTTCATTGCCTTCTGTCTGCTCGCGGTGGGCGGCACCGTGCTGGTGATCGGCCCCACCGAACTGCGCCGCCTGCTGCCGGGCGAGGCGAAGACCGAAGTCGCCGTCGGCGCCAAGCCGGAGGCCAAGGCCGAAGCCAAAGTCGAACCCAAGGCCGAAGCCAAGCCCGCGCTGAAGCCGGAACCCAAGCCGGAAGAGCAAAAGCTTGCCGCCAACGCGCCGCCGGCCCCAGCCGCATCGCCGTCGCCGGCGCCCGAGCCGAAGGCGGGCGCGCTGGCCGAGACGCAGAAGCAGGTCACGGCGCTGGCCGACCTCGCGCCGGTCAAGCCGCCGCCGGCAGCGGCGGATGCGGGTCCGCGTTTTGACGTCGCGCGCATCGACGATCATGGCGAGGCGGCGGTGATCGCCGGCCAGGCCACGCCGGGTGCGAAGGTGGAGCTGCTGCGCGACGGCAAGCCGCTCGACACCGTCACGGCCGATGCGTCGGGCCAGTTCGTGATGACCCCGCCGCAGCTTCCCGCCGGTTCCTATGAGCTGACCTTGCGGGCGAAATCGACCGACGGGACCGTCACGCAATCCAGCCGCAGCATGCCGGTGACCATTGCCGAGGCCGCGCCGCCGCCGGCACCCGCCGTGCGGCAAGAAGCGAAACAAGAGGCGAAACAGGCCGAGAAGCCTGACGACAAGCCTGAAGTCGTGGCCTCCTTGCCCTCGGCATCGCCACACCTGGCCTCAGCGCCCGACAGGCCCACGGCTCGGCCCAGATTGATGGGTGCTCCGAAGCCGAAGGTCATGGCCCGGGCAGCGGCGACCGCAGTCGCATCGGCTTCCCCGGCGGACGCACTTAGCGCCACACCTGCGGAAGCGGGTGGCAGCCGTGTGATCTCCCGCGGCGACAGCCTGTGGGCGCTCAGCAAGCTCGCCTATGGTGACGGCGCCCGCTACGCCGTGATCTTCAACGCCAACCGCAACAAGATCCACAATCCCAATTTGATCTATCCCGGCCAGACCTTCGTGATGCCGCCAAAGGCGCAGTGACGGGAACGGTCTTTCCTCTCCCTCTCGCCAAAAGCGGGAGAGATAAGCAGTTGCCCGCGACGCTTTGCCCCCTGTGGTTCCGGAACAATCGGTTCCCCCGCGCGTCATTGTGATGCGACGCAGTGCGCGCTTGGCGTTGGGAGGAGGCCGAGGTGGTCAGGTCAGTTTTCATGTCCAGACGCATGGGACTGGCGCTGGCGGGCGCTGTCCTCCTGTTTGGAGCCGTGGTGCTGCCTGACAAGGCCGAGGCCCAGTTCGGATTGCGCGGCGGCCCGCTCGGCGTTGCACGTTTTGCCGTCGGCCACATGATCGGCCTGTCGCGCTTGCGCCATGCCCGCATGGCGGTGCGCGGTGGCCGCTACCGCTCGGCCGCGCTGAGGTCGCAGGATCCCCGCGGCGGCGAGCGCGGCCAGCCGGCCAACCCTTACGTCCTGCGTGCGGCGCTCACCGCACAGGCCGCGCTGTCGGGCTGGCAGGGCGGTCGCCGTCCGCAGGGCTGGTGGCGCCATCTCGACGGCAGCTACGGCTGGGTCGGCCCGGTGTTCTGGCCGTTCGCGCATGACGATCTCACCACCGCGATCATCTTCGGCGACACCACCAGCCTCTCGCTCTATGGCTATGGCGACATCTATGCCGCCATCTTCACGCCTTATGCGGCCACGGAGCTTGCCGCCTACACCGCGCCGCAAGGCCGGCGCGCGCGGCGCACCCCGTCCGCGGAGACTCTTTGCGAAGCCAGCGACACCGGCGGTCTGCCGGTCGAACGCATCACTGCCGCTTTAGCGCCGAACGAATCGCAGCGCACCGCGCTCGACGAGCTCGCGTCCGCCTGGAATGCTGCGCGCGACACCATCCGGGCCGCCTGCCCGGCGCAGGCCCCGGCCACCGCCGCCGAGCGCCTCGGCCTGATGCGCGAGCGGCTCGAGGCCATGATCAAGGCAATTGACGCGGTCGCGTCGCCGCTTTCGAAATTCGTCGGCCTCCTCAATGACGACCAGAAAGCCAGACTCAATGCGCTCGGCAATGAGCGTCGCGCCGCGCTTGCCGCAGCTCAGCCCAAGGACGCGCAGGCTGCCGCCGCATGCAAGCCGGGCTACGATCCCCGCTATGACGAAAAGGCGCAGCGCCAATACGAGCAGCTGATGCAGCAGCAATGGCCCGCTGCCGAGATTGCTTCCACGCTCAAGCTCGACGAGACCGCCCGCGCCCGCTTTGAGGTGCTCCAGGACACCACGCTGCGCACCATGGAGACGCTGAGCGCCTGCCCGGCGGAAACCGCCGCGACACCGCAGGCCCGCCTCGCCGCCGTGAAGGCGCGACTTGAGACGATGCTGCAAGCGGTCGGCGGCATCAGCGATGCGCTCGACGATTTCGAGGCCGATCTGAGCGACGAGCAAAAGGCCGGCTTCGAGGCGATCGGACCGAAGCGGGGGGCGTGATCACCCGCACGCCCAGTCGAACTTCATGTCCCTGAAGTCGAGCTGCGCATTGCCGCCGCCAAAATTATAGCCGCCGAAATATTCCTCGAACTCGATGTAGAACGGGCTCATCTCCGGCACCGCCTGGCACGGCCGCATGGTGCCGCCGAGATGATTGTGGGCGTGGTCCTTGCTCCAATCGTGCAGGCGGAAATTGTCGCGGCCCGGCACGCCGCCGACGTAATAGTAGTAGGGCTGATAGCCGGTCGGCGGCTTCTCGCGTGTGTGCTCGTCCTGCGGGCCCTTGCCGGCGTTGGGATCGCTCGCGCGCGGCGTCAAGGCAATCGCGCGATTTTCAATGAGAGCAGTGCGCGGAGCGCTGGCGAACATCTTCTGCCCGTAAGGCGGCGCGGCCTCGAAGAAGGCGCTGGCGCCGCCGACGTCGAGCCAGCGCGGGCGCTCGGCCGTCGCAAGCGCCAGCGGCGCCGGCGGGGTCGCGAGCGCGCCCTCATATTCGGCCTTGGTCAGCAGCAGCGCAGCATATTCGTAGTCAAGGACGTCGGTCATCCGCGACAGCCGCGGATGCGCTGGTAGCGTCAGCATGGCCTCGCGGATTTCTGGGTCGTCGGGCGCGCCGCCGTCATTGTGATCGGGCGCGGTGGCAAAGAACGACACCGCGGCGATGTCTTCGCCATGCACGCGATAATCCTCCGGCAGCAGAAGCGTGAAGCCGTGCATCAGCGGATAGCCGCTGACCGGATCGAGCGGCCATTGTTCGGATGTGATGCCCGGCGGCAGCCCATAGACCCAGCCATGATCGCGCGCACGGTCGGCGGGACGGTCCAGCATCTGCAAATCATAAGCACGCGAAGGCAAGGCAAACGCCACAGGTCGTCTCCATCCGGATTTTCGCGAAGCGAGGATTGGTCGCAGGGAGGCGGGATATGGTTCGTGGGAGGGTGAATTGCGCGAGATCCTCGGCTTCGCCGGTGCGCCTCCCAAGAAGGCATCGGCTGCAGGCCTCTTGAGGAGAAATGATATCCATTTTATAATATACATTAGCTTGATGTATATCATGGAGGGTTCCGTGCTGGTTTCCAAATGGGGAAATAGCTTGGCGGTTCGCCTGCCCAAGGCGCTTGTCGAGGCCCTGAATCTTTCGCCCGGCGACGAACTCAACGTGGTGGAGGCCTCGAAGGGCCGGCTCGCAGTAGAGAAGATCGACAAGCGAGCGGAATTTCTCAGGCAGGTAGAGCAGTTCCAGTTTCCCCTGCCCGAAGGCTACAAGTTCGATCGCGATGAGGCGAACGAGCGGTGAGCGCCTTCTTCGACAGCAATATTCTGATCTACGCCTATTCGACCGACACAAAGCGCCAGCGGGCGCTGAACACGATTGCTGGCGGTGGTGTCATCAGCGCGCAGGTGCTGAGCGAGTTCACCAACGTGTTGCGTAAGAAGCAGAAGCAGGATTGGCCAATGATCGAGGCAGCTGTGCAGTCCCTCCGCTTTCGCTTTCCCGACATCTTGCCGCTGACATCACACACGCACGCCGCGGCGCTTGCGCTTGCCAGCGGTCACACCCTTGCCTTTTATGACGCGCTGATCGTCGCTGCGGCGGTCGAGGCCGGCTGCGACACGCTCTACAGCGAAGACCTGCAACACGGCCGCAGCATCGGCGGGCTCACCATCGTCAATCCGTTTCTCGGGAGCGCACCGTGAACGCCCAGCCTCACGTCGCCAAGATCTGGAATTTTACGCATCTGCGCGATCAGAGCGTCTCTGGAGCGCTTTCGTAACGTCGCGAAATCAGCCTGAGCGCCCGACGTGTCAAATCACGCCGGCACCCGCGCAAGGCCCGCCTAAGTCATTGATCCCAAAGCCGCCGTCTACTGTGCATGGGGTTGTTTTCGCACTTTTTGTTTGGCCGCTCAGCCTCTCCGCCGTGCCGCCGCGGCATCCACCACGTTCTCGACCTCGTCGCGCCAGGACAGGATCTCCATCGCGAGCACGGGGTGATTGAAGCCCTTGAGCTGGAGATCGTCGAGGGCGCGGGCTTCGACCCAGGGCTCGACCATGCCGTAGACGCGGCGGCTCACCACGATCTGGTTGGGCTTGGCCTCGCCGCAGAGGCGGGAGGCGAGGTTGGTGACGCTGCCGATCGCGGCATATTCCAGCCGCTGCTCGAAGCCGACCTGGCCGAGCGTTGCATAGCCGAGCGCAATGCCGATGCCGAAGCCGAGGCTATGTCCGCGGTTGCGCCAGCGCTCGGTCAGCGGGCCGATGGTGTCGCGCATCTCCACCGCCATCTTCACCGCGCGCTGGATGTGGTCCTCGAATTGAATCGGCGCGTTGAACAGGATCATCACGCCGTCGCCGGCGTATTTGTCGAGCGTGCCCTCATATTTGAAGATCAGCTTGCCGAGCGCCGCGTGATATTCGCGCAGCACGTTCATCGCCTCCTCCGGCTCGGTCGCTTCCGTGAACGCGGTGAAGCCGCGCAGGTCGCAGAACACCACGGTCACCTCGCGGCGTTGGCTGGTGAGCAGCCCCTCGGGGCTGTCGGAGGAGGCGATCAGCTGCGCCACCTGCGGCGCCAGGAAACGCTCGAGCTTGCGAATGCGCTCGATCTCGCCGAGCTGGGTCTTGACGCGCGCCTCCAGCGACTTGTTCCAGTCCTTGAGCTGCTCGGTCTGCTCGCGCAGCTTGTCGGCCTGGGCGCGCACGGTCTCGTTCGCCGTCTCCAGCGCGTGGCTCTTGTGGTCGACCTCGGTAAACAGCCGCGCATTGCGCATCGCCAGCACCGCCTGGTTGGCGAAGGTGCGCATCAGGCCGATGATGCTGGGGGCGAATGCGCCGCTGGCACGGCGCAGCACCACCAGCGAGCCGAGCGTGCCCTGCTGATCGACCAGCGGCACCACCAGCACGGAATGGAAGCCGGCATTGACGGCAGCGTCGCGCAGCGGCTGCTCGAAAGCCTGGTCGAGATCGGCCAGCGCGATCGGCTCGCCGCTCCCGGCCGAATCGCTCAGGATGTTCTCGCCTTCGTCGATGGTGACATGCGCGCCCTCGGCCGATTTGTCGATGCCGCCCGCCTCGACCAGGTTGAAGCGGCGCTGTTCCGCGTCATAGCCGTAGATCAGCACGGCATCGGCACGGGTGATCTCGATGGCGCGGGCCGCGATCGTCGGCAGCACGGCATTGAGATCGAGCGAGGAAGAGACCGCGCGGCCGACCTCTTCCAGCACCTTGAGCTCGTGGATCGACTGCGCGAGATCGCGGGTGCGCTCCTCGACCTTGGTCTCCAGGTTCGAATAGGTCTCCTGGATCTGATCGGCCATGCGGTTGAACTGGCCGGCGAGGTCTTCCAGCTCGTCGGAGGTGTGGACGTCGATGCGGTGGCTGAAATCGCCCTCGCCGAGCTTGTGCGCGCCGTCGCGCAGCGCCGTGATCGGGATGATCATGCGGCGGGCGAGCAGCGTGCCGGCGAGGATCGCGACCATCAGGCCCATGCCGATCAGCAGCGCGATGCGCACGAGCTGGTCGCGGATCGGCATCAGGGCCTGCGTGGTCGGCTGCTCGAACAGCACGCTCCAGCCGAGCTTCGGCATCGTGCTTGCGGCGCTCATCACCGCATGGCCGTTGAAATCGGTGCCCGACGTGTCGGGCTCACGGCCGGGTGCGATCGCGGCCGCGACCTGCGGCAGCTTCGAAAGGTCCTTGCCGATGTCGGGCCCTTTCGAGGATGTCGCCAGCACGCGGCCGCGCGGATCGATCACATAGGCGAACGCGGCCTTGCCGACCTGGGCGTCGGAGAGGAAGTCGGAGAGGAAGCTGAGATCGATCTCCGCGACCGTGACGCCGGCGTTGAAGCCGGAATGCGCCACCGAGATCGACATCAACGGGGTCCGGTCGGCGAACCAGGCCGGCGCGTAGCTGACGCCGCGGGCGACGGTGTCGGTGAAGCGCATGTCGCGGGAGAGGTCGGCATTGCTGCCGGTCGTGGTCGACTGGCGCGAGACGCGCAGCACCTCGCGGCCCTCGCCGTTGAGCTGGAACAGCTGGTTGACGACCGCGACCTGATGCAGGAGCGATGCGTAATCGGCACGGCGCTTTTCGAGCGTGTCCTGGCTCGCGCGCGTCACCCAGCTGATCTGGCGCTCGAGCTCCGAGATCGATTGCTCGATCCGCCGCGCGGCGCCTTGCGCCTTGTCCTCCAGCCCGTCGGTCAGCGACGTCCGGGTGGCGCGGTAGGAGATCCAGGTCTCCATCGCGCCGTTGACGGCGAGCACGAACACGACGAGGCCGACGAGGGAGACGACATATTTGGCGAACAGGCCCTCGCGCAGAAACCGTGTCTTGTCGTTCGCTCCTGCCATCCCGATCCTCTCGCGCCGCCATTGACGCTGCGCGCTGCCGGCCGTACGGGCCCTTTCGAGCCCGTTCTACCACAATTTGGGCCAGGGGATTGCCAAGGGGCCGGCCGAGCCGCCGTTGTGGTTACCCGCTGTGGACGTCAGAAGCGGTGGCAAAGGGGCAGTTGGAAAAGCGGCAGTTGGAAAAGCGGTTGAATTGCCGCAGCCTGCGTCCGCCCATCATCGATTGAAGAGCTGCCGCAGCACGTCGTTCATTGGCTGACTGTCCTGCTGCGCGACCGGCGGGTCCTCCGGGGCGGGGGCCGTAGGCGAGGCCTGTGGAGCCGGCGTGGATGGCGTCGCCGGCAGGCTGCGGCTGCGGCCGGCGCCAGTGTTGGATCCCGCGCCGCTGGAAAGCCCCTGCTGGATCAGATTGCCGATGGCTTCGCCCAAGGGGCCGCCGAGCAGATTGTTCTGTCCCGGCGGCTGACCTTGCGGATTGGCATTGCCGGTCGCGTTGCCACCGCCCGGTGCGGTGGTGCCGCCCAGCCCGAGGCCGCCCAGGATATTGCCGAGCCCGGCGCCATCAGGTCCGAACAGGCCCTTGCCCATCTCGCGCAGCTTGGCATAGGCGGCGTCCGGATTATCCAGCACGCCGGCCATGTCTGGATAGATCCGCGGCTGCGACCAGGTGCCCTGGATCATCACGGGAATGCCGAAGCCGACCGGATCGGAGGTGCGGCCCTGGCCCTCGGTCGTCATCACGAGCTTGGGCTCGACGCGAAAGCCCATCATCTTGGTGTCGAGGGCGATGGTGCCGGCGCCGGTCACGCGCACCAGCGGTCCGATCAGATTGAGATCGGTCGTCACCGCCTGGCCCTTGTCGATGCGGAAGGAGGCCGAGAGCTGCGACAAGTCCGTGCTCTGCTCCTTGCCGGGGTCCTGGTTTTCTTGCCAGCCGGACAGCGTGCTCGTGGTCAGCGAGCGGATCATCTGCGCGACATTGATGCCGCGGATCGCGCCGTCCTGGAAATTGACGAAGGCCGTGCCCTGCATGTTCGCCATCAGCGCGCGTTGGCTGGTACCGGCGCTGCGCAAAGCGAGCTTGGCCTGCAGCCTGCCGTCGATCCGGTCGAATTCGGCAAGGCCCTGGAGCAGTGGCCGCGCCCGCACGCCGACGAGATCGGAATGCATGGCGAAGCTCGGCGCGCCGGTGGTGGCATCCAGGATCACCTCGCCCGAGACCTGGCCGCCATAGGCGCCGAGATTGGCGGTGCCGGCCTTCAGCACGCCGCCGGCGAGCTTGGCATCGAGTGCGAGCGGCGAAAGGCTGGCATCGCCGATCACGGCTTCGTTCGCCGAGATCCTGACTTGCGCGTCGACATAATTGAGCCCGGAGACGTCGATCGGCGCATTGCTCCAGGGTTGTCCGGCCGTGCCTTCCGGCGATTTCGCCAGCGGAATCGCGAGCCGCTGGAAGTCGAGATCGACCTTGACCAGCGGCTTGCTCGCGATGTCGACCGAAGCCCAGCCGTTGAAGGCGCCGTCGCCGAGCCTGCCATTGACGCCGTTGATCATCACGACATCGCCGCTCAGCCGCATGTCGGCGTGACCTGCGAGCTGGGATTTCAGCACGTCGGGCATGTCGATGGCGAAGTCGACCGGAATCGTCGGCCGGTCGCCCGGCGCCGCTGGTGTGGCCGCCTTGATGTCGAACTTGGTCGGGTGCTCGCCGACGCGTGCGGTGCCGGTAATGTTGACCTTGCGGTCGCCGCCAACGACGGCATCGGCATTGATGGCACTGATGCGGCCCTCGACGCGATCGCGTATCCGCGCGAATGCAACCTCGCCGTCGATGACCTTGACGCGGTCGATGGTCGCATCGCTCGTGTCAAGCGCGGGCAGCTTCGACGCGGTGCCGGCATTCGGCAGCCGCTCACGCAGCAGCGGCTGGTAGAGCACGGGGTGGGTGACGACGAGCTCGCTGATCTCAGGGTGGCCCGACCAGACGCTGGAGAGCGACATGTCGGCCTGCACGCTGTCGACCGTCAGGCGCGTGATGCCGCTGCGGTCCTTCGGGTCTTGCAGCGTGAGGTCGTTCAGCGTGACGTTCAGCGTCGGCCACAGGCTGATCTTGGTGGTGCCGTCGATCGACAGGCGATAGCCGGTCGCGCTCTCGACCCGCGCGGCAATTGTCGAGGTCAGGAAGCCGGAGGGGATTCCGACCACCAGCAGGACCGCGATGGCGATGATGACGACAGCCAAAGCCGCGCCGACGAATTTCAGTGCTCTCATGTCGACTTCCCAACGACGGACGATCGGCAGCGAACCCGGCAGATTAACTGTCCTTTGCGCCCGTCTTTTGTGCCTGAGTTTATCCCGGGACGGGAAGCGGCTCCAAGCGCGCAAAAATAGTCGGGGGGTGCTGCAAAGTTATGTGACTTATGACACACTTCTCCGGCGCGGTTTTACGCGATCCTGATGTTGATGGTTCCAAGCGATTTGCCAAGGACATTCACGAGTAAATTGACGAGGACATTGAAATGAGCAAGCAGGCCGAATTTGCGGTCATCCTGAAGATGAACGCGATGTTCGCGGATCTCGGTGCGGACGAACTCCAGCGGCTGTCCAATCTCTGCCACACCCAGCATCTGGGGAGCGGCGAGGTGCTGTTTCAGAAGGGCGATCCCGGAAACGCGCTGTTCGGCGTGCGCCGCGGCCAGGTCCGCATCGAGACCGGCGCCTCCGACGGCAGCCGGCTGACGCTGAACTTCATGGGGCCGGGCGACCTGTTCGGCGAGGTCGCGGTGCTGGACGGCCAGAGCCGCACGGCGGATGCTACCGCGGGTGAGGCGAGCGAATTGTTCGTGCTGCGGCGCGAAGATTTCCTCGGTTTCCTCGAGCGCGAGCCAAAGGTCGCGATCAAGATCATCGCGCTGCTCTGCCAGCGCATCCGCTGGCAGAGCGAGCGCATGGAGGAATCCATGCTTCAGCCGCTGCCGGTGCGGCTGGCGCGGCGGCTCTGCGCGCTCGCCGCCGATTTCGGCTCCGAGGTGCACATCTCGCAGGAGCAGCTCGGCGTCTTCGTCGGCGCCGCCCGCGAAAGCGTCAACCGCCAGCTTCAGGCCTGGCGCAAGGAGGCGATCCTGGATCTCCAGCGCGGCCGGATATTGCTGCGGAACATGACCAAGCTGACGGCGATCGCTCGGAACGAGTAGGAGGTAGTTAAGCTGCTTCCGGCACATAGTGCAGGGTTAGCAGCTCTGACCGCAGGCACGGTGCTATAGCATATGATCGGCCGTCATCATCGCTGAATTCGACGAGCACCGTCTTGTCGTCAAGCTCTTCGACGATCGTGCCGACGTTTCCTCGCGCCAAGCGGTGCTCTGGAAGGCTCGCCAGCAAAGCGACGACATCCAGCGTCGCCGGCGCCCGATCTCTCTTGCTCGCTACGCTCATCATAGCACCCAACAGGTGACGAATGTCGGCCGGTCGTCGCCGGTCCGTATGATCCATGCAGTTCTTACCACAGCCTGCTTCTGTTGTCGCCTAAGCAGGATATCCATGCGCCAGTGGCTGCCCCAGCGATCTGTCGCAATCTGGGACGCATCGCCGGAAAGGACTGCATCGAGGAGCGCACTGCGAAGCCAGGTTGCATCACCGCGCTGAAGATCGAGAGCGTCGCGGAAAACTCTCGCTTTGTGTCGACCGCGCGGATGCGAGGGGTTCAGGCAATAGTCTTCGAGCTTCCGAATGTCGACAGTAGCCTTCTTGCCATTCGGAATATGCATCGTGATGGCACCCAGTTTCGTTCCCGCTAACTCTACTCCGCCGCTGGGCGCGCGATGTTCTTCGGCGCCGGGGTAGCTTCCGCCGGCGCCGTTCCGTGATGACCGGCAACCGCGGCGTCCTCACCGTGCACGATCAGCCGCTTGCCGAAGCGCCAGATCAGGGCGCCGAAATCGTCCATCACCATGAACATCGCGGGCACGAACACCAGCGACAGGATGGTCGAGAAGATCAGGCCGCCGATCACCGCGAGCGCCATCGGTGAGCGGAACTCGCCGCCGGCGCCGACCGCGAGCGCGCTCGGCATCATGCCCGCGGCCATCGCGATCGTGGTCATCACGATCGGGCGGGCGCGCTTCATGCCGGCGTCGATCATGGCCTCCTCGCGCGGCTTGCCGGCGTGAATGGATTCGATGGCGAATTCCACCAGCATGATCGCGTTCTTGGTGACGATGCCCATGAGCATCAGGATGCCGATCCACACCGGCGTGGTGAGCTGTTTGCCGGTGACGAGCAAGGCGGCGATCGCGCCGCCGATCGAGAGCGGCAGCGAGAACAGGATGGTGATCGGCTGCAGGAAGGTGCCGAACAGCAGCACCAGCACGGCATAGACCATCATCAGGCCGGCCGTGATCGCGGTCGCAAAACCGTCAGACAATTCGTTCAGGCTTTCGGCGTCGCCGGAGGGCGAGACTTTCACGCCCTTCGGCAGGCTCTTCATCACCGGCAGCTCGTAGATCTTCTTGGTGGCATCGCCGAGCGCGGCGGAGCCGACGAGGTCGGCCGCGACGGTCGCCTGTCGCTCACGGTCGTAGCGGTTGATGCTGGTGGGGCCCTGGTCGAGCTTGACGTCGGCGATGACCGAGAGCGGCACGCCGCCCTTCTCGCCGTGCTCGCCGAGCGGCACGCGGAGCTGCTCGAGCGTCTTCAGATTGCCGCGCGCGGCGTCCTCGAGCTGAACACGGATCGGCACCAGGCGGTCGCCGACGTCGAACTTGGCAAGTGCAGGCCCGACGTCGCCGATGGTGGCGACGCGGATGGTCTGCGACAGGCTTTCGGTCGAGACGCCGAGCCGCGCGGCGAGATCGGCGCGCGGCTCGATGCGCAACTCGGGTCGTTCCAGCGAGGTTTCCGAGATCACGTTGGAGATGGTGGGAATGCGCTTCATCTGCGTCGCAAGCTCGCTCGCGACGTTGTTGACGATGTTGGGATCGACACCGGTCACCACCAGCGAGATCGCGCGCAAGCCGTTCTCGTCCAGGAACCAGAAGCGGATGTCGGGAACGTTCTCCAGCTCCTGGCTGATCGAGAACTCGAGCTCGCGCTGAGTGATGTCGCGGCTGTCCTTGGGCGTGTAGTTGATGATCAGGGCGGCGCGCCGGACTTCCTGAGTGCCCGGCGGGACGCGCCCGCCGTCGACGAAGATGCTCTTCACCTCGGGCCGCTTGCGCAGGCGCGCGACGATGTCTT
This sequence comes from Bradyrhizobium sp. DN3, assembly GCF_041357655.1. Lineage (NCBI taxonomy): Bacteria > Pseudomonadati > Pseudomonadota > Alphaproteobacteria > Hyphomicrobiales > Nitrobacteraceae > Bradyrhizobium > Bradyrhizobium sp. DN3. The sequence continues at coordinate 35,552 of NZ_JAULLN010000039.1, read as the reverse complement.
CGGTGACCTTTTCGGTATAGGCGAGCTGAGTGCCCGGCGGCAGCTCGAGCGCAAGCAGCGAGCGGGCGCTGTCCTGCGCCGGCAGGAAGCCCTGCGGCAGCAGCGTGATGCTCCAGATCGAGGCGGCGAAGATGCCGAGTCCGATCAGCACCGTGATGAAATAGTGCCTCACCGACCAGGCCACGATTCCATGATAGGACCGCAAAATGCGGCCGGGCGGCGGCTCCTCATGCGAACTGTGCTTGAGGAAGTAGGCGGCCAGCACTGGGGTGACGAAGCGGGCCGCGAGCAGCGAGAAGAACACTTGCACCGAAACGGTGATGCCGAACTGCTTGAAGAACTGCCCGGCGATGCCCGACATGAAGCTCGCGGGTGCGAAGATCGCGATGATCGTCAGCGAGATCGCGATCACCGCGAGGCCGATCTCGTCGGCAGCCTCTAACGCGGCACGATAGGGCGACTTGCCCATGTTCATGTGCCGGACGATGTTCTCGATCTCGACGATGGCGTCGTCGACCAGAATACCCGTCGACAGCGTGATGGCGAGGAAGCTGACGAGGTTCAGCGAGAAGCCGAGCAGGTCCATCGCCCAGAACGCCGGGAAGATCGACAGCGGCAGCGAGATCGCGGCGATGATGGTCGCGCGCAGGTCGCGCAGGAACAGGAGCACGATCACGACGGCGAGGATGGCGCCTTCGAACAGGGTCGAGATCGCCGCGTGGTAATTGCCCTTGGTATATTCGACCGAGGTGTCGATCAGCTTCAAATCGACGTCGGGATAGGCAGTCTTGAGCGCGTCGATGCGCTTCTGCACGGCCTCGGCCACCTTCACGTCGCTGGCGCCCTTGGAGCGCTTGATGCCGAGCGCGACCACCGGCTCGCCGTTGAATCGGGCGAAGGTGCGGCGGTCGGCGATGGTGTCGGTGACGGTGCCGAGATCGTGGAGCCGGACCTCGCCGCCGCCGAACAGCGGGATCATGGTGCCGGCAAGATCGCCCAGCGTCTTGGCGCCGGCGAGCGTGCGGATGGCCTGGTCGTTCTTGCCGATCTCGGCGCGGCCGCCGGCGACGTCGACATTGGTGCCGCGCAGGCTCTGGCTGACATTGACCGCGGTCAGCCCCATCGCCTGCAAACGGTCGGGATCGAGCGAGACCAGGATCTCGCGCTCGACACCACCGATGCGCTCGACCTGGGCGACGCCGCGCACGCCTTGCAGCGCGCGCTTGACGACGTCGTCGACGAAATAGGAGAGCTGCTCCGGCGTCTTGCCGGGTGAGATCGCGGCATAGGTGACGATCGGCAGGCCGATGACGTCGACGCGCTGGATCAGCGGTTCGGTGACGTTCTGCGGCAGGTTGGAGCGCACGCGCGTCACCGCGTCCTTGACGTCGTTGAGCGCGCGGTCCGTGTTGGTCTCGAGCGCAAACTGGATCGTTGTGACCGACAGGCCGTCGGTGATCGAAGAGGTGATGTGCCGCACGCCCTCGACGCCGGAGACGGCGTCTTCAACCGTCTTGGTGACCTGGGATTCGAGCTCGGCTGGCGCTGCGCCGAACTGCGAGACCGCAACCGAGATCACGGGGATGTCGGCCGACGGCAGCCGTGTGATCGCGAGCTTGGTGAAGGAGGTCCAGCCGAGAATCAGCAGGATGATCGAAAAGACGACAGACGGCAGCGGATGACGTATAGACCATGCCGAGATATTAAGAGCCATCAGCGTACTCGCGTGCGATCGAGTTCATCGGCGAACATGGTTTTGATCTGGTCGCCGTCATGGAGCGAAGAGCCGGCGTCGGCGACGACGATTTCGCCGACCTCGAGCCCTTCCAGGATTTCCGTCGCGCTGTCGGACGACAGTCCGACCCGCACCTTGCGCGTCTCGACAATATTGCCTTTGACGACTTGCACGGTGAGATGGTCGATCGCGGTCTTGGGGATCGAGACGCCGCAGCTTCGCTTGGCGTCGATCGAGGCGCGGGCGAATACGCCGACCTTCAGCGAGGGATTGTTGGTGACGCTGATGCGGACGCGCCCGAGCTGGGTCGTACGGTCGATTTCGGGCGCAACCAGCCGGACCCGGCCGATCAGATCAGGCGCGTCGTCGCGGCTGATGCGCACGGTCGCGCCGGAGCTGAGCTTGGGCATGTGAACCGCCGGGACCTGGGCGTCGAGCTCGATCTCGTTGTTGACGGCGATGCGGAACATCGGGCCGGCCTGCGGCGAGGCCGGCGCGCCGACGATGGTGCGGACCTCGGTGACGAGGCCCGGCGCAGGCGCCTTCAGCGAGAGCGGGCCTTGCGGGCCGGGGCGCTGCGGCTGGCCGGGCATCTGCGGTGGCGCGGTCAGGCGCGCCAGCTCCTGATTGTCGGTGACAACAGTGCCTTCGGTGACGAAGAGGTCGGTGACCCGCGAGCCTTCCTGGTCGGCAACGACCACGGCCTCGCGGCGCGGCACAAAGAAGCCGGTCACCCGCACGAGGTCGGAGAAGCAGGCATTGGTCGACTTCGTCACGATGACGAGCGCCTCGCCCGGCGTTTCCTTCGCCTCGGGGCGGCGCCGATGCTCGAACAGATAATAGCCGATGCCGAGCGCGACGACGAACGCCACCGTTCCGGCCGGCTTGAGATATGCGGAAAGGTTCATCGCCGGATCACCCTGGCCTGGCTCACGGCCGTCCGTACGAGGCCTATCGAGAGCGTTTCCCCGAAATAAAGCGGCGTCCCGCAAGGCTGCGGGACGCGCTTTGGAAGCGAGACGTTACACCACATCACGACGTGTCACTGCAAAGGATTGCGTCGTGCTTACTTCGATGCGGTGGTCTTGTTTTCCATGTTGACCACCTGCACGCGGCGGTTGACCTCCGCCATCGGCTGGCTCGGATCCTTCAGCTTGCTCTTGCCATAGCCGACGGTGACGAGGTCGGTCGCCGAGATGCCGTACTTGTCGACGAGGTAGCGCTTGATCGAATCCGCGCGGCGCTCCGACAGGTCCTGGTTGTAGGCTTCGCCGCCGGCGGCGTCGGTGTGACCGGCGACCACGAAGGTCGAGCCCTTCAGGTCGGGGCTGGTCAGCGCGCGACCGAGCGCCTGCACCGAAGGCATCGATTTGGTGCTGATATTGGCGGAGTTGTAGTCGAACGTGATCTCGAGATCGATGTTCGGCTTGTCCTTGGCGACGGAGGCGATCTCCTCGCGTTCGGTCGACGACAGCGAGCGCGTCGAGCGGCCGCGCACGGACTGGATCAGCTTGGTCTCCGCCGCGTTCGGCGCGGGATCGGCCTGCGGGGTGATCGAGAGGCCGCGGGTCAAAGGCTTCTTCGGCGGCGGCGCGAGTGCGCGGACGATCTCGTCCTCGGTGACGTTCTTGCTGTTGCTTTCGTCGCCCGCGAAGACGGGCGAAGCCGGCAGCGACAGAGCGGCGCCGATGGTGATGATGGACAGGATCGCGGTCAGTCCCTTTGCAGCCAATTTCATAGCAGTCCCTCCTGCGCAGCCAGCTCGCGCATTTCCAAATTCCTGCAATAGCCCTCGGGAAAGGCCCCCTTGCGGCATCCGCCCATTAGTCTTCCTTGGGCTGTTGAAGGTTCGAGGCGTCTGCTGCCTCAACCGAAAAAAATATCAACGCACTCCGTAGCTTGCGAACTCCTGAACGATGTTCGGATCCATCGCCTTGGCATTGGCGATGTCCAGCGCGCCTTCCTGGGCGGAGCCGTTGCGCTGCTTGGCGAGGCCGCGTCCGTAGAGCGAGGACGTCAGGCGCGGGTTGATCCTCAGGGCCGCGTCGAAATCGGCGATGGCGTTCTTGACCGCGCCCGATTTCAGGTTGACGAGCCCGCGGCTGTCCAACGCATCGACGAAGTTCGGCCGCAGCCGCAGCGCCTCGTTGCAATCCTTGAGCGCGCCCTGGAGATCGCCGACCACGGTGCGGGTCCAGCAGCGATTGTTCAGCGCCTCGACGTCCTTCGCGTTGATGCGGAGCGTATCGTCGAAATCCTTGATGGCGAGGTTGTAGGCGCCCTTGCTGGCATAGACCTGGCCACGCCGGTACAGCGCGTTCACGTCGTCCGGATTGGCGGCAATCTTGGCCGTCAGGCTCTTGATCGTGGGGTCGTCAGCCAGGACGGCGGGGCTCGGTCCGCTGTCCGTGCTCGGCGCGGGACCGGGATCAACCGGCTTCACGGGCGGCGGCGGTGGCGGCAGGGCAGCCTCGACCTGCGGCTTCGGCGAGGGAGCCGGTGCTGGCGCAGGAGGGGGTGGAGGTGCAGGAGCCGCAGCCGTGTCGGCCGGCTTCGGCGGCGAAGGCGGTGTCGGCGGCGCGGGTGGTGCCGGTGGCGGGTTGTTGGCGACCACGGCCGGCGGCGCGGGTGGCGGCGTCGTTGACGGACGCGATCCGCCGGCTCCTGGAATGAACGAGAAATCTTCGGCCAATGAAGAGGATATCCACGGCACCTGCTCGCCCCGCGAGGCGCGGGTGACGCCCATCTTGGTGCGGTTCAGCGTCTCCTCGGCCATCAGGTCGGGGACGCGGATTTCCTTCAGCAGTTCCTGGACGAACAGGCTGTGCTCGCCGCCGGCGTCCGAGACTACCGAGGCCAGCGCCGCCGAATACATCACCAGCGTGCCATTCGGCGCGATCACCGGGGTCAGGCCGGCCGAGAAGCTGCGGAACCGGCGCTCAAACGGGTTGCGCCTGGAGGCGTCGACCAGCGCGATCTTGACGCCAGCGCCGCGGGTGTTGAGTTCGCCGAGCACGGTCTCCAGGCTGAAACCGTCGCGGCGCACGTCGGATTCGGTCCAGATCTGCGCATCGACCGGCAGCATGTAGCTCTGACGCGCGGACTGGATGCCGAAACCGCTGAAGAACACCAGCGCCACGGAGCCGGGCTTGATCTTGCCGTAGAGCTTGTCGAAGGCGCGGCGCATGCCGTCGCCGGTCAGGTTCTCACCGATCTCGACGGAAAAGCCGTCGCGCTTGAGCTCGTCGGCGACGTCGCGCGCATCATTGATCGGTTCCTTCAGCGGGGCATCCGCATCCGGATATTTGGCGTTACCGATCACCAGCGCAAAGCGGTCGCCAGCCGCAAGCGACGGCGCAGTCGGAACAAGCGAGATGAGCAAAGGCAGCAGAAAAAGGAAGCGAATTTTCATAATCAGCGCGGTCCAGCCAAAAAGGCACCGTTCCCAGCTTGCGCCGCGGCGACCTTAACTTTCGCTCCATGCATTATCAGACCCGGGATGGGGGGCGTCAACCGCTTGGAGATTCGACTTTATCGCGACGATCGACCGCAAGGCATGGCCGCGCTGCAAGGGGAATAAAGAGGCTGTCATGGTTGCACTCGATGCGATCTGGCTCGATCCTGTCCGCGGGACGTTAGGGCAGCCAGGGCGACCAAAATGTGATTGGTCTCACATTGCAGGACAGCGGTCGCCGCAACCTCAGGTGTTTGACCTTTGCAACGGACAATGGCTTGGTCCGCCGGCTCGTCTCTGCAGGTCCACTCAGAAAAAAGCAAAACAAAGAGCAGCGTCATGGGAAACGTCTACGAGATCTACGCACTGCGCTATGCGACAATGTCGCCGCGCACCCCCCACATGAACTTCCTCGTGCCCGACCCGCACGACAGCGCGGCGCAGGATCTCGACTATTTCGTCTGGCTGATCCGAGGGCACGGTCGCGACATCCTGGTCGACACCGGCTTCAACGCCGAGGAGGCGAGCGCGCGGGCGCGCAAGCTGACGCTCAATCCGGTCGACGCGCTGGAGCGCTTCGGCGTCGCCGCGGCCGCGATTCGCGACGTCATCGTGACGCATCTGCATTACGACCACGCCGGCAATCTCGATCGCTTCCCACATGCGCGCTTCCATCTCCAGGAGCGCGAGATGGCTTACGCGACGGGCCGTTGCATGTGCAACGGACTGCTGCGACATCCGTTCTCGGTCGAGCACGTCACGCAGATGGTGCGCCATGTCTATGGCGAGCGCGTCACCTTCTATTCCGGCGATGGCGAAGTCGCGCCCGGCGTCACCGTGCATCGCGTCGGCGGCCACTCCGACGGCTTGCAGGTGGTCAAGGTCGAGACCGCGCGCGGACCGGTGGTGCTGGCGTCCGATGCCGCGCATTACTACGCCAATCTGCAGCGCAAGAGCCCGTTCCCGATCGTCTACAATGTCGGCGACATGGCGCAGGCCTGGGAGACGATCGAGCGCCTCGCCGGTCACCCTGATCGATTCATTCCCGGCCATGATCCGATCGTGACCGAGATCTATCCGCGCGCCAGCGACAAGGTCGATGCATGGGCGCTGCACCTGCCGCCGTCGCGATCGTTTGCGAGATAGCCTGACGCAGACCCTCATCCTGAGGCGCGCGCTCTTGCGTGCGTCTCGAAGGATCAAGGCCGAGATGCAGCAGCGGGGCCTTCATGGTTCTCGCGGCGATGCGAAGCATCGTCCGCATGACGGCGCTTGCGCACCTCCGCGATCGAACTAGGTCGCGTGCTTATGAATCCTGCATGTCGGCTTTCGAGGGGCGAGCGGACACGCAGCCCCCACCCGTGGGACGTCGCCTTGTGACTTCAGCTGACCAATGTGACTCGCCACGCTATCCCGCGCGGGATAGGATGCGTCTAATCCTCGGTGTGCGGGCTGCCAGACGCTGGTGTGTTCGGCGCCCCAACGCCTCCGCCCTGGAGTGCGTTTCCGCGTAATGCCTTGCGGCAGCAAGGGCCACGTAAAGGGAGGATTTGATCATGCTACTTTGCCAATGCAACGCAATTCATCGACGTGATGTGGTAGCGGCGGCGGTGCTGCCTTGTTCACCGCCGTCGTGGCGACGCTGATCGGCAGCGGGAAGCCGGTACGCGCAGAATCGATCGCCGGGAAGGTTCCGGAGATCGATCGTGTGGCAGTGCGCGTGGTCGTCGACAGCTACCAATTCGCTGTCGCGCCGAGCCGGAAGGTTTCCGACGTTGAGATTGAGCACTTCGGCTGGGGCATCGGCGGTGGCAAGCCGCCGGGTAAAACGTTGATCAGTGAGTTCGGCCTGTCGATGCACGTCGAGTCGCGGCGCGGCGCCGAAACACGACATGTCCTGGTCGATTTCGGGTTCACACCGGACGCGCTGGTCAACAACGCCAATCTCGTAGGCATCGATCCGGCCGCGATTGATGCTCTTGTCTTGAGCCACGGTCACTACGATCATTTTGGCGGTCTTGCCGGCTTCCTTAAACAAAACAACGCCAAGCTCAAAGCCAAGCTACCAATTTACATCGGCGGCGAGGACGCATTCTGCTCCCGCCAATGGACGGCTCCGCCGGTTCGCGCCGACTTCGGAGTCTTGGATCGCAAGGCACTGGAAGGTGCCAATGTTGCTGTGACCTATGCAGAAGGGCCGGCACTGGTCGCTGATCATGGCTTCACCACGGGGCATATCGGCCAAACGAGCTTTGAGAAGCTGCTGTCCCCCAGCGCCATGAAGATCGGCGTGGATCACGGCATTGGATGCTGACAAGCTTCCGGAGGACGAACGGACGAAGACTGTCGTCCCGGACCAGTTCCGGCACGAGATCGCCACTGCATTCAATCTAAAAGGCCGCGGGTTGGTCGTGTTGATGTCTTGCAGCCATCGCGGGGTCATCAACGCGATCAAACAAGCCCAAGCGGCTTCGGGTATCAGCAAGGTTCATGCGGTGATCGGCGGGTTCCACCTCGCGCCCTACAAGGAGGACTATGTGCGCGACACGATCACGGCGCTGAATGGTCTCGACATCGACTACGTCATTCCACTGCACTGCACTGGCGAGCCGTTCTACGAGATGGCCAGGGCCGAGATGCCGAACAAGCTCCTACGCTCCTACACGGGTACGCGCTTCATCTTCGCTGCTTAGCAAGGACACCCGCGATCCTCGCGCTCACGGCCGCGAACGGGGTGCAATTGCTGGCTGTAGCAGATGCTGGAGGATCTAAATCGCATAGCCATGCCGAACGAGTAGTGCGATGCGCGATGGCGCTAAGCGTCGTGCTAACCATGCGCTGATCCAGGCCGGGAAGCTCAGTTGCCCGATCTGACATGCCCGTCCCGCGCTTATCAAAGATCACAACGCGGGCGTAGCTTGCCAGGTGGGTCAGGAAACGGGCGAGGTCGGGCTCGTCCCAATAATTCTCCACATTCGATACGAAGCCGGGAACCAAGACGAGATTGATCGGACCTTCTCCGAACGCTTGGTACGCGATGTGGATGTCGCCACTTTTGGCGTATTGCGTCACGGGCTGCATGGTAGTCCGCGCTTGCGCTCACGTTCCGACGAGAGTTCAACGCATCTGAGACATTGCGTCCAATAGAGGTATCCGCGCGTCGGCCTTGGGACGTCGGGCACCGTACGGAGACATTGCACCTGTGATACGATTTAGATCGCAACCTGGGCGCCGATCTCCACAACGCGCTCGGTCGGAATCCGGAAATAGTTGGTTGCATCGCTGGCTCCCGAGGCGAGAGCAATAAACAACCGATCTTGCCAGCGCGGCATTTCCGACCTGGCGGCGATCCTGAGCGAGCGCCGTGACAGATAGAACGAGGTCGACATGATCTCGAACTGCCATCCCGCCTTGCGAGCGATGGCAAGGGCGTGGGGGATATTCGGCACGTCCATGAACCCGAACCGCAGAACGACACGAAGGAATCTATCCCCGAGAGGCTCAATGCGGACGCGCTCCTCTGGCGGAACATGCGGCCTCTGGCCATACTCGACCGTCAGGACAACATTCCGGTCGTGCAGCACTTTGTTGTGCTTGAGATTGTGCATAAGCGCAGTCGGTGCATGCTTCGGATCGCCGGTGAGAAAGACGGCGGTTCCTGGCGCGCGAGGCGGCGGCGAGCGTTCCAGCATCTTCACCAGAGTGTCCAACGGGGTTTGCAGCTTAGCGGTCTTTGCCGCCAGAACCGTCGTTCCGCGACGCCAAGTGTACATGATCGCCACCATGGCGGTCCCGAGCATCAACGGCATCCAGCCGCCTTCCATGACCTTCAGCAGGTTGGCGCCAAGGAAGGTGAGGTCCAACATCAGGAAGGGCGCGACCAATGCCGCGGCTGCCGCGGACGACCAGTTCCATACCTTCCAAATCACGACAAAGGCGAGCATCGCCGTCACGACCATGGTGCCGGTGACGGCGATGCCGTAAGCGGAGGCCAGCGCGTTCGACGAGCGAAACATGAAGACGAGCACCAGAACGCCGACCAGCAGGAATCCGTTGACGCGCGGCATGTAGATCTGTCCGACGAGGGCCTCGGACGTGTGCCTGATTTCCAGTCGCGGCAGCAGGCCCAGCTGGATTGCTTGTTGGGTCACGGAGTAGGCCCCGGTAATGACGGCTTGGCTGGCGATGACGGTCGCCGCGGTGGCGAGTATCACCATCGGAATCAAGGCCCATTGCGGGTAGAGCAGGAAAAACGGATTCTCGATCGCCGCTGGGTCCGCCAGGATCAAGGCGCCCTGGCCGAAATAGTTGATCGTCAGTGCCGGCAAGGCGACGAACAGCCAGGCCGTCCGGATCGGTCCGCGACCGAAATGGCCGAGGTCGGCATAGAGCGCCTCCGAGCCCGTTACCACCAGGAATACCGCACCCAAGGTCAGCAGCCCGACGATGCCGTGCTCGAGAAGGAAGCGCACGCCATGAAGGGGATCGAACGCGAGCAGCACCGACGGATTCTGCGCGATGTGCCACAGGCCCGCCAGCGCGAGTGCAATGAACCACACCAGCGTGATCGGGCCGAAGAACGAGGCAACCTGTGCAGTTCCGCGGGATTGCACCGAAAACAGGCCAAGCAGAATCGCGGCCGTTATCGGGACCACATAAGGTTCGAACGCCGGGGTGATGATCTTGATGCCCTCGATTGCCGATAGCACGGAGAGCGAGGGGGTGATGATCGCATCGCCATAGAACAGGCCGCCGCTGATGATGCCTAACAGCACGATGATCGGTGCTCGCGCGCCCATGGCCTTGTTGGCGAGCGCCATCAAGGCGAGCGTCCCGCCCTCGCCATGATTGTCGGCACGCAGCAGAATGACGACGTACTTGAGGGTGACGACCAGGAGCAGTGCCCAGACGATCAGCGAAAGGATCCCAAGCACAGCTTCGTAGCTCGCCGGATTTCCGGGGCCAACCGCCGCCAGCACGGATTCATGCACCGCATAGAGGGGACTCGTTCCAATGTCGCCATAGACGACGCCGATGGCGCCGAGGGTTAAGCCCCAGAAGCCGGCATGCTGCCGACCATCGACAGTTTGCGAGTCTTGAATCTCGGCCCCCGCCTGATCGGCACTATTCGTCGACATGTTTTTTCAAGTACCTCTGTACTCACGGAGGAGGGATCGGACCACTGCACGGAGATCCATCCGGTTCACCTGAAGTTATCGCAGCAGAATGGATCTGCCGCTATGGGGTGGACCTGTGGCACGGATGGCGCGCTAACAAGTGCAGTCGTAGTGAGAAGCCGCTTTGCCTCCACTAAGGACAACAGAATCGCGACCGCCCTCGTTTCATGCCGCCCTTCGGCGATCTCGTCGAACTCGATCGGAACATCGGGATGACGGGACAGCGAGCAGACCCACTCGCCGCCGTCGTAAACCAGCCGGCGAAGGCGCCACATCGGCAGTTCCAACTCGATCAGAGAGAGCGCCGCCTCCGTCCAGGCCTCTGCGAGAATCAGGCGATCGAAACCTGCCGCCTTGCCGGCTCTCGCCAGGCTTGAGACTCGCGTGCAGGCATCCGCAACAACCTTGGCGATCAGATCGGTCGTGAGCACCCCTGCGCCGCGAAGCTCATCGGCCATCCGTTCAAAACGCTCAGTCTCATCGCTTCCGGTTGACAACGCACACTCCATCATCGATGGCGCGAATGCGGACCGCACCCGCAAGATGGATGCAAAGGACATAGAGAAACCAGAGTTATCGGAGGGCCGGAATATAGGAATCTTATAGGAATCGGGGGTCGTTGATATAGACGACTCTTCCGGCCGCATTGCCGTCGCGCAGACGATCTTGGCTTGCCTCCGTGCACGGCCACAATGCCGCAGCTATGGGCAGAACTTCGGCGGTAGAATTGAGCGACCGCATCGGCGCGCTATCCGCCTGCCGATCCCAGCACTACCGGAGGCATGGCTGGTTGCATGAGCACTGGGTCTGTCAAGGTTCTGATCGTCGATGACGAGCCGTCGATCCGAAAGCTGCTCAGGATGGGCTTGGTCACGCAAGGCTATGAGATCCTTGACGCTTCAAACGGAAAGATCGCTCTGCATCTGCTATCGCACAATCCTGACGTGATCCTCCTCGATTTCGGGCTGCCGGACATGGAGGGCCTCGATCTGCTCCGCATGCTCCGCGCGCAAAACGAGCATGTCGCGATCGTCGTGCTGTCCGGTGGAGGTGACGAAACCGGCAAGGTCGAGGCGCTCGATTGCGGCGCCGACGACTACGTTACAGTGCCGTTTGAGATGAATGAACTGCTTGCGCGGATGCGGGCAGCTCTGCGCGACCGCCTGCAAATCCACGGTGAGCGCCCGAAGTTCCGGATCGGCGATCTGTCGATCGATCTCGTCCGCCGCACTGTGAGGGTGCGCGCTCGCGAGGTGCCGCTTTCGCGCAAGGAGTACGACCTCCTGCGACTGCTGGTGCAGCACGCCGGAAAAGTGCTGACGCATCGGTTTCTCCTCGGAAAACTTTGGGATCAGAACACGGATCCGCAACACCTTCGGGTCTATGTTCGCCAGCTAAGGCAAAAAATCGAAGACGAGCCGGACCGACCGGAATACATCCTGACCGAGACCGGTATCGGCTACCGTTTCCGCGCCCCTGATTGAGCGCATGGTGAGATCGCAGTCTGCCTAACCCGACCGGGCTGCGGCGCTTGTTCATTTGAGTTTGGTGGTTCGCGCAACGTGGTGATCGAATGTGATCAGGGATGTCCGCCTTTGGCCCATCGGCGAAACCGCGGATAGCCTTTTAGAGTTCTGCTTCGCAGGGTCTAGCGGATGCGAATTGCTCTCGTTGAGCTTTTCTCAGTTTGACCCGAAGGCGAAGATCGCGATAGCGCCCGGACGTCAGCAGCTGACGCCAGACCGGACGTGGTGGCGACGCGGCCAAATCGACGCGAATGACCTTCAACGGACGTTTACTTGGGGTCGCTTCCGCCAATCAGCTTAAGGATATAATCTGGCCAGCCTCCAGTCGGACTGCTGCCAGGTTCAGACCCATGAAGCGGTGGCGCTCAGTCAGCATTATCTGCACGGTTGTCACTGCGGGCCTGCTGGGTGCCGGGGCCCTTGTCGTCGGCCAGTCACGCGTGCCGACAGAAGCCATTGCATTCTCGGTAACACGTACACCGGAGCTTATGGAACGCGCGTGGCACCTGCCAGTGGCCGCCACATTCCATAGGAACGTGAACTGGCAATCAAATAGCTCTCGTTGCGGACCTGCAGCTGTTGCGAATGCGTATAGGTCGCTCGGCGAGACGGCAAGCACGGAGGGTAAGGTGTTGGCCGGCACCGGGCGGTGCTGGACGGGCTTATGCATCCTGGGTCTCACGCTTGACGAACTGGCCGAGGTGGCGCGGACCAACACGAGCCGCAAAGTCACGGTCTTGCGTAATCTCAGCGAGGGTCAGTTTCTGGAACATTTGCGTCGCTCCACGATCCAAGCCGGCGCTACATCGTGAATTTCAATCGCGCGCAAATTTTTGGTGCTGGTGTTGGACATCATTCGCCCATTGGCGGCTATCTGGAAGCCGAAGATCTAGTTTTCGTGCTCGATGTCAATTCCAATTACCAGCCATGGCTAGTCGAGCGAAAGCGGCTGTTCGCAGCTGTGAATACGTACGATGGCGATAAGAAGCGCGGGCTGCTGCTGATCGAGTAATTGCAAATCCCTGCGGCCTGTCACGTACAGCCCTGGGAAGGCGAGCGAGGCGGTGGAGATGACCAGGCGATCGAATAAAACAAAGCTGCGAGCAGCGGCCTTGCGACGGGTCTGCTCGTGGCCCTGATCGAACAGCACTGCAGCCGTCACGACGTCGGCTGTCTGATGTGGTCCGGATTCCGATGAAGCATTTTCTGGAAGGACAGTCGGTTTTAGCGCGTCTCCCTGTTTTACTTTTGCTGGGCGGTTGTGCCGGAACGATGCCCGAGTGTAATTCTTTGGATGCGCGTAATACAGTGATTAAGATCGTTTCGGACGACAGCAACAACGCGCTTGTCAACTACGCCGTTATGAATTCGAGCGCGGTTGCGGCGATGATAAGTCATGCGACCACAGAGGCCGAAAAACTAGCGATTTGGGAAAAGGCGAGACAAGGTGCCTCTTACAGGTTGGATGATGCGATAAGCACAAATTCAAGAAGCAAAGCCAAGCGAGCAGTTACCTGTACCGCCTTATTGTCTGCGACCGTTGAGGATGTGACAGCGCAAAAGGAAGTGGACTTCGAGGTGGAACTAACCGCAGACGGCAAGATTTCCGTTTCGGTTAGTCCGTTTCAATTTTGACCGATGCCACGTAGCGGCCTCTTTCATATCAGGCCAAGCAGGGAATGTCGCCTGTTGGGCCCGTAGCAGACCTTGGCCTATGTTTCGTCGATTTCCGCTATAGCTACCCACCCTAATACGCCTGCTTGGCGTCCGCCTCTTCGCTGGTCTGGATCAGGTCGAGACTCTGCTCGATCTTGCCGAGCAGCGCCGAGAGCTGCTTGCGCTCTTGCGCAGAGAGGCAGGCGAGGATCTCGTCTTCCCGCCGCAGCAATTGCGGGAATAGCTCCTCATAGAGCGCGCGGCCCTTCTTCGTCAGTTGCAGGCGGAATTCGCGACGGTCGGCTTCGTTCTCGACCCGCTCGATCAATCCCTGGTGCAGCAGCATCGTCACCGCCCGACTGATGGTCGATTTGTGCGTGCGGGTGCATTGCGAGATGAATTGCGCGCTGCAGGCATCATTGCGGAAGCCGAGCGTGGCGATCACGCGCCATGCCGGAATGTCGAGGCCATGCCGCTCCTGATATTCGACCGCGAGCGCGGAACTCACCTCAGCCGCGAGCCGGTTGAGGCGGAACGGCACGAATTTGAACAGATCGAGCCGGGGCTTTGGCCGCGGCGAAGCCTCGTCGGCTTGCCGTGCCTTCAGCGCGATGTCGCTGGATGTCCTCGCCAAGGAAAGCGCTCCGAATTCAGTTGACGGCCGGCCGGCTCCGGTCCAAAATAGTTGCACGTGAGACTATCTAGCAGATCAGTCCTCTCCTGACCAGAGAGAAAGGTTAGCGCATGGCGCAGGCCAAATCCCAGTTCGGCTATCGCCGCCACCCCGATCAGGATCGTCCGGGCCAGGACCCGGCCGCGCATCCTGTCGTGGTCGTTGGTGCGGGCCCGGTGGGGTTGTCGCTCGCGATCGATCTTGCCCAGCGCGGCCAGCGCGTCGTGCTTCTGGACGATGCCGACCGTATCGGCGAAGGCTCGCGCGCGATCTGCTTCTCGAAGCGTTCGCTGGAATATTGGGACCGCCTCGGCGTCGGCGACCGCATGGTCAAGAAGGGCGTGGTGTGGAGCGTCGGACGGATCTTTCACGGCGAGTCGCAGCTCTACCAATTCAATCTGCTGCCCGAGGACGGTCACAAGCGCCCGGCCTTCATCAACCTTCAGCAATATTACGCCGAAGCCTATCTGGTCGATCGCATCCAGGATCTGCCTGCGATCGACCTACGCTGGCGCAACAAGGTGACGGCGCTGGGTCAGCGCAACGATGCCGTCGCGCTGACGATCGAAACGCCGGAGGGAGCCTATCGGCTGCACGCGCAATATGTCATCGCCTGTGACGGCGCGCGGTCCTCGCTGCGGCAGATGGTCGGCGCCGAGTTCGCGGGACAGGTGTTCGAGGATCAGTTCCTGATCGCCGACGTCAAGATGACCGCGGAATTCCCGACCGAACGCTGGTTCTGGTTCGATCCGCCGTTCCATGCCGGACGTTCGGCGCTGCTGCACCGGCAGCCCGATGACGTCTGGCGCATCGATCTCCAGCTCAATCGCTACGCCGATCCGGTTCTCGAGAAGAAGCCGGAAAACGTGCGGCCGCGCATCGCGCGCATGCTCGGCCATGACAAGTTCGAGTTCGAATGGATCTCGCTTTACAAATTCCAATGCCGGCGGATGGACCGCTTCATCCATGGCCGCGTGATTTTTGCCGGCGATTCCGCGCACCAGGTCTCGCCCTTCGGCGCACGTGGCGCCAACTCGGGACTCGAGGATGCCGAAAACCTCTCCTGGAAGCTCGTTCGCGTGCTGCGCGGGACTTCGCCCGCGAGCCTGCTCGAGAGCTACCATGTCGAGCGCAGCATGGCGGCCGACGAGAACATCCGCGAATCCACCCGCTCGACCGATTTCATGGCGCCGAACTCGCACCAGGAAGCGCGGTTGCGCAAGGCGGTGCTGTCGCTCGCCAAGGAGACCGAGTTCGGCAAGCGCATGGTCAATGCCGGCCGGCTGTCGGTGCCGTGCAGCTACCACTCGCCGCTGTCCTCGCTCGATGCCGATACGTGGCGCGGTGGACCGTCGCCCGGCTGTTCCATGCTCGACGCGCCCGTCGCAACGCGCGCCGGCGAGCTGATCTATCTGACGGATGCCTTCCGCAAGGGTGGAACGGACTTCACCTTGCTGTCGTTCAGCAATGGCGCGCCGGTCGATGTGCCCGATGGCATCAAGGGCATCTGCATTGGAGATGAGGGCGGACTTGCCGATCCCTCGGGCCTGGTCGCAAAGCGCTACGGCGCCGAGCCGGGTGCCACCTATCTGCTGAGGCCCGACGGTTATGTCGCAGCGCGCTTCCGCCGCCCGACGCGTGCGACGATCGCGGCGGCGCTGGCGCGGGCCGAAGGTTTGTATTGAGGTTTCGCATGCCGCTCTCCACCAACTCCAACTTCGCGCGTCCCGACGATGCCTTTCGCGCCATCGTCGAGGCGCATCGCGGCCTCACCGAGGAGCAGAGCGCCGATTTCGACGCGGCGCTGGTGCTGATCCTCGCCAACCATATCGGCGACATCGACGTGCTGCGCGAAGCGATCGGCCTTGCCAAGCGGCGCATGATCGACGGCCAGCAGCAACAACAGCAACAACAATAACCCAATGACTTGAAGGACGAATTGATGGCGAAGAACTTCGCATCCACGGGCGATCTCTCCGAGAAGAAGATCACCTTCTCCGAGATCGGCACCGATCTCTATGCCTTCACCGCCGAGGGCGATCCCAACACGGCCGTCATTGTCGGCGACGACGGCTGCCTCGTGTTCGATGCACAGGCAACGCCGGCGATGGCGAACAAGGTGATCGAGCGCGTGCGCACCGTCACCGACAAGCCGATCAAATATGTCGTGCTGTCGCACTATCATGCGGTGCGCGTGCTGGGCGCATCCGCCTACAAGGCGCAAGGTATCGTCGCCTCGCAGGAGACCTACCGGCTGATCGAAGAGCGCGGCAAGCAGGATTGGGATTCCGAATACGGCCGCTTCCCGCGCCTGTTCCAGGACGCGCAGAGCATCCCCGGCCTGACCTGGCCGACGCTGACCTTCGAAGGCGAGATGTCGATCTATCTGGGAAAGCGCGAGGTGCGCCTGATGCAGTTAGGGGCCGGCCACACCTCCGGCGACATCGTCGCCTGGGTGCCGGATGCCGAGGTGATGTTCTCCGGCGATCTCATCGAATATCACTCGGCCTGTTATTGCGGCGATGCGCATTTGCGCGAATGGCCGATGACGCTGAACGAGATCCGCAACTTCAATCCGAAGGCGATCGCGCCGGGCCGCGGCGATGCCCTGAAGGGCCTCGCCACCGGGCGCGAGGCCATCGCGATGACGCGTGATTTCGTCTCCACACTCTATGGCGCGGCCGAAATCTCCGTCGCCAAGGGCCGCACCTTGAAGGAGACGATGGCGGCGACGCGCGAAGTGATGGATCCGAAATTTTCGAGCTTCGCCATCTACGAGCACTGCCTGCCGTTCAACGTGTCGCGCGCCTTCGACGAAGCGTCGGGGATCGACGACCCCGTGATCTGGACCGACAAGCGCGATCAGGAGATGTGGTCTGCCCTGCAAGGAGGAGGATAGTCATGAACATCAACACCTCGCCCGATCAGATCGTTCGCAGTTCCGCACAGGTGACGCCGGGCTACATGTCCGGCTTCGGCAACAGTTTTGAGACCGAGGCGCTGCCGGGCGCGCTGCCGATCGGGCGCAACTCGCCGCAGCGCTGCGCCTATGGCCTCTATGCCGAACAGCTCTCGGGCTCGCCCTTCACCGCGCCGCGCGGCACCAATGAGCGCTCCTGGCTGTACCGTATCCGCCCGTCGGTGAAGCATTCCGGCCGCTTCGAGAAGATCGATGCCGGGCTGTGGCGTTCGGCGCCGTGCCACGAATACGATCTGCCGATCGCGCAGCTGCGCTGGGATCCGACGCCGATTCCGAAGGAGGAGGTGACCTTCCTCCAGGGCGTGCAGACCATGACGACCGCGGGTGACGTCAACACGCAGGCCGGCATGGCGGCGCATGTCTACCTCATCACCAAGTCGATGGTGGACCAGCATTTCTACAATGCCGACGGCGAGCTGATGTTCGTGCTTCAGCAGGGCGTCTTGCGTATCGTCACCGAGTTCGGCCGCATCGATGCCGAGCCCGGCGAGATCGTGGTGATCCCGCGCGGCGTCAAGTTCCGCGTCGAAATCCCGAACGGTCCGGCGCGCGGCTATCTCTGTGAAAACTATGGCGGCGCTTTCACGCTGCCGGAGCGCGGGCCGATCGGCGCCAATTGCCTCGCCAATGCGCGCGACTTCCTGACGCCGGTCGCGTATTACGAGGACAAGGACACGCCGACCGAGCTTTACGTGAAATGGGGTGGGTCGCTGTTCAAGACTCAGCTCGCCCATTCGCCGATCGACGTCGTCGCCTGGCACGGCAATTACGCGCCCTATAAGTACGACCTGCGCACATTCTCGCCGGTCGGCGCGATCAGCTTCGACCATCCTGATCCGTCGATATTCACGGTGCTGACATCGCCCTCGGAGACGGCGGGCACCGCGAATATCGACTTCGTGATCTTCCCCGAGCGCTGGATGGTCGCCGACAACACCTTCCGCCCGCCCTGGTATCACATGAACATCATGAGCGAGTTCATGGGCCTGATCTACGGCGTCTACGATGCCAAGCCGCAAGGCTTCGTCCCCGGCGGCATCAGCCTGCACAATTGCATGCTGCCGCACGGTCCCGATCGCGACGCGTTCGAGCATGCCAGCAATGGCGAACTGAAGCCCGTGAAGCTGACCGGCACCATGGCCTTCATGTTCGAGACCCGCTATCCGCAGCGCGTCACCGCGCATGCCGCGAAGTCGTCGACGCTGCAGGACGACTATGCGGAGTGCTGGAAGGGCCTGGAGAAGCGGTTCGACCCGAACAGGCCGTGAGGCTTCTTACCCTCCCCTGGAGGGGGAGGGTCGATCGCGCGTAGCGCGAGCGGGGTGGGGTGACGGTCTCTCCACGTCCAACAGTGCTCATGTTGAGAGATCACCCCACCCCGTCTCATATTTCGCTGCGCTCAATACGAGCCGACCCTCCCCCTCCAGGGGAGGGTGACACCGCCACCGCTGCGCCACGGAAAACCAATGCCCCACCCCAACGACCCCAGCCTCCGCTCCTTCATCGACGTCGATTCCGCTTCCGACTTCCCGATCCAGAACCTGCCTTACGGCGTGTTCTCGACTGTGGGCAATCCGACGCCGCGCGTGGGTGTTGCGATCGGCAATTACGTGCTCGATCTCTGGGAGCTCGAGCAGGACTCGCGGCTCGACGTTGGTCCGCTCGGTGTGTTCTCCGGGGCCTCGCTCAATCCCTTCATGGCGCTGGGACCGAAGGTCTGGACCAAGACGCGGGCACGGATCAGCGAGCTCTTGCGTCACGATCATCCGGAGCTGCGCGACAACGAGGAGCTGCGCAGCCGCGCGCTGGTGCCGATGCGCGATGCAAGACTGCATCTGCCCTTCTCCGTCTCGGGCTACACCGATTTCTATTCCTCCAAGGAGCACGCCACCAATGTCGGCGTGATGTTCCGCGGCAAGGACAATGCGTTGCAGCCGAACTGGCTGCATATGCCGATCGCCTATAACGGCCGCGCCTCCACCGTCGTGGTGTCAGGTACCAAGGTGAAGCGCCCGCGCGGGCAGCTGAAGCTGCCGAACGTCGAGCTTCCGAGCTTTGCGCCGTGCAAGCGGCTCGATTTCGAGCTGGAGATGGGCGTCGTGATCGGCCAGCCATCGCCGATGGGCGGCATGCTACGCGAGAGCCAAGCCGAGGAGATGATCTTCGGCTTCGTGCTGCTCAACGATTGGAGCGCGCGCGACATCCAGCAATGGGAATATGTGCCGCTCGGTCCGTTCCTGGCAAAAGCGTTCGCAACCTCGATCAGCCCGTGGGTGGTGACGCGCGAGGCG
The DNA here is from genome assembly GCF_041357655.1 of Bradyrhizobium sp. DN3. NCBI lineage: Bacteria > Pseudomonadati > Pseudomonadota > Alphaproteobacteria > Hyphomicrobiales > Nitrobacteraceae > Bradyrhizobium > Bradyrhizobium sp. DN3. The sequence continues at coordinate 16,060 of NZ_JAULLN010000039.1, read as the reverse complement.
CTGGAGCCGTTCCGGCTGAAGGGGCCGGAGCAGGAGCCGGTGCCGCTCGACTATCTCAAGCAGAGCAAGCCGCAGAACTACGATATTGCACTCGACGTGTCCTTGCGCGCTGCCGGCGCCAACGCCACCGCCAGCATCAGCCGCACCAATTTCAAATACATGTACTGGTCCTCGGTGCAGCAGCTCATGCACCACGCCTCCAGCGGGTGCGCCATGAATGTCGGCGATCTCCTAGGGAGCGGCACCATCTCCGGTCCGGAGAAGGATCAGCGCGGCAGCCTGCTCGAGATCAGCTGGAACGGCACCGAGCCGGTCGAATTGCCCGGCGGCATCAAGCGGTCGTTCCTGGAAGACGGCGACAGCCTCGTCATGCGCGGCTGGTGTCAGGGCAAGGGATACCGCGTCGGGTTCGGCGAGGTCGAGGGGACGATTTTGGCGGCGGAGTAGGGCGCGCCGCCGCCACGACCTCCGTCATTGCGAGCGCAGCGAAGCAATCCAGAATCTCTCTGCGGAGGGATTCTGGATTGCTTCGTCGCAAGGGCTCCTCGCAATGCCGGTGTGGCAGGAGTTCACCGCCTCTCCGGCGCTACGTCCTTGATCCGCGCGCAATGCGCCGCGACATCGTCCAGGCTGTACTTCAGATGCACCCGCTTGTCGGACGGCACCTGCTTCGCGGTGCACACACCCGGCCGCCATTCCTGCGCCGGCCTGATCGGGCGCGGGGCAAAACCGCCGCCGCAGTTCGGGCAGACGTTGAAGAGTTTCGTCTCCACGCAATCCGCACAGAATGTGCATTCATACGAGCAGATCCGCGCGTCGGTTGCATCAGGCGGTAGGTCGCGGTCGCAATATTCGCAGTTCGGTCGAAGCTGGAGCGCCATGGTTGAATCTCCGCGGATTGGCCGGGATCATCGCAGATCGCGCCCGCGGCGCGAATGACGTAGTTCCCTCGATTTCAGCCGGGCTCCAGGCGATTGCGTAGCGCCGCTAGCGCCCGGCCTTCCACGCAGCCGTCACAGCCCCGATCTCCGCCGCCTCCGGCTCGCGGACGGCCGAAGGCGTGCGTGAGAATCTCGGCGCGGGCGCTGGCTGCTTCACGCCGTGACGCTCGACGAAGACATTGCGGGCGACCATGTGCGGGTGTTGCGTGGCTTCCGACATGGTCAGCACTGGCGCGAAGCAGATGTCGGTGCCTTCCATGATCTTGCACCAGTCCTCGCGCGTCTTGCTCTTGAACACCGCCTTCAGCTTCTCCTTCAGCGCCGGCCAGGCGTTGCGGTCCATCTGCGCGTCGAAATCGGCGTCGGTCAGGCCCGCGTGCTCGCGCAGCAGCGCGTAGAATTGCGGCTCGATCGACCCAATCGAGACGAAATGGCCGCAGGCGCATTCGTAGACGCCGTAGAAATGCGCGCCGCCGTCGAGGAAGTTCTGGTTGCGCCCCTCGGTCCAGCGTCCCATCGTGGTCATGTCGAAGAAGAACGACATCAGCGACGCCGCGCCGTCGCACATGGCGGCATCGACCACCTGGCCCTTGCCAGATCTCTGCGCCTCCAGCAGTGCCGCAAGCACGCCGACGACGAGGTAGAGCGCGCCGCCGCCGAAATCGCCGACCAGATTGAGCGGCGGCACCGGAGCCTCCTTAGGTCCGATCGCGGCGAGCGCGCCGGTGATCGAGATGTAATTGATGTCATGGCCGGCGGCGTTCGCGAGCGGGCCTTCCTGACCCCAGCCGGTCATGCGGCCATAGACCAGCTTCGGGTTGCGCGCGAGTACGACGTCTGGGCCGAGCCCGAGCCGCTCCATCACGCCGGGACGAAAACCTTCGACCAGCGCATCGGCGCTGGCGAGCAGGTCGAGAACTTGCGCGATCGCCGCCTTGTCCTTGAGGTCGAGCTCGATCACCTTGCGGCCGCGGCCCGCCACCGACTTCATGCTCTTCTTGGCGCCGATGCGATCGAGCGTGACGACGTCGGCGCCCATATCGGTCAGCATCATGCAGGCGAACGGGCCGGGTCCGATGCCGGCGAATTCGACGATGCGGAAGCCCGACAGCGGGCCGGAGGCGCGGACGGAGGAGCCATCTGATTTTTGTTGGGCTGGTTTATCGAGCACGTTGTTGTTTCCTCGGGTCGCGGGCGGATGCCGGTGATCCGGCAATGGCCTCGGACATTGCTCTTTGGGGCGAGTTAATTGGCTGATTAACTTTTCTCGCCTTCACACCAGCGAGGCAAGCGGTTTTCATGCCGCATGGCCAAAATAAAAACGGCGCGCACCGAAGTGCGCGCCGCGGAAAATTTGTGTCGAGGCGCTAAAGCGCGATTGTCAGCCCGCAGCGGTCACCGCGCGCTGTGCCATCACTTTGACGAGGTTGGCGCGGTACTCGGCCGTGCCATGGATGTCAGCCAGCAATCCGCTCGCAGAAATATTGACGCTGTCGATCGCCGATGGCGACCAGTTCGCCTTCAACGCGGCTTCGATGGCGGGGACCCGCATCACGCCGTTCTGCGAGGCGCCGGTGGCGGCTACCCGCACCTCGCCCGATTTGGTCTGCGCCACGAACACCCCGGTCAGTGCGAAGCGCGAGGCCGGATGCCGCATCTTGGCGTAGCCCGCTTTCGCCGGAACCGGGAACGACACGGCGGTGATGATCTCACCGTCTTCGAGTGCCGTGGTGAACAGGCCCTTGAAGAAATCATCCGCCGAGATCGACCGCTTGTTGGTCTTCACGGTGGCGCCGAGCGCGAGCAGTGCGGCGGGATAGTCGGCGGCAGGATCGTTGTTGGCGATCGAGCCACCGATCGTGCCGCGATAGCGCACCGCGGGGTCGCCGATCAGCGACGCCAGATAGGCGAGTGCCGGAATCGCCTTCTTCGCGGCGTCGCTGGTGGCGACGTCATGATGCGGCGTGGCGGCCTTGATGGTCAGCGTGTCGCCGGAGGCCTCGACGCCGATCATGTCCTTGATTTTGCCGAGGTCGATGACGTCTGACGGATTGGCGAGCCGCTGCTTCATGACCGGCAGCAGGGTTTGTCCGCCGGCCAGGAATTTCGCCTCGCTGCTCTTGCCGAACAGGCTCACGGCTTCGTCGACCGAGGAAGCCCGATGATAGGTGGTCTGGTACATCTTGGTTCCTCCCTCTTAAGCGGCGTTGATCGTGCGCCACACCCGGTCGGGGGTCGCGGGCATTTCCAGATTGTTCTTGCCGATCGCATCCGTGATCGCGTTGATCACGGCTGCAGAAGCGCCGATCGCGCCGGCCTCACCGCAACCCTTGATGCCCAGGGGATTGCCCGGGCACAGCGTCGTGGTGTGGGAGAGGTTGAACGAGGGCAAATCGTCGGCACGCGGCATGGAGTAATCCATGAACGAGGCCGTGACCGGCTGGCCGTTGGCGTCGTAGATCGCGTGCTCGAGCAGCGCCTGCCCGATGCCCTGGGCGAGGCCGCCATGGACCTGTCCCTCGACGATCATCGGGTTGATCAGCCGGCCGAAATCGTCGGCCGCAACGAAGTTGACGAAGGAGGTCTTGCCGGTGCCGGGATCGACCTCGAGCTCGCAGATATAGGCGCCGGCCGGGAAGGTGAAGTTGGTGGGGTCGTAGAAGGCGCTCTCCTTCAGGCCCGGCTCCATCCCCTCGGGCAGATTGTGCGCGGTGTAGGCCGCGAGCGCGACCATCGGGAAGGCGATCGCCTTGTCGGTGCCCGTGACCTTGAACTCGCCGTTCTCGATGACGATGTCGGCCTCCGAGGCCTCCAGCGCATGCGCGGCGATCTTCTTGGCCTTGGACTCCATCTTCTCCATCGCCTTCAGGATCGCGGTGAGACCGACGGCCGCCGAGCGCGAGCCATAAGTGCCCATGCCGAACTGCACCTTGTCGGTGTCGCCATGGACGATCGAGACCTGGCTGATGGGAACGCCAAGGCGGTCCGCGACGAGCTGGCAGAACGTGGTCTCGTGGCCCTGGCCGTGGCTGTGCGATCCCGTGAGGATCTCGATGGTGCCGACCGGATTGACCCGCACCTCGGCCGATTCCCACAAGCCGACGCCGGCACCCAGACTGCCGACAGCTTTTGACGGCGCGATGCCGCAGGCCTCGATGTAGCAGGACACGCCGATGCCGCGCAGCTTGCCTTGCGACTTTGCTTGTGCCTTGCGGGCAGGGAAGCCGGCATAGTCGATCGCCTTCATCGCGGCATCGAGCGAGGCGTTAAAGTCGCCGGTGTCATAGGCCATGATGACAGGCGTCTGGTGCGGGAACTGGGTGATGAAGTTGGTCCGGCGCAGCTCGGCCGGATCGACTTTCAGCTGCCGTGCCGCCGTCTCCATCAGCCGTTCCAGCAGGTAGCTGGCCTCGGGGCGGCCGGCGCCGCGATAGGCGTCGACCGGCGTGGTGTTGGTGTAGACGCCGATCACCTCGGCATGGATCGCCGGGATGTTGTACTGGCCCGACAGTAGCGTCGCGTAGAGATAGGTCGGCACCGACGACGAGAACAGCGACATGTAGGCGCCGAAATTGGCGTAGGTCTTCACCTTCAAGCCGGTGATCTTGTTGTTGGTGTCGAAGGCCATCTCGGCATGAGTCACATGGTCGCGGCCATGCGCGTCGGTGAGGAAGGCCTCGGTGCGGTCGCCGGTCCACTTCACGGGACGGCCGACCTTCTTGGAGGCCCACAGCGCCACCATCTCTTCGGGATAGATGAAGATCTTCGAGCCGAAGCCGCCGCCGACGTCGGGCGCGATCACGCGCAGCTTGTGCTCCGGAGCGATGTTGTAGAACGCCGACAGCACGAGGCGGGCGACGTGCGGGTTCTGCGACGTCGTGTAGAGCGTGAAATGCTCCTCCGCCGCGTCGTAATCGGCGATCGCCGCGCGCGGCTCCATCGCATTCGGGGCGAGGCGGTTGTTGGTGACGTCGAGCTTCACCACATTGGCGGCCTTCGAGAAGGCTGCATCGACCGCACCCTCGTCGCCGATCACCCAGTCATAGACCTGGTTGCCGGGGGCTTCGGGATGCAGCTGCGGCGCGCCGGCCTTGATGGCAGCGTGCATGTCGGCGACCGCGGGAAGCTCCTCGTAATCGACGACGACAGCTTCCGCCGCGTCGCGCGCGAGATTCTTGCTCTCGGCGATCACGACCGCGACGGCCTGGCCAACGAACCGCACCGTCTCCGGCGCCATCGCCGGCCATGCGCCCATCTTCATCGGGCTGCCATCCTTGGAGGTGATGGCCCAGCCGCAGATGAGGTTACCGACCTTGTCGTCGACGAGTTGCTGTCCCGTGAGCACCGCGAGCACGCCCGGCATCTTCAAGGCGGCAGAGGAGTCGATCCCCTTCACCTTGGCATGCGCGTGCGGACTTCTGATGAAATAGGCATGAGTCATGCCCGGCAATTTGATGTCGTCGACGTAGCGGCCCTTGCCGGTAATGAAACGCTTGTCTTCCTTGCGCACGACGCGCGCGCCGATGCCTTCAACACCCATGTCTGGTCCTCCCGACCGGAAATTTGTTGACCTGCGCTTTCCATCGAAAGCGGCAGTGGTTTTCTTGTTCGCGGCGGCCGCTCTACTCGGCCGCCTGCGCAACCTTCATGCGACCGGCTGCATCCAGCACGGCCTTGACGATGTTGTGGTAGCCGGTGCAGCGGCAGATATTGCCCTCGAGCTCTTGACGTACGGTGGCTTCGTCGAGCTGGCCGCCAGATCCTTGAGCTTGATGGCGCTGCACGATGTCGATCGCCGACATGATCATGCCCGGCGTGCAATAGCCGCATTGCAGGCCGTGATTGTCGCGGAAAGCGGCCTGCATCGGATGCAGCTCATCGCCCTTGGCGATGCCTTCGATCGTGGTGACGCTCGCGCCGTCCGCCTGTCCTGCCAGCATAGTGCAGGATTTCACGGCGCGGCCGTCCATGTGCACGACGCAGGCGCCGCACTGGCTGGTGTCGCAGCCGACATGGGTCCCCGTGAGGTTGAGGTGATCGCGCAAGAGGTGGACCAGCAGCGTGCGGTCCTCGACGTCGACAGCAACGGCCTTGCCGTTGACCGTCAGTTTGACTGTAGACACGTGGAGTCCTCCCAGAATGATTTTGATTGGTTCTAATTAGAAACAGCGCAACGGAACTTTGCAACTGGCATTTTGGTGACCTCGCGTCATGGAAAGGTCATCGTGGCGGCCGGCACGGCGCGCGTTTCGATCATGATGCGCCAGGCCGTCGCCAACGCGTGGCGCGACCGCAAGGTAGGTTCGGAAAGTTCTCATCGCGTCCGCGGACAACGTCGCATCGTCGAAGCCGCGTACCGCCGCTGCTCGCCTGCGAGCTCAGCCCTCCCGCACGTTGTTCTCCCCAGGATGTCTTGTTCCCTAGTGTGAATAGGAGCACGCGCTCGCGGCTTTGCAATCGCGATCTTGGTAGTAGGTGGCGTGACGCTAAGCCATTGATTTTATTGCAGGTGCGCCCTGGACCTGCCGAGCGCCTGATGTCGCTGCGCCGGCCCTCGCGCCGCGTCGGCGAGGGCCAGCGGCGTGGCCGGCTTCGCCAAGGGCGGCGCGAAGGCCAGGCTCGAGGGAGAGGCGGCGACGTCACCACCCTGCATTGCGAAGCCGAGGCTCAGATCGGCGGCAAGCTCGCGCAGCTCGGCTCGCGATTGATCGATTCGACGTCGCGAAAGCTCGCGGCGAATTTCTTCGAGAGCTTCGCGGCGGTGGTAGCGCCATCATCGTGACTGCGGCGCACGATCGTTGCGCGATGCCCGATGCGTGCGGCCGGCTTGCGCGCGACATTGCCAAGCTGACGAAGTAGTGGGACGAGGCAAGGTCAACACAAACTCCCCTGTCGTCCCGGACAAGCGCTCACTTCGTTCGCTTGTCCGGGACGACGACCGAGAGTGAGGCGATGTCGTCGGTCCCCACACTCGCTTGGTGCGTTTCCACCTGAAAATCAAGGCAAAGAGCCGAGATTCGACAACGAGATGCGCGGCGAAAGCCGCCGACGATTTGCACTACTACCTTCCGCCTATACTAAGCGCGAAAAGCCGATGCTGTAATTTGCGCGATGGCTCGCAGGCAAACTGCGCATCGGGAGCGCAATGCGTTCCAGCGCCCAACCGGCGTACACAACAACACCGCGGAGGGAATACATGACCTTTGGAACGAAGGGCTTTTTGGCTGGTATTTCGATGGTTGCGATGCTGGCCGCCGGCACATCAGGCGTCCGTGCCAACGACTCGCTGATCAAGGCGCAATCCGATTCGAACCAGTGGGCCGTTGCCGGCCACGATTACGGCAATACGCGTTACAGCCCGCTCAAGCAGATCAATACCGAGAACGCCGGCAAGCTGACGCTCGCCTATTCGTTCTCGCTGGCGTCGTTGCGCTCGAACGAATCCTCGCCGATCGTCGTCGGCAACACGCTGTACGTCTCGAGCTCATGGGGCCCGAAATACGTCTATGCGCTCGACGCCGCGACCGGCGCGCGCAAATGGACCTGGGAGCCCGAAATTCCCGATGACGTGCTGCAATATGCCTGCTGCGACGTGAACAACCGCGGCGTCTCCTATGCGGACGGAAAGATCTTCGTCGGCCGCCTCGACGGCAAGCTGACGGCGCTCGATGCCGCGACCGGCAAGGCGCTGTGGACGACGAAGGTCGTCGATTACAAGCAGGGTTCGGTCATCACCTCGCCGCCGCTGGTGGTGCGCGACAAGGTCATCACCGGTTTCGGTGGCGGCGAGTACGGCGTGCGCGGTTCGCTCCAGGCCTTCGACATCAACAGCGGCAAGCAATTGTGGCAGACCTTTACGGTTCCCAGCCCGGATGAGCCCGGCGGCGACACCTGGAAAGGCGATTCCGCCCAGCATGGCGGCGGGGCGGCCTGGCTGGTCGGCTCCTACGATCCCAAGAGCGACACCGTCTATTGGGGCACCAGCAATCCTGGTCCGTGGAACACCGGCGTACGTTCGACCGGCGACGGCAATTTCGGCAAGCTGACCAACCTCTACACCGCCTCGACGCTCGCGCTCGATCCCAACACCGGCAAGATCAAGTGGCATATCCAGACCACGCCGGCCGATGCCTGGGACTATGACGGCGTCAACGAGGCCGTGCTTGCGGATCTCAAGATCGGCGGCAGCACGGTGCCGGCGCTGATGAAGGCGGATCGCAACGGCTACTTCTTCGTCGCCAACCGTGAGACCGGCAAGGTGCTCTCGGCGGAGAAATACGTCTTCTCCAACTGGGCGAAGAAGTGGGACGTCAACACCATGCGGGCGGTCGAAGATCCGGACAAGCGTCCGGGGCCAGGTCATCCTGCCAAGGACATCTGTCCGAACCTGATTGGCGGCAAGAACTGGCAACCGATGTCGTTCAATCCGCAGACCGGGCTCGTCTACATCCCCTCGAACAATGTCTGCATGGACTGGTCGGTTTCCGACGTCGCCTACAAGCGCGGCGTGTTCTATCTCGGCGCCGAATTCCCGACCAAGGAAGGCCCCGGCGGCTTCCTCGGCGAGCTCGTGGCCTGGGATCCCATCGCCCAGAAGAAGGTCTGGTCGATCAAGGAAGACCTGCCGTTCAACGGCGGCACGCTGACCACCGGCGGCGGCCTCGTGTTCGCCGGTAACATCCATGGTGACTTCCGCGCCATCGATGCGAAGTCCGGCAAGGTGCTGTGGAGCAAGAATCTCGGCTCCGGTATCGGCGCGGGCCCGGTGACCTACAGTGTCGACGGCAAGCAATACGTCGCCATCGTCGTCGGCCGCACGGCTGCACTGCCCGCGTTCCTGGGCGAGGTTGGGAAGAAGATGACGGCCGCAGCCCCCGAGGGCGGTTCGCTCTTCGTGTTCTCCGTCCAGTGACGACTCGCGCGCGTATCCCGGAGGAACGGGATACGCGCGCGCTTTCTCGACATCGCGCGGCGATGGCATAGGCCAGATCTCGGGCCAGATCCTGTGCCGCCACGCCTGGTCCAACAATTCCCAGCTGCCGGAGATGAGGATGCGTCCGATCAATCCAGGAAACGGCAAGAGCCGCCATCGCACCATCGCGGGACTGTTCGCATGGGCTGCCGCGTCTGCGCTGATTGCACCGGCCGCAACCGCTCACGCGGACGAGGCGAAGCCGTTCCGTCTCTGCGCCGATCCGACCAATCTGCCGTTCTCGAGCGATGATCCGTCGCGGCCGGGCTTCTATGTCGAAATTGGCCAGGCGCTGGCGCAGGCGCTCGGCCAACCGATCACTTACGACTGGTACAAATCCTATTTCGGCAAGCGCACCGTGCGGGTCACGCTGCTGGGCAAGCAATGCGACGCCATGATCGGCTTGCCGCGCTCCGAGGATTTCATGGGACCTGCCGTGATCTTCTCCAGCACCTTTGCGAAGGAAGGCTACGCCCTGGTCGCGGCGAAAGGTCAGGCGATCGGCGGCGTGGACGACCTCAGGGGCAAGCGCGTCGCTGTCCAGTACGCCAGCACACCACAAAACCTCCTTGCGACACGTGACGACATCCAGAAGCTGACCGTGCTGTCGCCCGAGGAGGCCATGCAGGCGCTCGATCAGGGCAGGGCCGACGTCGCCTTCATCTGGGGGCCCGTCGCCGGCTGGTTGAACATGACCGCCTATCATGACCGCTATCAAATCCGGCTCACCGAAGGCGAAGGCCTGTCATGGGATGCCGCCATCGGCTTTGCGAAGGGTTCGACCGAGCTGCGCGATCGGGTCGATGCGATTCTGCCGACGCTTCAGAGCACAATCGCCGATCTCGCGGTGAAATACGGCTTACCGGCTGGACAGCCTGTCCGCTTTGGCGCGGCCCAGGCTGTGCCGGCGGGAACCACGACAGGAGCGGGCCCCGGGCCGAGCGTGAGGCAGGTCGCAAATGTGGTGGCAACCGAGATCAAGGGCGATGCATCTACGCCGAATGCGGAGACCATCGGCGCGGGCAAGGAGATCTTCAACGGAACCTGCGCGCATTGCCACGGCCCCGACGCCATCCAGAGCGAACGGAAGATCGATCTGCGGCTCTTGCGTCACCGCTACGGCGACGACATGCGCGACACGTTCTGGAAGACCGTGCACGAGGGGCGCCCCGCCAAGGGCATGCCGGCCTGGAAGGAGGTCTACACCGACGACCAGTTCGACAGCATTTATTCCTTCCTGCTGACGGTCCAGGTCGAATCGAACGACTGAACGGCCTTGACCGGACGGGATCGGGAAGATGTGGTAGCGTCCATCATGCATCTTTCCGACGCCGGACCGGCGCAGGATGGGTGCGCTGCCGCCGCTCGTGCGGTGGATCCTTTGGAAGGCGCCATGGCCAGCTTTCTGATCATCGACGATCATCCGCTGTTTCGCGAAGCGCTGGGCAATGCAGTGCGGCTCGCCTTGCCAGAGGCCCGCATCCTGGAGGCGATGTCGATCGAGGACGCCCTGCACATCCTGTCGGCCGAGCAGGGGATCGACCTCGCGCTGCTCGATCTGTCGCTGCCGGATGCGACCGGCTTCTCCGGCTTTCTCCGCTTGCGCGAAACCTATCCGCGCCTGCCGGTCGCCATCGTATCGAGCGAGGAGGACCAGCATGTGGTCCGCGAAGCGCTGGCGCTCGGCGCGGCCGGCTATCTCCCGAAGTCGACGTCGAAGCGCGAGCTGGCCCAGTCGATCGAGGGCGTGCTGTCCGGATCGGTATCGGTGCCCCGGGATTTCGTGCCGACGCCGCCGCGGCGAAAAGCCGAGACCAGCAAGGCCCTCGTGGTCAAGCTCCGCGAGCTCACGCCGCAGCAGCTTCGGGTGCTGGACCTGCTTCGCCGCGGTTATCCGAACCGGCAGATCGCGCAGGAGCTACAGCTCGCCGAATCCACGGTGAAAGCGCACATCACCGAGATCCTGCGCAAGCTCGGACTGTTCAGCCGCAACAAGGCGATCATCGAAATCGGCAAGATGGACCTGCCCGATCCCAGGAGCCGGCCCTATGCGAGGGTCGATCGTGGGAGGCCGCAATGATCCGCGCCGTCGTTCTTGACCTGGATCAACCCGGCGCGGGCCGGCTGATACATCCTCGGTTCAAGCTCGAACCCGGCAACGATTTGGGAATGGCTCACGCGTGATGCGATTTCTGATTGTCGAAGACCATCCGTTATTTCGCGAGGCGCTCGAAGGCGCGCTGCAAATGGTGGCGCCCGGGGCCGAGATCCTGCAGGCGACGTCGATCGACGGCGCGCTCGAACAGCTGTCCGCGGGCGCCGAGCTCGATCTCCTCCTCCTCGATCTGTCGATGCCGGGCACGACCGGCCTCTCGGGCATCATTCGCATCCGCAAGGCATTCCCGAAGGTTCCCGTCGTCATCGTGTCGGGGCATCAGGATCCACGCATCATCTCCGGCGCCTTGTCGCTCGGGGTGGCCGGCTACATCTTCAAATCCTCGTCCAAGCAGGAGCTTGCCCAGTCGATCGGCGAGGCGCTGCAGGGTCTCGTCTGTATTCCCGACGCCTATCGCGCACTCCGGCCGCGGCGGGCCCCAAGTCCCGCGCATGATCTGCTGAAACGGCTGCATGATCTGACGCCGCAGCAATTGCGGGTCCTCGACATGCTCAAGCGCGGCCTGCAGAACAAGCAGATCGCCTATGAGCTGAAGATTTCCGAGACCACCGTGAAGGTCCATGTCTCGGACATCCTGCGCAAGCTGAACGTGCTGAGCCGCACCAAGGCGATCGTCGAAATGTCGCAGATCGATTTCGCGACGCTGGCAGACGAGGGCACCATGCCGAGGCGCGAGCGTGCCCAACCGGATCAGCAGTGACGCAAATTTCCCCTGTCCTGTCCCGTCGATTGACGGTCGTTCTGTCGATGACTTTGCTTAGGAATCAACGTCTTGGCGGGATGTAATAAGTTACCGCTACTGTGCATGGGGTTGTTTTTCGATATTTTGTGTGACCGTCGCACCAGCTAGCTCAGCAGGAACGACAGCAGCGCGCGCATCTCGGCAGGCTTGACCGGCTTCTTCAACACTTCGAGGCCGGAGAGGCTCGCTTGCTTGGCGGCCTTCTCGGAATAGTCGGCGGTGATAATCATCGCGGGCACGTCGAGCTTCAGTTGCTGCCGGATGTCGGCTATCGCCGACAATCCGCTTTCGCCGTGATCGAGATGAAGATCGGCGATGACCGCGTCGGGCGCGCCGCCCAGCTCGCTGAGACGCAGCAGCGCTTCCGCAGTCGATCGCGTGGTCGCGACATCGCAGCCCCAGCCTTCCAGCAAGGCGGCCATGGCCTCGGAGCCGGATGGATCGTTCTCGACCAGCAGGATCTTGGCGCCTTCGAGGCCACCATATTGACGTTCGGCGAGCTTGGTCTCGTGCACCTCGTCGCTGACCTCGGCGAGATCGGCCGGCTCCAGCTCCAGGACGAACGTCGATCCTTTGCCGACCTGCGACGACAGCTGCACCGCATGTCCGAGCACCGTCGCGAAGCGGCGAACGATGGAGAGACCGAGCCCGAACCCGGCCTGGTCGGTTGCGCTGGCCTCACCGCGCTGGAATTCGCGAAAGATTGCCTCTTGTTGCGCCTGCGCAATTCCCGGTCCGGTATCGGAGACCTGGACGCAGATACGGCCGTTTCGGCGCCTGCATCCCATCACGACGCCGCCGCTGCGGGTATAGCGGATGGCATTGGCAAGCAGATTTTGCAGGATGCGTCGGAGCATCATCATGTCCGACGACACCGCGAGCGTCGAGTTGCGGATGCGCAAGGACAGGCCTTGCCGTGCGGCGATCGGCGCGAACTCGTTGCGGAGCTGCTCGAACAGCGGCGCGAGCGCCAACGGACGCACGTCGGGCCTGAGCGCGCCGGCGTCGAGCTTGGCGATCTCCAGCAACGACCGCAACAGGTCCTCCAGCGTCACCAGCGAGCGGTCGACCTGGTCGATCAGCAGGCCCGCCTCCTGCGTCTCCATCATCTCGGCCAGCGCCGAGAGCGTCAGGCGCGCCGCGTTCAGCGGCTGCAACAGGTCGTGGGTGACCGAGATCAGAACGGACGATTTGAGCGAGCTTGCGGCCTCGGCCTGCTGCTTGGCGCGATACAGACCCTCATTGGCGCGTTCGATCGAATGCAGCGCCTCGCGCAACTGGTGCGTCCGGTCTCGAACCTGGCGGTCGAGCGCGATGGCTGTCTCGAACAGCGAGAAGGCATTGAGCTGCTGGTCCATCGAGCGCTCGACGCGGGACATCAGCGCGGCATTGATCTTCTTCAGCTTCGCGGTTTCCCGCTGCAGCTGCTCGACCGTTTCGGCATCCTGCCATAGCCCGGTCACGAGGGGCGCCTGCCGATGGCGACGCCCGTGAACGTCTGGTTCACATGCATCGAGCCGAACTGTTCGCCGTAGGTATGAAAACCGACGACGCGATTCTGGCGGTAGAGCTCGGACATGTCGCGGGCGAGCTGGTGCTGCTCGGCGTCGAGCCGGCGCAGCAGGCACTCGAAACCGATATAGAGCGAGACCTCGCCGATCTGGTCGCGCGTTTCCGCGAAGGCCTCGCGCGTCGTGCCGACGAGGCTGCGCGATGTTGCCGCCGTCAGCACCATGCCCTCGTCGATGGCGCAAAAGAAGTGCAGCGAGCCGTCCGGTTCGACGCGCTGGATCGACCGAGCGTAGTAGGAGCCGCCGACGCGGACCAGAACCGGATGCGAGGCGAACGAGAACGGATCGAGCTTGGCGTCCATGATCCCGACGACGCGGGAATATTCCTGGGCCGCGGGCTCGGCGTTCAGCTCCCTGACCGTTCGATTCTCGATGTCGGCCTCGGTGACCACCATCTTCTGCGGCCGCGGTTCGAAATTGTCACATTTAAATACCCGGAACGGCAGCGACGTGCTCAAGACGATCAAGAGAGCGGCATTCGTGTGCGCCTTGCCGTCGAGGAACACCCAGGTCCTCTCGAAGCGCATCCCGTCGCCCGCAGATCCACCGACGATCGGAATGTCGTCCAGCGAGGCGTAGATCGCGGACATCACCGCTTCTTCCCGGCGGCACAGGCCGTCGATCAGGACCAGGCCGAACGGATTTCCGCGCTCGACCTGGGAGGACACCCGCAGCAGCTCCTGCCGAAGCTCGGCGCCGATCCTGCGGCCGTCCTCGACGCGAAAACTGTCGAGATTGAGAATGGGGCGCACCACGGCCGAGAAGTCGGCTCGGCTGAACGCGAGAGCGACGACGCTGTTCTCGTCCCAGCCGTCGGGGGCCAGCTCGCCGGCAGTGGTGCAGCCGCAGACCGGGACTCCGTCAAATTGTCGGCTGATCTCGGCGATGAATTGGTGCGGATCGTAGCTCGGGGAGACGAAGAGCAGAATGAGCGCCAGCTCGTCGGATGGGAGCTGGCCGGCGAGGTCGGCAACGGCTTGCTCGGCGCCCGCGGCCTTCGACTTCGCGACAGCAACGCCAGACGAACCGCCAAACCGAAAGTCGGTTTGCCCCACTCCGTTTCTCCCCTCGAGGACCCGCTCGGTCTAATGCCAAGTGCCTGACAAGTGTCCAAAGAGTATGGCCTTTCTCGCCCGGTCGCAACACGGTGGCCAGGTCCCCGGGGCGCGTGTTCCGCACCAAGCCGCCGTTGCGGAGGAGGGGCGGAAGAATTTACCGCCCCTTGACGATTCTGCCCTAATTTTCATCGCCGGTCCGGAAGGGGCTGCTTCCAGGCCGCGTTGCACGTGCAAGAACAGATCTTGGGGGTTGGAATGTCCGGGCGTACCGCATCGCCGTCGAAGCGCACACTATTTCCGACCCTCAGGTTTCGTACCAAGATCATTCTGGGCTTCGCCGCAGTGCTGGTGATTTCCGCCGGCAGCATGGCCTTCTCCTATTTCGGCTTCGAACGGGTTTCCTCCGGGGTCGGGTCCTACCGCACCAGCGTTTCCGAGGCCGACCTTGCTCGCAACATCGACCGCGAGCTGCTCGCCTATCGTTCGGCCGCCCGCTACTTTGTCGTGACCGGCAAGGAGGACGACGCCAAGGCGGCGCTGGAGGCGGAAGCCAGCCTGAAGGCCGCGATCGACCAAGCCATCAAGAGCGCCAAGAAGCCGGCGAGGCAGGAGGGCCTCAACAAGCTCGCCAAGGAGTTTTCCAACTTCTCCGCGACCTTTGCCAAGATCTTGCAGGCCAAGCGCGACAGCGCGCTGCTGGTCCAGAACCAGCTCCAGCGCAACGCCAATCTCCTGAAATACAAGCTCGACGACATCGGCAACAACGCCTCCGACGCGGAAGCGCAGGCGATCGAGTTCGGCACCAAGCAGGTCAATGCCCAGTTCCAGACCGCAAGTTCTGCCGCGAGCAATTTCATCCTCAATTCCGACCAAGCGGTCGCGGCAAGCGCGCTGGCGCGGCTGAAATTCGTCGATAACTCGCTCGGTGCGGTCTATTCCATGGACGACAAGATCGTCGCCGGGCTGAAGGACGCCAAGGCGCTGTTGGGAGCCTATCGGCAAGCGCTGGAGAAGCTGATCGCCAACGCCAAGATGATCGATGACCTCGTGACCGAAATGAGCGGCTCGGCCGGGGCGATCCTTCAGGGCGCCACCGCCATGAAGGCGGACCTCGTCGCCGAACAGCAGCGGCTGGATGCGCAGTCGGAAGCGACTATCGGGCAGACCGAGCAACTGGTGCTGATCCTCGCCGTCGGCGGCACGCTGCTCGGTGCGGTCCTCGCCTTCCTGCTCGGGACCGGCATGTCGCGTCCGATGATCGCGATGTGCAAGGCGATGCGGGAGCTGGCTTCGGGCAATTTCGACGTGGTGCTGCCGGGACTTGGCCGCAAGGACGAGATCGGCGAGATGGCCGGCGCGGTCGAGGAGTTCAAGGTTCAGGCGGTGGCCAAGGCCGAGCGCGATGCCGCCGCCAGCGAGGTCCAGAACCGGGAGCAGGCGGCAAGCCGACGCGCCGAGCTGATCCGCTTTGCCGACGATTTCGAGAGCGCCGTCGGCGCCATCGTCTCCAACGTCTCGGCCTCCGCCGTGCAGCTGGAATCGGCGGCCTCCACGCTGACCCGCACCGCCGAGACCACGCAGAGCCTGTCGAGCCAGGTCG
>NZ_JAULLN010000038.1:0-55569 GCF_041357655.1 Bradyrhizobium sp. DN3 | reverse complement strand
CTCGCCGGCGGCGTCGCGGTGATCCGCGTCGGCGGCGCGACCGAGGTCGAGGTGAGGGAGCGCAAGGATCGCGTTGATGACGCGATGCACGCGACCCGCGCGGCTGTCGAGGAAGGCATCGTCCCGGGCGGCGGCGTCGCCCTGCTCCGTGCCGCCGACGCGCTTAAGGGCCTGCGCACCAAGAACGACGACCAGAAGACCGGCGTCGAGATCGTACGCAAGGCGTTGTCCTGGCCGGCCCGTCAGATCGCGCTCAACGCCGGTGAAGACGGCTCGGTCGTGGTCGGCAAAGTCTTGGAGAAGGATCAGTACTCTTACGGCTTCGATGCGCAGACAGGCGAATACAGCAACCTGGTCTCCAAGGGCATCATCGACCCGACCAAGGTCGTGCGCACCGCAGTCCAGAACGCCTCCTCGGTGGCGGCGCTGCTGATCACAACGGAAGCGATGGTTGCCGAGCTGCCGAAGAAGAACGCCGGCGGCCCTGCGATGCCTCCTGGCGGCGGCATGGGCGGCATGGGTGGCATGGACTTCTGATCCAGCCGCATCACGCGGACCACCAAACGCGAGAACCCCGGCAGCAATGCCGGGGTTTTTGTTTGCTCTTGCAATCTTTCTACCACGTTATTCTGGGCTCGCATTACGCGCGGCCCCGGCACCCCCGGATCGTTGAATAGCCCTATCTAGTTGCCAAGTATCGAATGGATCCATTGGCGTCAGATGCCGGACGGGCCCCCGCGCAGTGCTTCGGTCTTAAGGTCTACTTCACCACCAGCAGCCAGATTTCATTGGTGGGCGAGCCGACGTTCCGCAGCAGCCACTACGAGAGGCCGCGTGGCCTGAGAACGGCTCCGCTAGGCACGGCACCGAACAACAGACTTACGCCACCGTCACCCGCAAGTATTTTTACTCCGCTTTGCTTAGCAAATCTGCTCCCGACTACGCGCCTGATCGCCAGGAATGCCCTCACGCGCGCTGCGACACTTGAAGAATTTCATTTTCATTCGATGCCGCGGAAGTCAGGATGAGGGAAGCGCTGCGAGCAATCACTGCGGCTTGGCTGTGGCGCAGCGCGGAAATTTACGTTAGCTTCTGCTGGCGAGTTTGCAAATGCGTACCCGCATCCGATCGCTCCGAGAACAACGGGCGATCATTCGAGCGCTTGACCCCTCCCATCCTCAGAGCTGGGATAATCCCGACAATGAGGAAATCTGGTTTGAGCTGGCGCGCGCCATCGGACGCCAGATCGCACGGGATGAAAATGACGGCTCGGCAGCAGCCGATAGAGGACCGGCATGACGACAAGGTCATCCAAGAAAACGGCCGTACTATACGCCCGCTATTCCAGCGACATGCAAAAGGCGACCTCGATTGACGGTCAGCTATTGCTCTGCCGGAAGGTCGCATTGCGCAACAACCTCGATATTATCGGGGAGTTTGTGGATGCCGCAAAATCTGGCCTTACCGAAGGTGCACGGGACGGCTATCAGCGCTTGCTCAACGGTGTGCGAAAACATGACTTTGACGTGGTCGTCGTAGAGCACTTTGACCGCTTGTCACGCGATCCCGCAACTATCCAGCGTCTCAAGCAGGTTTTCGAGTTCAATGGCGTTGAGTTAATGGATCAGAGAGGCGTCTATGCGACAGCCACGGACATCAGCATCGCAAGTCTCTACAATACGATTTACAAGCCGCAGCTCGCCGAGAAGGTTCGGCGCGGCCATGACAACGCTGTTACTAACGGAAGAATTCCTGGCTCATACGCCTATGGGTATCGGCCGAAACCAGGCGCGCCCGGCGAGCGGACGATCGATGAGGACGAAGCGAAGGTTGTGGTCCGCATCTTCACCGAATATGCGGCTGGCCGCTCGACTCGAAGTATCGCCGCTGATCTCACCCGCGAAGGCGTGCCCTCACCAGGGGCAATTCGTCACAAGAACAAGGCGGGACGCACCACCTGGAATCATCAGTGCATCACGGGCGGTCGGCATGGTCGCGGCATTATCGGTAACGATCTATACATCGGCGAGATACATTGGAACGTTCGCTCGACGATTATCAACCCGGAAACGCAGAAGAAGCAGAAGCGCCGCAATCCGGAGGAACGGCACATCATAGTCAAAAAGCCCGAGCTGCGGATCGTTCCGCAAGTGCTCTGGGATCGAGCGCAGAAGGTTCGTAGCGTGCGCGCCGTGCACATGTTCGGGCCAACAGGCAAGCCGCGGCGTCGCATCGTGATCCCGCGTAATAACGAGCACCCGCTTGCCGGGGTGCTCCGGTGCGGGGTCTGCAATGGCCATATGCGAATCGCTCAATCCTCCCGTAACGGCGCACCTCGCGCTGCATGCGCGAACGCGCATCAGCGGGGCACCTGCGAGCATACCCGCAGCTTTGACATGGACGTTTTGCTCGAAGATGCCTCTGCCAAGATCGAAGTGAAATTGCTTTCGCCAAGAGCCATTGAAGAGGCTATGCATGCTTGGAAGGAGGAGCGCAAAAACGATCGGAACAAGAGCAGCGAATACGCCAAGCTAGATCGTCGGCGCCGCGTGTTGACTACCGAGATCGAACGTCTGTCATATGCCATCGCAAATAGCCGTCGGAAGCCGGATGAGTTGCTCAAGCGGATCGATGAGTGTGACTTGGAACGGGAAAGCGTAGAAGAGCGCATGCGGCTGCTGGGCGGTGGCGGCGAAAATGTCATCCCCTTCGACCACCCGAAATTCGGTGACCGATACCGTTTGGAGGTTAGAAGGCTTGTCACAGCGCTCAAAACCAATCCTAAGGCGATCGAAACTCGTGTCGCCTTCCGCAACTTGATTGACTGCATCGTGGTGCATCCGGTTCGCAAGCGAATGCCCTACGAATATACGCCCTACCTCAACAGCGTTGCCCTTTACGGCAAGAAGCTTTTCCCAGAAGGCCGCCGCACGGCGGAAGAAAGCAGTTCGTTTGCCTACTACGATAATGGCAAGTCAGAGAAATCCGTGTCCTCGTAATAGACACGGACCTGCATGTGGTGGCGGCCGCCGCGGATCTCGCCGTCGAGATGAGCTGTCACGTCGCGAGCCTCTTCGCTTCTCTGTAACCCGCCCGTTTTGCGCAAAAACAGGCGGTCGCGCAAGCGTGGTGGTTTTTTTGTTTGTCGCGTTTTCTCGACGCGAACCGGTGTCCACTTCGCTCGAAAACGCTTTAGGACACAACCGGTGCGGTTCGCCCCAGCGTCACCTCGACGATCTCGGGCGGCACGCCGACGCGGAGCGGCATGATGCTGCAACCGAGGCCGCCGGAGATGATGACGTCGCATTTCAGCCGGACATGGCCATAGGCGAGCCGGATGCCATGCTGCGCCGGAACCGCCGGCGACCAGCCGAGCAGGCGGACCTGGCCGCCATGGGTGTGGCCGGACAGTTGCAGCGCGACGCGCGCGGGCACACGCGGCGCGATGTTGGGTTCATGCGCGAGCAGGATGATTGGCGCGTCGTCCGTGACCTTGGCGAGCGTTGCGTTGAGATCGTCGGCACCGAAATGCACCATGCTGCGAAAGCGTCGCGCCGGCAGGAAGGCGAGCTGATCGCCGAGACCGGCGAGCCAGAACGGTCGGCCGTCCTTGGTGAGGCGCACGACATCGTTCTCGTAGACGGGGATGCCGGCTGCTTCCAGTGCGCGATGCGCGATGGTCGGGCCAAGTCCGGCCCGCTGCACGGTCTTGTCGTCCCAATAATCGTGGTTGCCCATGACGGCGTGGACGCCGAGCGGCGCCTTGAGGCCGGCCAGCACTCTGGCCCATTCGCTCGACGGGATGATACGCGTGACCTGGTGCAGGCCGGCGACATAGTCGCCGAGCAGCACGATGATATCAGCCTTCAGCGCGTTGGTGCGGTCGACGACGGCCTCGATCCGGTCCAGCGGCATCCAGGGATCGCAGGCATGGATGTCGGCGATGACAGCGATCTTCAGCGGAAGATCCGCCCGCCACTGCCGCGGCATCGGATGATAGCGGGTAACGCGGAGCCGCAGCATCGGCTCGACGCCGACACCATAGGCCGCAGTCGAGGCGCCGAGGGCGGACAGGGCGCCAATGGAACGGATGAGATGGCGGCGAGTGATCATGGACGCTCGATGGTGATGCTGCTTCTCGATGCGACCCGATTGAAGCGGAATTGGGGTGCGTTCGTGCAGACCGTCTGCATCCTGGTGCAGACGCCTGCACAGAGGTTACCAGCGGCTCTCGCCAATCAGGGCATCCAGCCGCGTCCTCACGTCGTCGGGCGCGCGGTAGTACCAGACGCCGCCGAGCAGATCGCGAAAACGTTCATTGACACGCGCCTCACGCTCGATGCGGTCGATCGGCCCGGCGCTGATCACGTCTTCGAGGGGGCCCGCGGCCAGCAGGGACAGCAGCACCGGGTTGGCTTCGATCTTCAGGATCTCCAGGATGAGCTCGACCTGATCGCGGCGCGGCCGCGATGACCTCGAGCAATCCGGTGTCGTTCGTCGGCCCCATTTCTTCCCGCTCCAATCCGTGTGCGTGAGCGGCGATGCCGTTCGCCGCGCGTTCGGATTAGTGATGGGATTGAACCGGTGGGTTCACCGTCGCAGGCAATCAGTCGTCTTCGGACTGGTCGGTGCCGAACAGGCCAAATTGTGCCGTATCGCGCGTGGGCTCGGCGAGACCGAGATGGCGGAAGGCGTGCGAGGTGAGCAGACGGCCGCGCGGGGTGCGCTGGAGATAGCCGCATTGAATCAGATAGGGCTCGATGATGTCCTCGATCGCATCGCGCGGCTCCGACAAGGCAGCGGCCATGGTCTCGACGCCGACCGGGCCGCCGCCATAGTTCATCGCGATGGTCGTGAGGTAGCGGCGGTCCATGGCATCGAGGCCCGCGGCGTCGACTTCGAGCGCGCTAAGTGCATGGTCGGCGATCTTGCGGTCGATCTTGTCGGCATCGGCGGCCGAAGCGAAATCGCGCACCCGGCGGAGCAGACGGCCCGCGATGCGCGGCGTGCCGCGGGCGCGGCGCGCGATCTCGTTGGCGCCGTCCGCGCTCATGCCGACATTGAGCACGCGTGCGCCGCGGCTGACGATGCTTTCGAGCTCCTCGATCGTGTAGAAATTCAGCCGGACCGGAATGCCGAAGCGGTCGCGCAGCGGATTCGTCAGCAGGCCTGCGCGCGTGGTGGCGCCGACGAGAGTGAATTTCGACAGCTCGATCTTCACTGAGCGCGCGGCCGGCCCCTCGCCGATGATGAGGTCGAGCTGAAAGTCCTCCATCGCGGGATAGAGCACCTCTTCCACCGCCGGGCTGAGGCGATGGATTTCGTCGATGAAGAGCACGTCGCGCTCTTCGAGATTGGTGAGCAGCGCAGCGAGATCGCCGGCCTTGGCGATCACCGGCCCTGATGTGGCGCGAAAGCCGACGCCGAGCTCCTTGGCCACGATCTGCGCCAGCGTGGTCTTGCCGAGGCCGGGCGGGCCGACGAACAGCACATGATCCAGCGCCTCGCCGCGCTTGCGGGCGGCTTCGATGAAAATCGAGAGATTCTTGCGCGCCTGCTGCTGGCCGACGAAGTCGGACAGCGATTGTGGGCGCAGCGCGGTGTCGCCGACATCGTCGCTGCGGCGCTCGGGCGAGAGCATGCGGTTGGCCTTGGGGTCGCTCACTCAGCGAACTCCATCAGATCGTAGGGTGGGCAAAGGCGCCCTTCGCGCCGTGCCCACCATGTTTCCAATCGCTCCAAAGGTGGTGGGCACGCTGCGCTTTGCCCACCCTACGAGACTAACCATTGACGCGCTCACTTCGCGAGTTCCTTCAGGCCGAGGCGAATGAGCTGCGCCGTCTCAGCGCCTTCACCGGCACTGCGCGACGCGGACGCAATGGCCGCAGCCGCCTGCGGCTGGCCGTAGCCGAGATTGATCAGCGCCGAGATCGCATCCGCCACCGGGCGCGGCGCGCGCTGGTCGTCGACGGCGCCCGCGAGATGCACGACGTGCGGATCGACATTGGCGAAGGCCGGCGCCTTGTCCTTCAATTCGGTGACGATGCGCTCGGCGACCTTGGGGCCAACGCCCGGCGTGCGCGCCACCACAGCCTTGTCGCGCAGCGCAATGGCATTGGCGAGATCGGCTGGCGCCAGCGTGCCGAGCACAGCCAGCGCGACCTTGGCGCCGACGCCCTGCACGGTCTGGAGCAGGCGAAACCATTCGCGCTCCTGGTCGGTGCGGAAGCCGAACAATTTGATCTGGTCCTCGCGGACATAGGTCTCGATCGACAGCACGGCCGCTTCGCCCGGCGACGGCAGATGCTGCAGCGTGCGCGACGAGCAATGCACCTGATAGCCAACGCCGCCGACGTCGAGGATGACGAAATCCTCGCCGTAGGAATCGATCAGGCCCTTGAGCTTGCCGATCATATCCCCACCACCTTCAGCCTGAGCGCGGTGCTCTGGCGGTGATGGGCGTGGGTGATGGCGATGGCGAGTGCGTCGGCGGCGTCTGCCGACGGCGGCTCGGCTTTGGGCAGCAAAATCTTGAGCATCATCGCGATCTGTTGCTTGTCGGCGTGACCGGCGCCGACCACCGTCTTCTTGACCTGGTTCGGCGCATATTCGGCGACACTGATGCCGAACATCGCCGGCGCCAGCATGGCAACGCCGCGTGCCTGGCCGAGTTTTAGCGTCGCGACGCCGTCCTTATTCACAAAAGTCTGCTCGACCGCGGCCTCCATCGGCTTGTGATCGGACAGAACGGCCGCGAGCCCCTGATGAATCGCGAGCAGACGGTTCGACAGCGGCAAATCGTCCGCCGGTTCCACCGAACCGCAGGCGACATAGATCAAGCGATTGCCCTCAGCCTCGATCACGCCCCAGCCGGTGCGGCGCAGGCCGGGGTCGATGCCGATGATGCGAACGGGGCCACGAATCGGAAGCGCAGTCATGGGCCAGTGATAGCGGCTGGCCGGACTGAGGGAAACAGAAACAGAACGGAAGTAACAGGGGAAGTGGGGAGCCGGTCAGTGAGGCGGGAGTTGTGCGCCACAATACACGCCGTCATACCCCGCGAAAGCGGGGTATCCAGTACGCCGCGGCTTCTCCGCATCTCGCCGGCGTCTCTGGAATACTGGATCGCCCGCCTGCGCGGGCGATGACAGCGGAGGAAAAGGCTAGAAGGACGGCCTACCCGCCCATCTTCGCCATCAGCGCGTCCGACACCTCGAAATTGGCGTAGACGTTCTGGACGTCGTCGTGCTCGTTCAGCAGGTCCATCAGCTTCAAGAGCTTCTCGCCGGTCTCATCGTCGACCGCGACCGTGTTCTGCGGCTTCCAGATCAGCGCTGCCTTGCGCGGCTCGCCGAACTTGGCTTCCAGCGCCTTGGCGACGTCGCGGTAGCCTTCGGTCGAGGCGTAGATCTCGTGGCCGCTCTCGCTCGAGATCACGTCGTCGGCGCCGGCCTCGATCGCGGCGTCCAGCACGGCGTCGTCGGAGGCGACGCTGCGGTCGTATTCGATGATGCCGGTGCGGTCGAACATGAAGGAGACCGAGCCGGTTTCGCCGAGATTGCCGCCGGACTTGGTGAAGAAGGAGCGGATGTCGGAAGCGGCCCGGTTGCGGTTGTCAGTCAGCGCCTCGACGATGACGGCGACGCCACCGGGGCCGTAGCCCTCGTAGCGGATTTCGTCATAGTTCTCGCCATCGCTGCCGAGCGCCTTCTTGATGGCGCGCTCGATATTGTCCTTCGGCATGTTCTCCTGGCGCGCGGCGATCACGGCGGCGCGCAGGCGCGGGTTCATGGCGGGATCAGGGGTGCCGAGCTTGGCCGCGACGGTGATTTCCCGCGCCAGCTTGCCGAACAGCTTCGACTTCTGGGCATCCTGCCGCCCCTTGCGGTGCATGATGTTCTTGAATTGGGAATGTCCGGCCATGCGTGGTCTCTTGAATGGTCTTTGGAATCGTTCGCCGATGGGGTGGGAAGCGCGGCGTTATAGGCCGCCAACCCGCCGGAATCAAAGGGCTCTGGTACTTTAAGGTAGCACTGTAGAGGTAGCCACCGTAATGGTCCGTGCCTAGAGGTCGGGCATCGTTAACCCTGATTTCATTTCGGCCTGCGAAAATAGCGTCCGCCCGTTCCCCGACAAGAGAGACGTGATGGCGTTCGGACTATTTCGGAAGCGTCTGCCGGAGATGGCTGCGCCCGCGGCAGCCCCGCAGGCTGCGCAGCCGGTGGCCAATTTCGAGCCTGCCCCCGCCACGGACGGCGATTCCGCCAGGGAGATCCTGGAATTGCTGGAACTCGAGCTGGGCGCCATGATCCGCCAGCTCGAGCGCGCCGCCAATTCGGTGGCCGGCGGCGCCGAGGCGACCGCCGCAACCCTTGCCGCCATTCGCGACCGCACCGACGCCCTGACCGGCCGCACCAACGCGGCGCAATCGACCGCCTCCACCTTCGCCCATGCCGCCGACAAGTTCACGCAGTCCGCGCTGGGAATCGGGGCGCAGGTCCGCGAGGCCGGCAAGCTCGCCGACGAGGCCAGCGCCGCGGCGCAGGAAGCCCGCGCCAACGTCGATCGCTTGCGCGAATCCTCCGCCGCCATCGGCAATGTCGTCAATCTGATCGCGCAGATCGCGCGGCAGACGACGCTGCTCGCGCTCAACTCGACCATCGAAGCCGCCCGTGCCGGCGCTGCGGGAAAAGGCTTCGCGGTCGTCGCCACCGAGGTCAAGGCCCTCGCGGTGCAGACCCAGAGCGCGACCGAAGAGATCACCCGGAAGATCGACGCGCTCCAGCGCGACGCCGCCGGCTCCGCGGATGCGGTGCATCGCATCTCGCAGGCGATCGAGGCGATCCGCCCGGTGTTCGCGACCGTCAACGGCGCGGTCGCCGAGCAGAACGCCACCACCGGCGAAGTCTCCGGCAATGCGACAAGCGCGTCGGAATTCATCGTCTCGGTCGGCGAGAGCGCGGCCGAGATCGATGCCGCGACCAAGGCGGCCGAGACCCACGGCGAGAATGTCGCCAGCGCCGGACGCGCCGTCACCACTTTCGCGCAGAAGCTGAAATCGCGCTGCGCCGTGCTGCTCCGCCAGAGCGAGCACGACGACCGCCGCAAGACCGAGCGCTTGCCCTGCCATCTCAAGTTCGAAACCGCGCGCGGCGTGATGCCGGTCTATGAAATCGCGATGGAGGGCGTGCTGATCGGCGGCGCAGACGCAGGCCGGCTTGCGCCGCAAGCGCTGATCGAAGGCATCCTCGAACACGTCGGCGCCTGCCGCCTGCGCGTGGTCGAGCAATCCAAGGCCGGAGCCCGCGCGCAATTCGTCAATCCCAATACCGAGCTCCGCGAGAAGATCGAAGACAGGCTGTGGTCGATCCATGAGGAGAACACGGAGTTCGTCACCCGCGCCATGGAAGCCGGCAACGCGCTGACCAGGATATTCGAGCAGGCGGTCGCGCGCGGCGAGGTCAGCATCGACGACCTCTTCGACACCGATTATGTGGAAATTGCCGCGACCAATCCGCAGCAATATCGCACGAAGTATCTCGACTGGGCCGACCGGGCGCTGCCTCCGTTCCAGGAAGCCTTTCTGGCGAAGGAGCCGCGCATGGCGTTCTGCGCCATGGTCGACCGCAACGGCTTCCTGCCGGTACACAACAAGATCTATTCGCATCCGCAGCGGCCGGGCGATGTCACCTGGAACACGGCCAACAGCCGCAACCGGCGGATATTCAACGATCCGGCCGGATTGGCCGCGGCACGCAACCTGCGCTCGTACCTGGTCCAAAGCTATGCACGCGACATGGGCAACGGGAACACGGTCATGATGCGGGAGATCGATGTCCCGATCCGCGTGCAGGGCCGGCACTGGGGTGGATTCCGCACTGCTTACAAGCTCTAGAGCATGATCGGAAAAGTTGTGCAGCGGTCTTTCTACAAGACCATGCCTCCAACCAAAGAATTAAGGCGAATTGGCCCTCGTGCACGCTCAGGCAAGACGGCGGCGGCGAATCATCCCTTAAAGTCATCGTTGGAATGGGAATGCCGCCGTGAGCCGGCGAACGGCTCTGACTGGAGGATTCATCGAACATGTCCGTCGCACAAGTTGCAGTCATGGACACCGGCTCCAACCGGACGCTGGCCGAACGACTGATCGACCAGCTCGCCGATCGCATTGGCGGCCTCGGCGTGGAGCTCGCCGACATCGCCGGTAACGTCCAGGAAGTCGCAAACCGCGTCGCGAACCAGTCGGAACGGTTCCACCACCTCCAGAAGACGGCCGAGACGATGGTCTCGGCCAATCACGACATCGCCAATGCATCGCAGGCGGTGCAGACGACCACGTCCGCGGCGGTCGGCGAGATCGTGCAGTCGCGCAGCGCAGTCGACACCGCGGTCAGCCACATTTCCGAGCTCGTCGCCGCGGTGGAGCGCATCGAAGCGCGCTTGAGCGCCGTCGGCTCGGCGCTGGCGCAGGTGGCAAAGGTATCAGGCTCGATCGAGGCGATTGCGAAACAGACCAATCTGCTTGCGCTGAACGCCACGATCGAAGCGGCGCGCGCCGGCAATGCCGGCCGCGGCTTCGCCGTGGTCGCCAGCGAAGTGAAGAACCTCGCGGAAGCCACCCGCCAGGCCACGCATCAGATCTCCGACACCGTGCGCGATCTCGACGGCCAGATCGAGGGCCTGATCAGCGAGAGCAGCGACGCCTCGCAGCGCGCGAAGACCGCAGGCGAAGGTGCCCAGCAGATCTCCGGCATCATCTCACGCGTCCAGCAGGGCTTTGCCTCCGTGGAAGCGGAGATCGACAGCGTCACACGCGCGGCGACCTCCAATCTCGGACATTGCGACACCGTCATCAGCGAGCTCAACGAACTCGCCAAGGGCGTCGATCTGTCCTCGCGCGATCTCAAGAACGCCGACGAGCGGGTCGCAAAGCTGCTCGACACGTCCGAAGGCCTGATCGCGCTGATCGCCGACAGCGGGGTGGAGACGTCGGATGCGCCGCTGATCCGCGTCGTCGTCGACACCGCCAAGCGAATCTCCGCCGAGTTCGAAGCCGCGATCGATCGCGGCGATATCACGCTCGACCAGCTCATGGACGAGACGTACCGCGAAATCCCCGGCACGGATCCGAAACAATACCTCACCAAATACGTCGAGTTCACCGACCGCGTGCTGCCCGCGATCCAGGACCCGATTCAGAAATCCGATCCCCGCATCGTGTTCTGCGTCGCCTGGGCCAAGGGCGGCTATCTGCCGACCCATAATCCGAACTACCGTCTGCCGCAGGGCAAGGACCCGGTCTGGAACAACGCCAATTGCCGCAATCGCCGCCTGTTCACCGATCGCGCGGTGAAGAAGGTCGCGGCCAACACCAAGCCGTTCCTGCTCCAGACCTACCGCCGCGACATGGGCGGCGGGCAGTTCGTGCTGATGAAGGATCTGTCCTCGCCGATCATGGTCCGCGGCAAGCACTGGGGCGCCTTCCGGATGGGTTTTCGCCAGAGCTGACGGCCCGCGAGGCGCCTTGCGCAACGACGCTCCGGTGCCCTCAAATCAAAAGCTGAAAAACAACCCCATGCACAGTAGCCGGGCGCAGCGAAATCAAAGGCTTACGCGGGCAGGCCCGAAGAAGTCGCGACGCGGTTGACGCGTCGGGCAAAACAGGGGCATAATGCGATTATTCCGAAATCGCGTAATTGCGCACTTTGCGGCCTCGTGGGAGTAGGCCGCGTAGCCGGCTGCGACCCCATTCATCTCGCGCGGAGAGCCCTCACACGCTCGCACATGACCTTAATGCTAACGTTGCGCAGGCCAAGCGGAGAAGATCCTGCAGACAGAAGCCGAATTGCTCTGAGTTACAAGCCAAGCGCGATCTCGGCCCATTTCAACATGCGGTCGCTATTGAGGAACGCCAGCACCGCCGGTTCCAGTGACGCGGGCGCGCCCGGTCCAACCAAAGCCGTGGCGGCCACCATGTCGCAGCGCTGATTGAAGGCGAGTGAGAGCGCGTTGCGATTTCCCTCGACGCGATAGGGCCGGCTGCGGCCGCGCATCGGACCGACGATGATCTCTCGACCGGCGCCGATCGGCGTTGCCTTGCCAATCAGCGCCAGGTCGCCCATTTTATCGAGGTCGTCATCGTCGGCGACGCCGGTGGCGCAATTGCAAAACCCGAGCTTGGCGCGAACGTAGAGCTGGACCTCGCCGCCGCAATCCTCGGCTTTGCAGCGGAATGCCTTTCCTTTCCCCCAGAGATCTGCGCCGAAAGGCCAGTCGGTTTCTGACCACACCGGGCGGACCTCGCCGAGTGCCGCTGTAGCGCGTGCCGGTTCGCCGGATCGCAATGTCCAGACCGCAGCGACTGCGCAGAGCAGTGCGGTGGCTGCGCCGATCGCAACGAATTTGCTTGTAAGGCCCATGGAAGCTGCCACGGCACTTTTGCTAATTCTGAGCCATTGCTAATTCTGAGCCATGAACTTTCGTGCGGCCGCGAGGTCCTCCCGCGAGGAGTCGCCATTGCGCGCCATGTCGACAACTTTCGCGTAGTACTGACGTGCCTTCACGGCGTCACCCGCTTTCTCGGCGGCGTGAGCGGCGCCGATCGTCGCGCCAAAGCGGTTCGGCTCCTTGCGCATGGTGCTTTCGAACGCGGCCAATGCCTCCGTCGCCATGCCGCGTTCGAGCAGCATGGTCCCGTAAAGCTCGCGTGCCGGGGCAAGCGGTCCCGGCGTCACGATGGATTTTTCGGTCTTGTCTTCGGCGTCGGCGGCAAGGCGCATCGCTTCCAACGCGTCCGCCTGTTTTCCCTGGGCATTGAGCTGCCAGGCCGTGGCGACCTGCCGCTGAATGTCGACGATCTCGGCCCAATACGCATCCTTGTCCTGCTGCAGCTTGTCCCGCAGCTCCGCCAGCTTGGTGATATCCGCCGTTGCGGCGTCTGCATTGCCGGAGCGCGCTGCGCCAAGGGCGCGGGCGAAATACGTGATCGCATCGACATATGCAAACCGGCTCGGCTCAACCTTCAGCGCGGCGGCGCCCTCCCAATCGCCGCGCTCGACCATATAGCGCGCCTGGCTGGCCGCTATCGCGTAGGGACCGGCGCGGACGGCCGGCGCATAACCCGTGGTCGCAACCATGTCCGCGATGACGTCGCGAGCTCGGCTGTCCTGCGCAAGCTGGAGCAGGGCGTAGACCATATAATCGTCGGCATGCAGCTGCTCACTGGGGTCCTTGCCCTCCTTGGCAGCCTTGGCGGAACGGCTATTGGCCTCGATGGATTCGTTCCAGTAGCCGACGCGCGTGAAGATGTGCGACGGCATATGCAAAGCGTGCGGCGCCGCCGGCGCGATCTCGGAATAGCGCTTGGCAGCGTCGAGACCTTGCTCGGCGATCGCCGGATAGTCGTAGAGGTGGATCAGGTAATGCGCGACGCCGGGGTGGCGCGGCTGCCGCTTGAAGATCGGCTCCAGGATGGCAGCGCCCTTGAGCTGGTTAGCATAGGTCTTGTCGTTTGGTGAGGCCGTGACATTCAGCGTAATGGCGTAGGCGATCTGCGCCTCGTCATCGTCGGGATAGCGCGCGGCGACGGCTTCGGTTGCCTTGAGATAGGCCTTCGCGCGTTGGCCAAACGTCGTCTTTTCGTCGCCCGAATAGAAGGCCAGCAGCGCATCGATATAGTCGCGTTCGCGTTCGCTCTTGGCGCCGAGTGCCTTGGCCTTCTGCAGCGCGGCGAGGCCCTCGGTGAGGTTTTCCTTCGGCGCGGGAAAATGCGGATTATACAGCAGGCTCAGGGCAATGCCCCAATAGGCGATCGCGCACTCCGGATCGGCCTGCAACGTCTCCTCGAAAATCTCTTTCGCGGGCCGGTACCAGAATGAGTGCTGATAGCGCATCCCGCGGTCAAAGCGGCGCTGCGCCAATTCGTTGCAGGAGGTCTGGAAGTGAACCTTGCCAAACTGCTCGTCGGTCCCGTCCTCCGCGCGTGCGGCAGGCGTGGCAGAGATCGAGCCCAGGATAGTGAGGGTAAGAAGAGAGACGGTTCTCAAGGCGAGCGCGCGCATCGGCCCCTCCGTTTCTATTCAGAAAATTGAGTCGGATAGCGCCGATAAAGTCCGAGGCGCCGAAGTTCGTAGTGCTGAAATTGGCGATGGCAATTGCGTTGTTGGAAGGATTTGCCCATTCGCGAGGCGAGTCAATAGGAGCGGACAAATTGCATTAGGGAAGCACGCCTGTCAGGCTCCATCCGCGCGTGAGCGCAATCGTAAGGCGGATAGCGAAGCGTAGCCGCCATTTCACGGACGCCGATCTGCCGCCGGAATATTGGCAGACGCTCCTCGACGATCCACGCGCTGAGGCCTGGTCACTCCGGAGGCACGCAGACCTCATACGAAGTGTAGCGCAAGCTTATGAGTACGCGCCCTAACTCAACCAGAACTTCGGTGTGGTCGGTTCGAGCCGGCCGCCGACGCGCACCGGCGCGATCCGCAATGCGAGGCCCGTCGCGTCATCCGTCTCCACGGCGACGGCGCTCAACGTCGCCGTCCCCGCGGCCGGCTCGAAGCGCCCTGAAGGAATCCCCGAGGTGAACCGGCGCAGCGGTTCTTCCTTCTGCATGCCGATGATGGAATCGTAATCGCCGGTCATGCCGGCATCGGTCATGTAGGCGGTGCCGCCTGACAGGATCTGGTGGTCGGCGGTGGGCACGTGGGTGTGCGTACCGACGACGAGGCTGGCGCGCCCGTCGCAGAAGAAGCCGATGCCCTGCTTCTCGCTGGACGCCTCACAATGGAAGTCAACGACGATGGCATCGGCCGCGACGCCGAGCGGACAGGCGCCGAGCTCGCGCTCGAGCGCCGCGAACGGATCGTCGAACGGGGTCATGAAGACGCGCCCCAAAGCATTGACGACGAGCGCATGCTTGCCGTTCTTGGTCTCGATCAGCGCGGCGCCGCGGCCCGGCGTGCCGCGCGGATAGTTCGCCGGCCGCACCAGGCGCTCGGCGCGCTCGATGAATACCAAGGCTTCACGCTGGTCCCAGGAGTGATTGCCGAGCGTCACCGCATCGGCGCCGGCGTCGAGAAACTCCTGATAGATCGCTTCCGTGATGCCGAAGCCGCCAGCGGCATTCTCGCCGTTGACGACGACCAAATCGAGCGACCAGTCCTTGACCATGCCAGGCAGATGGTCCGCAATCGCCGTGCGTCCGGCACGGCCGACGACGTCACCCACGAAGAGAATGCGCAACTTCAGAACTCCGGAAATCGAACACGTCCGATTCCGTTAGCACATAATCCAGCGCGACGTCGTGCGATAGTGCCGGAACCGCCTCGATCTCCTGCGCTGCAAAGGCAAGCCCGATCCCGACGATATGCTTGGTTTTGCGCAAATGCGCAAAGGTGAAATCGTAATGCCCAGCACCATAACCGATGCGGTGGCCAAGACGGTCGAAGGCGGCGAGTGGCGTCAGCATGATGTCGGGGATGACTTCGCTTGCTGCCGGCGACGGCTCGGGAATGCCGAGCGGGCCGAGCATCAGGCGATCGTTCGGTTGAAACAGACGAAAGATCAGCGACTGGCCGCGCGCGGTGACGCAAGGCAGCGCCAGCTTTGCGCCTTCTTCGGCGAACCTTCTCATCAGTGGCAGCGGATCGATCTCGCTGCGGATCGGCGAATAGCCGGAGACGATGCTGCCGGGCAGGAGCTTGAACGGCAGCCCGCGCTTGGCGAGCTTTGCAGCGGCGGTGGTGCGCTTCTTCTCGCTCAGCGCGTCGCGCGCCGCCAGCGCTTTGGCACGGAGTTCGGCTTTGGAGTTGGACATGCGCTTTGGTCCCCCACGTCATCACCCGCGAATGCGGGTGATCCAGTATTCCAGAGGCGGTGGTGATTCACACAAGGGCCGCGGCGTACTGGATGCCCCGGTCAAGCCGGGGCATGACACCTAACTGAACTGGCCGCAGTAGTTTCGACCGACACAGAAGCAAACAGTGCGAAGCCGCGTACGCCGTTGAAGCACTCGATCCCGGAGTTCCCTACGAAAGTAGGTGGGCACCATATGTCCGGGCCCACGGGCCCGGCCAGGGACAGTTCCCTAAAGGATCGATAAGGCCCCGGGGATATATGGCTCCTGACGCACGTCGCAGCCTCGCTCGCGCAATCTAACAACGATACTGACGAATCGCCAGCCCGGCGGCAGCCTCGCTTTCGCCGCCCTCACGGTGCCACCCTCCCCTGGAGGGGGAGGGTCGCTACGCATGCAGCGAAGCGAAATGCGTAGCGGGGTGGGGTGGCGGCCTCTCAACCTCCAACAGCGCCCGTGTGGAGAGATCACCCCACCCCGCTCGCGCTACGCGCGATCGACCCTCCCCCTCCAGGGGAGGGTAAGGCGCGCGGACACGTCGAGCAAACCAGCTGCGATCCGTAGACGCTACCCGATCGCGATGCCGTTGCCGACGGTGCGGTTCAGCACCTGGGTCGACTTCTCGATGCGTTCGGCGGCGGCGTTCAGCGCATTTACCACCGCGGTCTGCGTCATCCGGGCGCGCTCGACGGCGGCGTTGCGGAAATCCCTGAGCTCGGTCAACTCCTGCTCCAGGGAACGGACGCGGTTGCCGATGTCGACCAGCTCGTCGCACACGGTCAGCGCCGCCATCACGGTGAGGCGTGCATCGCCGATCTCGCCGAATTTTCCGCGCAGCGACTGGATGCGCGTCTCCAGGCTTTCGGCGAGCTTCAGCAGCCGCACCTCCTGGCCCTCCTCGCAGGCCATGCGGTATTGCCGGCCGTTGATGGTGACGTTGATGTGGCTCATCCGTCCTCTCCGGTATCGAGCACCGAACGTATCGTGACGATTGCGGAATCCAGCCGGTCGGAGATCTCGCGATTGGTGCGCTCGAGCTTGCGCGCCTTCACCAGCGCACCGTCGAGCTCGTCGGCAAGCCGCGAGCGGTCGGCGCCGAGCGCCTGAATCCGCGCCGCGAGCTCGTTCTCGTCGCGATCGGCATCGCGCCGCCGCTCCACCGCGCTTTCGAGCGCGTCGAGCGCAGCCGTGAGCCTGCGGGTCGCGATCTCGATCTCGACGGCGGATGACTCCGTCATGGCAGAGCTGTTGGACACGCGATCGTTCATGCAGTCAGCGGCGGAACCTATGGCCTTTCCCCAGTGGCCTTATTCCTGGGGCTCGCCGTCCGGCAAAAGACTCGGTTCGGCAAGCGGTTAGAAGCAGAAATTTACGTGGCAAGCTAGCCCAGCGCAACGTCGCCGCGAAACTATGCACCGATAAGCAATTTTTGCGGCCAAACCGGCGTTTGATTGCCTTGGACTCCCGAAACCGAGATGCTATCCAGCCCCAGCTCCCGTGGCCGCTAGGCTCGACCCCGCGCGGCGTGCACGACCATCAAGCACCTCATTTCAGACGGATTTTCATCATGATGCAGTTCGATGCCACCCGTATGGCGAATACGCAGGTCGATCACACCCGTATGGCCAACGCGATCCGCGGGCTCTCGATGGACGCCGTCGAGAAGGCCAAATCGGGCCATCCGGGCCTGCCGATGGGTGCGGCCGACATCGCCACGGTGCTGTTCACGCAGTTCCTGAAATTCGACGCTGCCGCGCCCGCCTGGCCCGATCGCGACCGCTTCGTGCTCTCGGCCGGCCACGGCTCGATGCTGCTCTATTCGCTGCTGTACCTGACCGGCAATTCCGAGATGACGCTGGACCAGATCAAGCAGTTCCGCCAGGTCGACTCGCTCACTCCCGGCCACCCCGAGAATTTCCGCACCAAGGGGATCGAGACCACCACCGGGCCGCTCGGCCAGGGCATCTCCACCGCAGTCGGCATGGCACTGGCCGAGAAGATGCTCGCCGCCGAGTTCGGAAAGAAGATCGTCGACCACCACACCTATGTGCTCGCCTCTGACGGCGACCTCATGGAGGGCGTGTCGCAGGAAGCGATCGCGATGGCCGGGCACTGGAAGCTCAACAAGTTGATCGTGCTCTACGACGACAACGGCATCTCGATCGACGGCCCGACCTCGCTCGCCGATTCCGTCGACCAGGTGAAACGCTTCAAGTCCGCGGGCTGGGCCGCCGAGAAGATCGACGGCCAAGACAAGGTTGCAATTGCTGATGCCATCACGCGCGCGAAGAAATCGAACAAGCCGACGCTGATCGCCTGCCGCACCACCATCGGTTTCGGCGCGCCGCATAAGGCCGGCACGTCGAAGGTGCACGGCGAGGCGCTAGGGGCCGACGAGCTCAAGGCCGCCAAGGAAAATCTCGGCATCTCGCTCGAGCCGTTCTCCGTGCCTGATGACGTGCTGAAGGCGTGGCGCGCAGCCGGCAGCCGCGGCGCTGTGGCGCGGCTGGAATGGGAAGGACGGCTTGGTGAGCTCGGCAGCCGCAAGCGTGCCGAGTTCGAGCGCCGCCTGCGCCATGAGCGTCCGGCGTCGCTGGCGAAGGCGCTGCGCGCGCACAAGAAGGAACTGCTCGAGAAGCCGCTGACGGCCGCGACCCGCAAATCGTCGGAAGCGGCGATCGAGGCGATTGCGGCCGCGATGCCGATGGAATTCCTGGCCGGCTCCGCCGATCTCACCGGCTCCAACAACAACAAGGCGAAGTCGGCGACCGCCTTCTCGGCCAAGACGCCGAAGGGCCGCTTCATCCATTACGGCATCCGCGAGCACGGCATGGCCGCCGCGATGAACGGCATCTTCCTGCACGGCGGCTTCGCGCCGAACGGCGCGACCTTCCTGGTGTTCACCGACTACGCCCGGCCCGCGATGCGCCTTGCCGCGTTGATGGGCTCCGGCGTCGTCTATGTGATGACGCACGATTCCATCGGTCTCGGCGAAGACGGTCCGACTCATCAGCCGGTCGAGCATCTCGCCGCGCTTCGCGCCATTCCCAACATGCGCGTGTTCCGTCCCTGCGATGCCATCGAGGTCGCCGAGTGCTGGGAGCTCGCGCTCAACCGCATCGACGGGCCGACCGTGCTGGCGCTGACGCGCCAGAACCTGCCGCAGCTCCGCACCACCGCACCGAATGACAATCCCTGCGCAGCAGGCGCCTATGAGCTGGTCGCAGCCCAGGGCGAAGCCAAGGTGACGCTGTTCGCCTCCGGCTCCGAGGTCGAGATCGCGGTCGCCGCCCAGAAGCAGCTCGCCGAGCGCGGCATCGCGTCACGGGTGGTTTCTGTTCCTTCGCTCGAGCTGTTGTTAGCGCAACCAGAGGCGAAACGCGCCGCAATCATCGGTAACGCACCGGTGAAGATTGCGATCGAGGCCGCCGTACGCTGGGGCTGGGACGCGGTGATCGGCCAGGACGGCGAATTTATCGGCATGCATTCCTTCGGCGAAAGCGGTCCTGCCAAGGAGCTTTACAAGCATTTCGGCATTACTACCGAGGCCACGGTTAACGCTGTGCTGAAGCGCGTTTCCTGAGAGTTGAGCTTGCCGCAAAAAAGGACTACGTAATCTCTCATATGATCACGCACCGCCCGGCCGAACCGGGCGCCCGCCCTAAAAAACCCTCGCAGGCGCGCAAATCGCGTTGTGCGGGATGACAACGGTCATTGAAGGAGACGAAACATGGCAGTCCGCGTCGCAATTAACGGTTTTGGTCGCATCGGCCGCAATGTGCTGCGGGCTATCGCCGAGTCAGGCCGCAAGGACATCGTGGTCGTCGGCATCAACGACCTCGGCCCGGTCGAGACCAACGCCCATCTGCTCCGTTTCGATAGCGTCCATGGCCGTTTCCCCGGCACCGTCACCGTCGATGGTGACTCGATCAGCCTCGGCAACGGCAAGATCAAGGTGACCGCCGAGCGCGATCCTTCGAAGCTGCCTTGGAAGGATCTCGGCGTCGATGTCGCGCTGGAATGCACCGGCATCTTCACCTCGAAGGACAAGGCCTCCGCGCATCTGACCGCCGGCGCCAAGCGCGTGCTGGTCTCCGCGCCCGCCGACGGCGCCGATGCCACCATCGTCTACGGCGTCAACCACGACACCCTGACCAAGGACCATCTGGTCGTCTCCAACGGCTCCTGCACCACCAACTGTCTCGCGCCGGTCGCCAAGGTGCTGAACGATCTCGTCGGCATCGAGACCGGCTTCATGACCACGATCCATGCCTATACCGGCGACCAGCCGACGCTGGACACGCTGCACAAGGATCTCTACCGCGGCCGTGCGGCTGCGATGTCGATGATCCCGACCTCGACCGGCGCCGCCAAGGCGATCGGTCTCGTGCTGCCCGAGCTGAAGGGCAAGCTCGACGGCGTCGCGATCCGTGTGCCGACGCCGAACGTCTCGGTCGTCGACCTCAAGATCGTCGCCAAGCGCGCCACCGACGCCAAGGAGGTCAACGCGGCGATGAAGCGCGCCTCCGAGCAGCAGCTCAAGGGCATCCTCGGCTACACCAGCGCGCCGAACGTCTCGATCGACTTCAACCACGACCCGCACTCCTCGACCTTCCACGAGGACCAGACCAAGGTGCAGAACGGCACATTGGTGCGCGTGATGTCCTGGTACGACAACGAGTGGGGCTTCTCGAACCGCATGGCGGACACCGCCGTCGCGATCGCGAAGGTGATCTAAGGGGAGCGCAATGCTTCCTGCCTGGATTGGCATCCCTGGCGCCATATTGCTGATCGCGTTGATCGCGTACGGTATGCGCCAGGGAGGCAAGATAACGACCAGGCAGGAAGGCGATCCACCCGAGCGCGATGCGCCGTAGCGTCGCCAGCTAACGAGTGATTCAGGACATGGCCAAATTCCGCACCCTCGACGACGTCGACGTGAAGGGCAAACGCGTATTGCTGCGTGTCGACCTCAACGTACCCATGGAGAATGGGCGCGTCAGTGACGCAACGCGGCTCGAGCGCGTCGCACCGACCATCAGCGAGATCTCCGACAAGGGCGGCAAGGTCATCCTGCTCGCACATTTCGGCCGGCCGAAGGGCCGCGATGCCAAGGAATCGCTCAAGCCCGTCGCGGAAGCGCTGTCCAAGGTCGTGAAGAAGCCCGTTGCCTTCGCCGACGATTGCATCGGCGAGCCTGCGGTCACGGCCGTCGCCGGCTTGAACGATGGCGACATCCTCTGCCTGGAAAACACCCGCTTCCACAAAGAAGAGGAAAAGAACGATCCGGCCTTCGTCGCGGAGCTGGCAAAGCTCGGCGACATCTGGGTCAATGACGCCTTCTCGGCCGCGCATCGCGCCCACGCTTCGACCGAGGGCCTCGGCCACAAGCTGCCTGCCTATGCCGGCCGCACCATGCAGGCCGAGCTCGATGCGCTGGAGAAGGCGCTGGGCTCTCCGACCAAACCTGTCATCGCGATCATCGGCGGCGCAAAAGTTTCGACCAAGATCGATCTGCTCGAAAACCTCGTGAACAAGGTCGACGCGCTCGTGATCGGCGGCGGCATGGCCAACACCTTCCTGCACGCCCAGGGCGTCGCGGTCGGCAAGTCGCTGGCCGAGAAGGATCTCGCCGCCACCGCGCTGCGCATCATGGAGAAGGCGAGCGCCACCAACTGCGCGATCATCCTCCCCGTCGACGCCACCGTCGCCTACCATTTCGCCGCCAACGCGCCGTCGCACGCCTATGGGCTCGACGCGATCCCCGCCGACGGCATGATCCTCGACGTCGGCCCGCAATCGGTCGCGCGCGTCCACGCCGCGATCGACGACGCCGCGACGCTGGTCTGGAACGGACCGCTCGGGGCCTTCGAGATGCAGCCGTTCGATCGCGGCACGGTCGCGGCCGCCAGGCACGCTGCCGAGCGCACCAAGGACAAGAAGCTGATCTCGATCGCCGGCGGCGGCGACACCGTCGCCGCGCTCAACCAGGCCGGCGTCGCCGGCAGTTTCACCTATGTCTCGACCGCCGGTGGCGCGTTCCTTGAATGGATGGAAGGCAAGCCCTTGCCCGGCGTCGAGGTGCTGCGCGTCAATTAAGCTTAAGTCGGCAAACATTGAGCGGCCTTGCAGGCCCAAACGGGAGAAAAAGACAGATGGCTCGGATCACGTTACGTCAATTGCTCGACCACGCGGCGGAGAACGATTACGGCGTACCGGCCTTCAACATCAACAATATGGAGCAGGCGCTGGCGATCATGGACGCGGCCAACCAGGTCGACGCGCCCGTCATCATCCAGGCCTCGCGCGGTGCGCGCTCCTACGCCAATGACGTCATGCTCAAGCACATGATGGACGCGGTGACCGAGATCTATCCGCACATTCCGGTCTGCGTGCATCTCGACCACGGCAACGAGCCGGCGACCTGCATGACCGCGATCCAGTCCGGCTTCACCTCGGTGATGATGGACGGCTCGCTCAAGGCCGACGGCAAGACCCCCGGCGACTGGGGCTACAATGTCGGCGTCACCAAGACCGTGACCGACATGGCCCATCTCGGCGGCATCTCGGTGGAAGGCGAACTCGGCGTGCTCGGCTCGCTCGAGACCGGCATGGGCGACAAGGAAGACGGGCACGGTGCCGAAGGCAAGCTCAGCCACGACCAGCTGCTGACCAATCCGGACGAGGCGGTGAAGTTCGTGCAGGAGACCAGGGTCGACGCGCTCGCGATCGCGATGGGGACTTCTCACGGTGCTTACAAATTTACCCGCAAGCCCGACGGCGACATCCTCGCCATGAACGTGATCGAGGAGATCCACCGCAAGCTGCCGAACACGCATCTCGTGATGCATGGTTCGTCCTCGGTGCCGCAGGACCTCCAGGACATCATCAACGCCTATGGCGGTAAGATGAAGCCGACCTGGGGCGTCCCGGTCGCCGAGATCCAGCGCGGCATCAAGAACGGCGTGCGCAAGATCAACATCGACACCGACAACCGCATGGCGATGACTGGCCAGATCCGGAAAGTGCTCAAGGACAATCCGGAAGAGTTCGATCCGCGCAAGTACCTGAAGCCAGCGATGGAGGCGATGACCAAGCTGTGCAAGCAGCGGCTCCAGGAGTTCAATACCGCCGGCCAGGCCTCGAAGATCAAGAAGGTCCTGACCACCGCCGAAATGGCCAAGCGCTACGCCAAGGGCGAGCTCGACCCCCGCGTCGCATAGCGATCGCGGTGGCGTGATCTATCCCTCCCTCTCCCCGTTCTTACGGGGAGAGGGTCGGGGTGAGGGGCTCTCTCCGCGAGTCGTACCCTATCGATAGACCTGTACCCCCTCACCCGGATTTTACGCGTAGCGTAAAATCCGACCTCTCCCCGCAAGCGGGGCGAGGTGAAGGGTCGCCCGACCCCGGCCACCATTTTACCCGACGACCTCCCGCCCCCCTTTACCCTGCGACGAACGTTAACTCGGCAATTGCCCGAGAACGGTCTATTTTCACGGGCAAGGGCAGAATCGTTTTGGGAGGACCTCTCGATGAATCTGACTGAGCTCAACAGGATCGCGACTGCCATGGTCGCCCCCGGCAAGGGCATCCTCGCCGCCGACGAATCCTCCGGCACCATCAAGAAGCGTTTTGACGCGATCGGCGTCGATTCGACCGAAGCGAACCGCCGCGACTATCGCGAGATGCTGTTCCGCTCCAGGGAGGCCATGAGCCAGTATATCTCCGGGGTGATCCTCTATGACGAGACGATCTGGCAGGATGCCAAGGACGGCACGCCGCTGATCAGGCTGATCGAGGAGACCGGCGCCATCCCCGGCATCAAGGTCGACGAAGGCACCCAAGCCCTGCCGATGTGCCCGGGCGAGCTTGTGACCGTCGGCCTCGACAA
Organism: Bradyrhizobium sp. DN3; assembly: GCF_041357655.1. NCBI lineage: Bacteria > Pseudomonadati > Pseudomonadota > Alphaproteobacteria > Hyphomicrobiales > Nitrobacteraceae > Bradyrhizobium > Bradyrhizobium sp. DN3. Next base: position 31,822 of record NZ_JAULLN010000038.1, on the reverse strand, counting down.
GCTCGCCGAGCGGCTGAAGAAATATTACGAGCGCGGCGCCCGCTTCGCCAAATGGCGTGCGGTGATCGACATCGGCAGCGGCATCCCCTCGATGACCGCGATCAGCGTCAACGCCCATGCGCTGGCGCGCTATGCCGCGCTGTGCCAGGCCGCGCAGATCGTGCCGATCGTCGAGCCCGAGGTGCTGATGGATGGTGATCACGACATCGAGCGCTGTTATGAAGTGACGCAACGCGTGCTCAACAAGACGTTCCAGGAATTGCGCGAGCAGCGCGTCGCGCTCGAAGGCATGGTGCTGAAGCCGAACATGGCGATCTCAGGCAAGAAGTGTGCGAAGCAGGCTTCCGTCGAGGAAGTCGCGGAGAGGACGATCCGGCTGCTGAAGGCCTGCGTGCCGGCGGCGGTGCCGGGCATCGCCTTCCTTTCCGGCGGCCAGTCCGACGAGGAGGCGACCGCGCATCTCAACGCCATGCACAAGCTCGGCCCGCTGCCCTGGGGCCTGACCTTCTCCTATGGCCGCGCGCTGCAAGCCGCGCCGCAAAAAGCCTGGTCCGGCAAGGCCGAGAACGTCGCGGCCGGACAGCGTGCCTTCAGCCACCGCGCGCGGATGAACGGCCTTGCGGCCAAGGGCGAATGGCAAAGCAGCCTGGAAAAGAAAGCAGCCTAGATCTTGTCGAACAAACCGCCTCCGCCGCGCCCGGCGCCGCGTCTCTATCTCGCGACGCCGGTCGTCGATGATCCCGCTTCGCTCGTCGCCGAGCTGCCTGCGCTGCTCGCCTCTGCCGATGTCGCGGCCGTGCTGCTGCGGCTGAAGGAGACCGACCAGCGCACGATGATCTCGCGCATCAAGGCCTTCGCGCCGCCGGTGCAGAAGGCGGGTGCCGCGCTGCTGATCGACGGCCATGCCGAGCTGGTGGCGCGCGGCGGCGCCGATGGTGCGCATCTCACGGGCCTCGCCGCGCTGGAAGAGGCGGTGCCCTCGCTCAAGCCGGATCGCATTGTCGGCGTCGGCGGGCTCGCCACGCGCCACGATTCCATGAGCGCGGGCGAGATGGGCGCCGACTACGTGCTGTTCGGCGAGCCCGACGCCAACGGCCAGCGGCCGTCGTCCCAGGCGATCGCCGAGCGGCTGGACTGGTGGGCCGAGCTGTTCGAGCCGCCCTGCGTCGGCTTTGCCACCTCGCTCGAGGAGGCCTACGATTTCGCCGCCAGCGGTGCCGATTTCGTGCTGGCCGGCGAGTTCATCTGGGCCGATCCGCGCGGGCCCAAGGCCGCGCTGGTCGAGGCCGATGCTGCAATCAAGAAGGCCCATGCGACGGCGCCGGCTGGCCAGGAGCACGGCTAGCGCCCGACATGAAGCTCCCGCGCATCACCATTTTGGCCACGCTGCTGCTGACGGCGCCCGCGGCCGCGCAGCTCCAGATCACCCCGCCGGCCACAACGCCGAGCCCGCCCGCCGAGAAGCCGAAGCCCAAGCCGCACGCGCTCACCAACAAGAAGGAGGCCGCACCGGCGCCGAAGCCTTCGGCCTCGCCCAAGCCGGCCCCCTCCTCCAAGCCGGCCCCGGCCGCGACCGTGATCCCCGCGCCGGCGACCGACAATTCCAACGTCGATCTGGTGTTCGGCGCCTATCAGCGCGGCCAGTATAAGACGGCGTTCGAGCTCGCCACCGCCCGCGCGCAAGGAGGCGATCCCAAGGCGATGACCATGCTCGGCGAGCTCTATTCCAATGCCATGGGCATTCGCCGCGACTACGCCAAGGCGCAGGAATGGTACAAGCGCGCCGCGGATGCCGGCGACCGCGAGGCGATGTTCGCGCTCGCCATGCTGCGCATGTCGGGCCGCGGCGGCCCGGTCGACAAGGGCGAAGCGGTGAAACTGATGGCCTCTGCCGCCAAGCTGGGCGAGCCCAAGGCGGCCTATAACCTCGCTCTGCTTTACCTGGACGGCCAGACCCTGCCGCAGGACGTCAAGCGATCCGCCGAGCTGCTGCGCCAGGCCGCCGATGGCGGCCTGCCCGAGGCGCAATACGCGCTCGCGACCTTCTACAAGGAAGGCACCGGCGTGCCGAAGGACCCCGAACGCGCGGTGCGGCTGCTCCAGGCCGCCACGCTGGCCGACAATGTCGATGCCGAGGTCGAATACGCCATCGCGCTGTTCAACGGCACAGGCACGCCGAAGAACCAGCCGGCCGCTGTGGCGTTGCTCCGCAAGGCATCGCGCCAGGGCAGCGCGATCGCGCAGAACCGGCTGGCCTGGGTGCTGATCAACGGCATGGGCACGGCCGTGGACAAGGTCGAGGGCTTCAAATGGCACCTGGTGGCCAAGACCGCCGGCAAGGGCGACCCGGAGCTCGACAAGCAATTGTCCGATCTGCCGGCCGAGGACCGGGCCAAGGCGGAAGCCGCCGCAAAGAAATGGCTCGGGACCAAATGACTTGACCTTGGCGCCCTCGCAGGGCACCCCATCCCTCAAACAGGCGCGATTTCGCGCCATTTCCCCCCGATCAAGACCAGAGCTCATGCTGTACTCCGCAACTATCAATGTCATGGTCAAGGCCGCGCGCCGCGCCGGCCGCAGCCTCAAGCGCGATCTCGGCGAGATCGAGCATCTCCAGGTCTCGCTGAAGGGCCCGGCGAATTTCGTCTCGCTCGCCGACAAGCGCGCCGAAGAGATCCTCTACCAGGACCTCGCCAAGGCCCGGCCCGGCTACGGCTTCATCGGCGAAGAGGGCGGCACCCGCGAAGGCAGCGACAAGAGCCACACCTGGATCGTCGATCCCCTGGACGGCACCACCAACTTCCTGCACGGCATCCCGCAATTCGCGATCTCGATCGGCCTTGCGCGTGAGGGCACCGTCATCGCGGGCGTGATCTACAATCCCGCCAATGACGAGCTCTACATCGCCGAGCGCGGCAAGGGCGCTTTCCTCAACGACCAGCGCCTGCGCGTGGCCGGCCGTCGCCAGCTCAACGAATGCGTGGTGGCCTGCGGCCTGCCCCATATCGGCCGCGGTGACCATGAGGAATTCCGCCGCGAGATGACTGCGATCCAGGACCGCGTCGCTGGCCTGCGCCGCTTCGGCGCCGCCTCGCTCGACCTCGCCTTCGTCGCCGCCGGCCGTCTCGACGGCTATTGGGAACGGAATCTCTCGCCCTGGGACATCGCGGCCGGCCAGATCATGGTGAAGGAAGCCGGCGGCACCGTGAGCGACATCGACACGCCCGGCGATGCGCTGACGAAGGGGCACGTGGTGTGCGGCAACGAGTTCGTGCACGGAGAGCTGGTGAAGATTTTGCGGAAGGCGGCGTAAGGCGGAAGCTCGCGCTCCGCATTCCGCTGTCATCACCCGCCTTGTGCGCAATTGCGCACTGGAGCGGGTGATCCAGTATTCCAGAGACATCAGTTGGATACGGAGATGCCGCGGCGTACTGGATGCCCCGCCTGCGCGGGGCATGACAGTGTGCCCTACGGCTTCACCGGCGCTGGCGGCCCGTAGGCCTCGCCTTCCTTCGCCATCTTCGGCTCCCGATCCCCGCCCAACACGCGCTGCACCGAGACGAAGAACACCGGCACCATCAAGAGCGCCAGGATCACCACCGCGATCATACCGCCCATCACGACGCTGCCGAGCGCCTGCTGGCTGGCGCCGCCGGCGCCGTGGGCGATCGCCATCGGCAGCACGCCGCAGATGAAGGCAAGGCCGGTCATCAGGATCGGACGGAAGCGCAGGCGGCAGGCCTCGATGGTGGCTTCCACCAGCGGCTTGCCCTCCTTGCGCAGATCTTTGGCGAACTCGATGATCAGGATCGCGTCCTTTGCCGCGAGACCGATGATGGTGATCAGGCCGACGGTGAAATAGACGTCGTTCGGCAGGCCCCGCAGCATCGCCGCGCTCACTGCCCCGACGATGCCGAGCGGCACGGTCAGCAGCACCGCGAGCGGAATGGTCCAGCTTTCATAGAGTGCGGCAAGGCACAGGAACACCACGAACACCGACAGCGCCAGCAGGAACGGCGCCTGCGAGCCCGAGAGCTTCTCCTGGAGCGACTGTCCGGTCCATTCATAGCCGAAGCCGCGCGGCAATTTGCCGGCGAGCCGCTCCATCTCAGCGATCGCGTCGCCCGAGGTGAAGCCGGGTTTCGCTTCACCGGAGATGCGCACCGCCGGATAGTAGTTGAAGCCGGCGATCTGGGTCGGCCCGCGCGCCCATTCCACCGTGGCAAACGACGAGAACGGCACCAGCTGGCCGCGGCTGTTCTTGACGTTGTAGTTGAGGATGTCCTCGGTCCGCATGCGGTCGCGGCTATCTGCCTGCACCACGACGCGCTGCATGCGGCCACGGTTCGGGAAGTCGTTGATGTAGTTCGAGCCGAGATTGGTCGAGATCGTGTTGTTGATGTCCTCGAAGGTGACGCCGAAGGCGCCGGCCTTCTCGCGGTCGATCACGAGATTGACCACGCCGGCCTCGGGCAGGCCTTCGATATAGACCTTCTGCAGCACCGGGCTCGCATTGGCCTCCGCGATCAGCTGGTCGGCGGCGCGCATGAGCGCCGGATAGCCCTTCTGGCCGCGGTCCTGGAGGCGGAACGAGAAGCCCGAGGAATTGCCGAGATTGTCGATCGGCGGCGGCTGCAGCGCGGAGATTTTTGCGTCGCGGATCGACGACGACAGATCGCGGTTGATGTCGTTGACGATCGCCGCGGCGGAATCCTTCGGCCCGCGCTCGGACCAGTCCTTCAAGGTGATGAAGGCCTGCGCGGTGTTCATGCCCTGGCCGGAGAAGCTGAAGCCGGTGAGGAAAGTGACGTTGTCGACGCCGGGCCGCTGCGCCAGATATTTTTCCACCTTCTCGATCACCGCCTCGGTGCGGGCATAGGACGAATCCGACGGCGTCTGCACGTCGGTGGTGACGAAGCCCTGGTCGTCGACGGGCAGGAAGCCGCCAGGCAGGTTGACGAAGGCCCAGGACAGACCGGCCAGCAGCGCGACATAGACCAGCATCAGGCGGCCGGTGCGCTTCAGCGAGAAGCCGACGGTGCGGGAATAGCCCTCCTTGCCGCCTTCGAGCACGCGGTTGAACCAGCCGAACACGCCCTTCCTGGCATGGCCGTGACCGGCGGCGACGGGCTTGAGCAGGGTCGCGCACAGCGCCGGCGTCAGCGACAGCGCGAGGAAGGCGGAGAAGCCGATCGCTGCGACCATGGTCACGGAGAACTGGCGGTAGATGATACCGACCGAGCCCGGGAAGAACGCCATCGGCACGAACACCGCCATCAGCACCAAGGTGATGCCGATGATGGCGCCGGTGATCTGCGACATCGCCTTGCGGGTCGCTTCCTTCGGCGGCAGGCCTTCCTCCGCCATGATGCGCTCGACGTTCTCGACCACGACGATGGCGTCGTCGACGAGGATGCCGACCGCGAGCACCATGCCGAACATCGAGAGCATGTTGATGGAGTAGCCGGCGAGCAGCAGCGTGGAACAGGCCCCTAACAGCGCCACCGGCACCACGATGGTCGGAATGATGGTGTAGCGGATGTTCTGGAGGAACAAGAACATCACCACGAACACCAGCACCACGGCCTCGACCAGCGTCGACAGCACCTTCTTGATCGAAGCCTCGACCACGGGCGTGATGTTGTACGGGATCTCGTAGGTGATGTTGGCCGGGAAGAAGCGCGACAGCTCCTTCATCTTCTCTTCGACGGCACTCGCGGTCGCCAGCGCATTGCCGGTCGGCGACATCAGCACGGACAGACCGGCGGTCGGCTTGCCGTCGAGGCGCGTGTTGAACTGGTAGCTGAGGCCGCCGACCTCGATGCGCGCGACGTCGCGCAGGCGCACGGTCGAACCATCGGCGTTGGCGCGCAGGATGATGGCGCCGAACTCGTCCGGGGACGAGAGCTGGCCTTTGACCAGCACCAGCGAGGAGGTGCGCTGGCTCGACGTCGACGGCTCGGCGCCGATGCTGCCCGAGGCGACCTGCGCGTTCTGCGCGGCGATGGCCTTGTTGACGTCGTCGGCGGTCAGCCCATAGCCGACCAGCTTGGCCGGATCGACCCAGACGCGCAAGCTGCGCTCGGTCGAGTAGAGCGTGGCGCGGCCGACGCCGGGAATGCGGCGGATCTCGCCGAGCACGTTGCGGATCATGAAGTCACCGAGGCCGACCTCATCGAGGCTGCCGTCGGTTGAGTTCAGCGTGATGATCTGAAGCACCGCGCTGGAGGCTTCCTCGATCAGGATGCCCTGCTGCATCACCGCGCGCGGCAGGCGCGCCTCGACGCGCTTGATGCGGTTCTGCACCTCGACCGAGGCGGCGCTGGTATCGGTGCCCGGCTGGAAATTGGCGATGATCTCGACCTGGCCGAGCGAATCGCTGGTCGATTCGAAATTGAGGATGCCGGAGGCGCCGTTGAGCTCCTCCTCGATCAGTCGCGTGACGCTGTTGTAGAGGTTCTCCGGCGAGGCGCCGGGATAGCTGGTCGAGACCGAGATCGAGGGCGGCGCGATGATCGGATATTGCGCGATCGGCAGCAGCGGAACCGCAATCGCACCGATCAAGCAGATGAATAGCGCGACCACCCAGGCGAAGATCGGCCTGTCGATGAAGAAACTCGGCATGGCGCGTTACCGCGTGACCTTCTGAGCGTGCCGGTTGTCCGCGGTCGCGTCCGCCTCCGACCAGGATTGCGGTTTAACCTTGTCGCCGGCCGCAAATTTCTGGAAGCCTTCGACCACGACCTTGTCACCGGCCTTCAGGCCTTCGGTGACGAACCAGAATCCGTCCTGCACCGAACCGGTGCGCACCGCCTGCACCGCGATGTGGTTGTCGTCCTTGACGACGAAGACCTCGCTGCCGCCGCCGCCATTGCGCTGGATCGCCTGCTGCGGCACCGCGATCGCGTCGGCGTCCAGACCCTGGTCGATGCGGACGCGGACATACATGCCTGGCAGGAGCTCGCGCTTGGGATTGCGGAATTCGCCGCGCAGTGTCACCTGGCCGGTGTGGGCATCGACCTTGGCGTCGGAGAACAGCAGCTTGCCGTCGAGCGAATAGGTGGTGTTGTCATCGAGCACGAGGCGCACCTTGGCGGCATCGGGCGCGATACGCTCGAGATCGCCGGTTTCGAAGGCGCGGCGGAGCTGGTTGAGCTCGGTCACCGATTGGGTGAAGTCGGCATAGATCGGATCGAGCTGCTGGATGCTGGCGAGATTGGTCTCGTTCTGCACCACGAGCGCGCCCTCGCTGACCAGCGCCGCACCGACGACGCCGTCGATCGGCGCGCGCACGGTAGCGTAATCGAGATTGAGTTTTGCGCGCGCGAGGTCCGCCTTGCGCCCATCGACCTCGGCCTGGGCCTGCCGCTCGGCGGCGATGGCCTTTTCGTTCTCGGCCTCTGGCGCGGCGCGATCCTTGGTAAGGGTGGCGATGCGGCGTGCCTGCTGGTGCGCCTGCATCGCAGCAGCTTCGGCCTTGGCGACCGCGGCCTCGTTGGCCAATACCTCGACCTCGAACGGACGTGGATCGATGCGGTAGAGCGGATCGCCCGCCTTCACCTCGCTGCCCTGGCGGAACAGGCGCTCGACCACGATGCCGGAGACGCGCGGCCGCACGTCCGAGACGCGCGTCGGCGCGATGCGGCCCGGCAGCTCCCGCACCACGGCGCGCGGCTGCGGCTTGATGACGACGATGCTGACGTCAGGGTCGGACGGCGGAGCGGCGGATATGGCGGAGCTGGACTCGTCGCAGCCCACCAGCAGCGGCGCTAAGGCCGCGAGCATCATTGCAACGCATGCCGATCGCGCACGAAGTCCTGACATGAAGTGAGTCGCCCCGATTTTGTTGTAACTAATCACGCTCCGCGCGGGCCCGTTCTGGGCTCTTTGCACGCGGCCGATGCCGCCAAAATAGAATGCGCCTGCTGCGATGCAACGCATGACGCGGGCGGCTCATTGTCACACGGCGTATCGTGTTGAATCTTGATGGTTTTTGTGGACTCACTTGATTGTGAGTCTGGCTCCATCGCCGCGTGCTGCGACGGAACATCGCAATCAGGCGGCGGCTTTCATCCGGTAATGGCTGACGCCCCATTCGGTTCCGTCGGCGTAGCCGAACAGCCCCGACGTCGCCAGCAGGAACCAGCGCCAGCGCCGCATCCAAAGTGCGGTCTCCTCGCCATAGGCCTTGCGCAACGAGGTCTCGATGGCGGCGCGATGCGCATCGAAATTGGCGAGCCAGTCGTTCGCGGTGTGCTGGTAATGCGTGCCGCTCCAGCACCATTCCTTCTCGATTGCGAAGATGTCGTCGAATTGCCTGACGAGGTGATGGCTCGGCATCATCCCGCCCGTGAAGGCGTGCTGCGCGATCCAGTCCTCGCGATTGGCCGGGTCGAACAGATGGGACCCGGAGCGATGGGAGACCACATGCATGAAGAAGCGCCCGTCGGGCGCGAGCCACGCGCGCAGGCGCGTCATCAGCTTGCGCCAGTTCATCATGTGCTCGAACGTCTCGACCGAGACGATGCGGTCGAACTGCCCCTCGGGCGCGAACACGTTCATGTCGCCGGTGACGACGCGCAGGTTCAACAGCCCGCGCCGCCGCGCCTCCTCCTCGACATAAGCGCGCTGCGCCTGCGAGGCCGACACGGCCGTCACCTTCGCGTGCGGAAACTGCCGCGCGATCCACAGCGACAGCGAGCCCCAGCCGCAGCCGAGCTCGAGGATGGTCTGCCCGTCGGCAAGACCAGCATGCTCGACGGTCTGGCGCAGCGCCTCCTCCTCCGCCTCCTGCAAGTTGGTCGCATCGGTCTTGTAGAAACAGCACGAATATTTCCGGTTGGGGCCGAGCACCTGCGCGAAGAAGGAAGCCGGCACCTCGTCGTGTCGGCCGCGGGCAGCATCCGCGTCCTCGGCGATCGGCCGCAGCATCATCCGCCCGGCGAAGGCGGCATCGTCGGCTGCCCCCAGCTTGGACAGGCGCGTCGCCGTGCGCGAGCACAGGCGCTGGATCGCGGCACGCATCACCACGTCCGGCAACGGCACACGTTCGGCAGTCCCGATGATCGCGGAAACGACGCTCATGCGGCCCCCGAATGGCGAGCTCTTGCAGACACCGGCCTATCAAAGCGCGGCTTTCGGTCCAAGTTCCCCAAGCTGTCCCCGAAATCGGCGCATCCGGCGCTTTTTTTGGGCTGGCGCTGTGCCATAGTGCGCCCGCAAGCAAGCTTCGTAATGGATGATACCGGCATGCGGTCTGGCACTTCCCGCTCCACCATGGATATCGAGTACACCAAACTGTCCTCGCCCAGCGTCTTCCTGGTGCGGATGCTGGTCTTCCTGGTGCTGTGTGCGCTGGTCGGCGTGGTGCTCTACAAGCAGATCATCCAGGCCTTCTTCGCCAATCCCGGCCTCAACGCCCTGATCGGGGCGGTGCTGTTCATCGGCATCGTGCTGGCCTTCCGCCAGGTCATCCGGCTCTACCCTGAGGTGTCCTGGGTCAATAATTTCCGCATCGCCGATCCCGGCCTGGCGCCAGCCCGGCACCCGAAGCTGCTGGCGCCGATGGCGGCGATCCTCGGCGGCGAGCGCTCGGGGCGGATGTCGATCACCCAGACCACGATGCGGCATCTGCTCGATTCGATTGCGACCCGCCTGGACGAGGCCCGCGACATCTCCCGCTATATGACCGGCCTGCTCGTCTTCCTCGGCCTGCTCGGCACCTTCTGGGGCCTGATCGAGACGGTTGGCTCGGTCGGCAAGGTGATCGACGGGCTCAAGGTCGGCAGTGATTCCGGCGCCCTGTTCGACACGCTGAAAGAGGGGCTCGCCGCCCCGCTCGGCGGCATGGGCATCTCGTTCTCGAGCTCGCTGTTCGGCCTCGCCGGCTCGCTGATCCTCGGCTTCCTCGATTTGCAATCGAGCCAGGCGCAGAACCGCTTCTACACCGACCTCGAAGACTGGCTCGCCACCACCGTGCGCGAATATGGCAGCGGCGAAGTGGCGGTCGCTTCCGGCGGCGGTGGCGTGGCCAGCAGCGAGCTCCAGGCCGCGGTCGAGCGGCTGCGCTCCGTGCTCGAGGAAGGCAGCTCCAACCGCGGCACCACCGCGGCGATGGCGAGCCTCGCCGAAGCCATCCAGGCGCTGGTCTCGCACATGCGCACCGAGCAGCAGATGATCCGCGAATGGGCCGACGGCCAGGGCGAACAGAACCGCGAGATCCGGCGCCTGTTGGAGCGCATTGCGCGCCAGCCCGAGAAGAGTTGAGAACAGGACGAAAGATCTCGTGCCCCGGACGCGATGCAGCACGAAGTGATGCGTCGCTGATCCGGGGTCCATTCGACGAGTGATTCTGGGTCCCGGCTCTGCGCAGCAGCGTTTTACGCTGCAGCGCGTCCGGGACACAAGAGAACGGAGACGATCATGGCTCTTGCCCGCGGCCGCCGCAATGAAGGCGCCTTCAACTACTGGCCCGGCTTCGTCGACGCGCTGTCGACGCTGGTGTTGTCGATCGTGTTTCTGCTGTCGGTGTTTTTGGTCGTGCAGTTCTTCCTGTCGCAGGAGGTGACCGGCAAGGACAAGGCGCTGGAGCAGCTCAACGCCAAGATCGCGCAGCTCAACGAGCTCTTGTCGCTGGAGAAGCTCGGCAAGCTCTCGCTCGACGATCAGGTCTCGCAACTGCGGGCCGGCCTTGCCTCGGCCGAATCCGAGCGCGACCGCATGAAGGGCCTCTATGAAGGTCTCGCCAATGCCGGCAGCGACGCGCAAGGCAAGACCGCCGAGCTCGGCAAGGCACTGGACTCCGAGAAAGCGGTCTCGGCGCGGGCGCTGGCGCAGATCGAGGTGCTGAACCAGCAGATCAGCGCGCTCAGGCGGCAATTGGCGGCGCTGGAAGAGGCGCTGGATGCCTCCGAGAAGCGCGACAAGGAATCGCAGAACCGGATCGCCGATCTCGGCTCGCGCCTGAACGTGGCGCTGGCGCAGCGCGTACAGGAATTGTCGCGCTACCGCTCGGAGTTCTTCGGCCGCCTGCGCGCCATCCTCGGCAACCGCCCCGACATCCGTATCGTCGGCGACCGCTTCGTGTTCCAGTCCGAAGTGTTCTTCGACACCGGACAGGCGACCTTGCTGCCCGAGGGTCGCGCCGAGCTCGACACCTTGGCGACCGCGCTGATCGACCTCGACAAGAAGATCCCGACCGAGATTCCCTGGGTGCTGCGCGTCGATGGCCATACCGACGTGCGCCCGGTCAACGGCCCGAACTTCAAGTCGAACTGGGACCTGTCCGCCGCCCGCTCCATCTCGGTGGTGCAATACCTGATCTCGCTCGGCGTGCCCGCCCAGCGCCTCGTCGCCGCCGGTTTTGGTGAATTCCAGCCGCTCGATACCGGCAACACGGAAGAGGCCTACAAGCGCAACCGCCGCATCGAGCTGAAGCTGACGGAGCGGTAGTGAGCGCCCTCCATCTCCGCCCCTACCGACCCGAGGACGAAGCGGCCGCGATCGACCTCTGGCATCGCACCTGGCAGCAGGCCTATCCGCAGATCGACTTCGCCGCCCGCCTCGATTGGTGGCGCGAGCGCTGGCGCAAGGACCTGGTGCCGAAGGCGTCCATCGTCGTCGCCGAACAGGAGGGTACCCTCACCGGCTTCGTCACCATCGACGGTGACGGCTATCTCGACCAGCTCGTGGTCGATCCCGCCCATTGGGGCTCGGACGCAGCAAGGCTGCTGGTGGATGAGGCCAAGCGCCTGTCTCCGACTGGAGTCACGCTGCTCGTCAACAAGGACAACGCCCGCGCCATCCGCTTCTACGAACGCAACGGCTTTGCCCATGCTGGCGATGACGTGAACCCGACCTCGGGGCGGCCGGTGCTGAAGATGGCGTGGCGGGCGTGAGGCGTGTCACGCTTGGATCCTGCGACGTCCGTTAGTCGTTGTAGCTAGAGCAGCGACGACAAGCGGACGGAGACGATCGATGAAGCTGCGCGATCTGGCCAAGGGTTCCTCGGTCTTTCTGGGCGTCATCGTCGCCGGATATCTATCGACGACCTATGTCGACCAGCGCTTTGCGACGCAACTCGATACGAGCGGCCCTGCAGCATCGGCCTGCGTCGGCGAGGACGGCAGCTGGAAGAACTGGCCGTGGGCGAATGTGCCGACGCTCTCGCCGAAGTGCCGGTAATGTCTGCTGGACGCTCACCCAGTTGTGGCGCGAAGCTCTCTCCAGACGTCATTGCGAGGAGCTCTTGCGACGAAGCAATCCAGAGTCTCTCCGCGGAGACATTCTGGATTGCTTCGCTTCGCTCGCAATGACGAGATTGTAGAACGTGCTCGCAACACTCTCACTGTCGCGATTTTGGCAACGTTCCGAACGCCTCACGCCCCCTCGAACTGCAACCTCGCCAGCCGCGCATAGAGGCCGTTCGCGGCGACCAGCTCGGCATGCGTGCCCTGTTCGACGATCCTGCCCTGATCCATCACCAGGATGCGGTCGCAGGACAGCACGGTAGCGAGGCGATGTGCGATCACCAGCGTGGTGCGGTGGCGCATCAGCTCTTCCAGCGCGGTCTGCACCAGCGTCTCGCTTTCGGCATCGAGCGCGGAGGTGGCTTCATCGAGCAGCAGCAGCGGCGCATCGCGCAAGATGGCGCGGGCGATGGCGATGCGCTGGCGCTGGCCGCCGGAGAGCGTCACACCGCGCTCGCCGAGCGCTGTCTCGAAGCCTTCGGGCAGGCGGCGGATGAACTCGGCGGCATGCGCGAGCTCGGCGGCCCGCTCGACCTCGGCATCAGTGGCATCGGGACGACCGAACCGGATGTTCTCGCGAGCGGATGCCGCGAACACCACAGATTCCTGCGGCACCAGCGCGATGCGAGCGCGGACATCGCGCGGGTCGGCGGACCTGACCGGCACGCCATCGAGCGCGATCGCGCCGCTGCGCGGATCGTAGAAGCGCAGCAGCAGATGAAGGATGGTGCTCTTGCCGGCGCCGGAGGGGCCGACGATCGCAACCTTCTCGCCGGGGCGCACGGTGAACGACACCGCGTCAAGCACCTTGACATCGGGCCGCGCCGGATAGGCGAAGCTGACCCGATCGAACCCGACCTCGCCGCGCGGCGGCACCGGCAGTGCGCGCGGCGACGCAGGCGCGGTGATCTCAGGACTGACATGCAAGATCTCGAACAGGCGCTCGGCCGCGCCCGAGGCCGCCGATACCTCGCCCCAGACCTCGCTGAGCTGGCCGAGGCCCGCCGCGGCGAACACCGCATAAAGCACGAACTGACCGAGCCGGCCCGGCGTGATCGCACCGGTGAGCACGTCATGCGAGCCGATCCAGAGGATCGCGACCACGCTTGCGAATACGATGAAGATGATGATGGCGGTGAGCACGGCGCGGGCCTGGGTCGAGGTACGCGCCGCCTCATAGGCCTGCTCGACATTGCCGCCGAAGCGCTTTTCGGCGAACTGCTCGCTGGTATAGGCCTGCACGGTGCGGATCGCGCCGACCAGCTCGCCCGCATAGGCGGAGGCGTCGGCGAGCGTGTCCTGCGCATTGCGCGACAGCCGCCGCACCCAGCGTCCGAACGCCACCAGCGGCAGCACGATCAAGGGTATCGCCAGCAGCACGAAGCCCGACAATTTCGGGCTGGTGATCACCATCATCGCGGCGGCGCCAAGGAACATCATGAGATTGCGCAGCGCGATCGACACCGAGGCGCCGACGGCGGATTTGATCTGGGTGGTGTCGGCGGTGAGACGCGAGATCAGCTCGCCGCTGCGCGCGGAGTCGAAGAAGGTCGGCGAGAGCGACAACAGGTGGCCGAAGACGTCGCGCCTGAGGTCGGCGACGATGCGCTCGCCGATCGTCATCACGAGGTAGTAGCGCGCGGCGCTCGCCATCGCGAGCACGGCGACCACCGCGAGCATTACCGAGAAGTAGCTGTTGATCAGCTCGATGCCCTCGGGCGTCAGGCCGAAATCAATCATCCGGCGCACCGCGACCGGCACCAGCAGCGTGGTCAGTGCCGCGATCGTCAGCGCGACGAAGGCCAGTGCGGCGCGGCCGCGATAGCGGCTCACATAAGGCGCGAGCGCGAGCAGCGGCCGGAGTTTGGCGCGGCCCTTGGCGGGCTGCTCGATCAGATCGGCCTCGATCGACGGGGTATCGGCGGAATTCACTTGGGAATTCATTTCAGGCTGAACATACTGTTCATCAAGCCGTTCCACTGCGCTCATGAGATCCGACCCATTGCATTCGTTTGCTCCCAATAGGCTGGTGCAACGGGAGTGGCAAATCCGGGATGTCCCTTAGGGGCAAGCCCGGTTCACCAGCCGGCATATGGCTTGTTTTGCGGGGGTTCGTGAGGTATAGAGCCGGCCAAATCCGTCATTCGCTAGCCACCCAAGAGGCGCCCGGGCGCCGAGGAATTGCCATGAAAGCCGAAATTCACCCGAACTATCATACGATTAAGGTCGTCATGACCGACGGAACCGAGTACCTGACCCGCTCGACCTGGGGCAAGGAAGGCGACACGCTGAACCTCGACATCGACCCGAAATCGCACCCGGCCTGGACCGGCGGCAACGCCCAGATCATGGACCGCGGCGGCCGCGTCTCGCGCTTCCAGAAGAAGTTTTCGGGCTTCCTCAAAAAGGATTGATCCGGCCGCAAGGCTGCGACGAAAAACGCCCCTGGGAGACCAGGGGCGTTTTAGTTTTGGGGGCCGTCATTGCGAGGAGCTCTTGCGACGAAGCAATCTAGGCTGTCTCCGCGGAGGGATTCTGGATTGCTTCGCTTCGCTCGCAATGACGCGGGCGGAGACTCTACCGCTCGAACGCGGCCTTCAGCGCGTTCAGGTGCGGCACCAGCGGGTTGCCGATCGGGACGTGCTCGGCCGGCGGGGTGTGGATGGTGGTGTCGAGACGGCGGACGCGGGTCTGAAGGCTCATCGAGCGGTGGATCAGATCCTGGAGCTGCGAGGGCAGCTTCTCGATGGTGTCGGCGGGGCCGGGATCGGCGGCGGAGAGCTTGACCTTGGTCTTCTCGCGATTGGCCTGGCTCAGTGTCATCTCGCCTTCCTTCACCGCGCGGTGCAGCAGCAGCCACGAGGCGAGCTGCATCAGGCGCGTGGTGAGACGCATGCTTTCGGTCGCATAAGTCAGGCTGACGGCACGATCGAGTGCCTTGGCCTCCGTGCGGCCGGCGCCGTCGAGATAGGCGGCGGTTTCCTCGACGAGGTCCATGCCCTCGCGGAACAGGACGCTGAACGCCGCAGAATTGGTGAACCGCTCGCTGAGTTGAACGAGAGCGCCGTCGGCCTGCAAACGTTCCATGGTTAACGCCCCTTACGCAACTGTCTGACTCTCCGGCTTGGCGCCGGCTTATGATGAACAAATCATTGCGCGCTGGGAGCGCGGAGTCCAGCGACAAGCGCGGATATGGTTTCCGCGGGTCATTGCCAGCAATTCAACCGCAAGGAGACGCAAAAAGCGAGGTGGAGGCAAAAAAAGAGCCGCCGGAGACCGGCGGCTTTGAAAGTTGATAACAGGGAGGCGTCAAACAGAGTGGACAGGAGCCACTCGGTGTCCAAACGAGGACGGTTCCAGTCATAAACCCGAAAGCTTAATCGACCGTAAACGAGCTAAATTTTTGAGAGTTCGTTAGCCATCTCGGCCAGTGGCCGAGTGTGCGGGGGAACAAACTCTCCACGTCGTCCCGGCGAAGGCCGGGACCCATAACCACAGGGAGTGGTTGTCGCGCGAGCTGGTAACTCCGAGTCTTCGCCAAACTGCTTGCACGGAGTATGGGTCCCGGCCTTCGCCGGGACGACGGCTGTGGCAACTACGACTTGAAAAAACTGTTCGCCGCATCGCGCGAGGCGCGCTTCTTGGTGGCGGCTTCTTCCAATCTTGCGATCTCGGTTTTCAGAAGCGTCACGCGCTCGGTCAGCTCCTCCACCGACAATAGTGAGAGATCCTGTCCGATTTCATGGCTGATCTTCTTGCGCGGGCGGTCGTCGTCTTCCGTCGGCATCGTCGTTCCTCCTGCGTTCGCGCGATCTAGCAGGCCGAGGTTGCCAGCTTGGAGCGCGCTGGCTAAGCAATGGCCTCATTCCATCCCGCACCTTTGCTCAAGGACACATCATGGACAAGCTGCCCGCGCAAATGACCGTGGTCGCCATCTCCCGGCACGGCGGACCGGAGGTGCTGGTGCCGGAACAACGCACCGTGCCGCAGCCCGGGCCCGACGAGATCCTGGTCAAGGTCGAGGCCGCCGGCGTCAACCGGCCCGACGTCGCGCAGCGCTCCGGCGCCTATCCGCCGCCGCCCGGCGCCAGCGACCTGCCGGGCCTGGAGATTGCCGGCGAAGTGGTGGCCGTGGGCAGCAATGCCAAGCGGCACAAGATCGGCGACAAGGTGATGTCGCTCGTCGCCGGCGGCGGCTATGCGCAGTACTGCATCGCCCAGGACGCCCAGGCCATGAGCGTGCCGCCGGCGCTGTCGATCAAGGAAGCCGGCGCGCTGCCGGAAACCCTGATGACGGTCTGGCACAACGTGTTCGAGCGCGGCGGTCTCAAGGCCGGCGAGACGCTGCTGATCCATGGCGGCTCCTCAGGCATCGGCACCATGGCGATCCAGCTTGCCAAAGCGTTCGGCGCGAAGGTGTTCGTTACGGTGGGATCGCAGGACAAGATCGATGCCTGCCTCAAGCTGGGTGCCGACCGCGCCATCAACTACAAGAGCGAAGACTTCGTCGCCGTGGTCAAGGAAGAGACCAACAAGGTCGGCGTCAATCTGATCCTCGACATGGTCGCCGGCGACTATGTCGATCGCAACTATGATGCCGCCGCGGTCGACGGCCGCATCGTCCAGATCGCGACGCTCAACGGGCCGAAGGTCAACGTCAACATTGCCAAGGTGATGGTGAAGCGCCTGACCCATACCGGCTCGACGCTGCGGCCCCGTAGTAATGCGGACAAGGCGGCGATGGTGGCCGCGATTGAGGCGAAAGTGATGCCGCTTTTGCGTGAAGGCCGCATCAAGCCGCTGATGGACAGCACTTTCCCGCTGGAAAAGGCAGCCGACGCCCACCGGCGCATGGAGACCAGCGCACATATTGGCAAAATTGTGTTGGAGGTGTAGGCCGCCGGCCCACAGGGACAGGGCGGAAACCCTTTGATTTTCCTCGCTTTCGTGGCATCTATCGCGACGCACCGAACCCGTTCCGTCCGGTCTGAAATCGCCTTGCACTCGAAGTTTGCGTCGAACGCGGAGAACTGACCTTGCGTCTGCTCAGGTGCCTCGCGCCCATCGCGCTGGGCCTCATGATGCTCGTTGCCGCGTCCCCTGCACGCGCGCTCGACGCTGTCAGCGTTCGCAGTGACGCGCCCGCGATCGACCTCACCGGCGTGCTCGAGCATCAGCGCAGCGACGCCGATCGCATCCAGGTCTCGACCGCGCCCGGCACCGACGGCATCGTCCGCCGCATCGAGGTGCGCGCCCGCGAAGGTGGCCAGAACTGGGTGGTGTTCGCGCTCGCCAACAACACCGACGACCAGCTCGACCGCCTGATCGTCGCCCCGCATTACCGCATCGTCTCCTCAGGGCTGCTGTGGCCCGACCTCGGCCTGTCGCGTATCGCCACCATCACGCCTTCGATCGGCGACCGGCCCGAACGTCAGGAAAGCGCAACCGCCGACGTCTTCCGCATCACGCTCGATCCGGGAGCCGTTGTCACCTTCGTCGCCGAGCTGCGCACCGACAAGCTGCCGCAGCTCTATCTGTGGGAGCCGGAAGCCTACAAGGACAAGGTCAACTCCTTCACGCTCTATCAGGGCATCGTGATCGGCATCTCCGGCTTGCTCGCACTGGTACTGACCATCCTGTTCGTGGTGAAGGGCAGCATCATGTTTCCGGCAGCCGCGGCGCTGGCCTGGGCGGTGCTGGTCTATATCGGCGTCGATTTCGGCTTCTGGGGCAAGGTGCTCGACATGTCGAACAACGCCGAGCGCATCTGGCGCGCGGCCGGTGAAGCGATCCTGGCGGCGACGCTATTGGTGTTCCTGTTTGCCTATCTCAATTTGAGCCGCTGGCATGTGCGCTATTCGCATATCACCGTGGGCTGGCTGGCGTTCCTCGGCTCGCTCGTCGCGCTGGCGCTGTTCGATCCCGCGGTGGCCTCCGGCATCGCGCGCATCTCGCTGGTGCTGATCGCCTTCGCCGGCTTCGCGCTGATCGTCTATCTCTCCACCCATGGCTTCGACCGCGCGGTGCTGCTGATTCCGACCTGGTTCCTGCTGGTGGTGTGGGTGGTCGCGGCCGGCATGACGGTCGCCGGCTCCGTCACCAACGACATCGTCGGCCCGGCCCTGCTTGGCGGCCTCGTGCTGATCGTGATGCTGATCGGCTTCACGGTGATGCAGCATGCCTTCGCCGGCGGCGGCGCCTCGACCGGCGTCGTCTCCGACATCGAGCGGCGCGCACTGGCGCTGGCCGGCTCCGGCGATCTGATCTGGGACTGGGACGTATCCGCCGACAAAGTCTTCACCAGCCCCGAGACCGAAGCCCTGCTCGGCCTCAAGCGCGGCACGCTGGAGGGGCCGGCCGCGTCCTGGCTCGAAGTACTGCATCCGCTCGACCAGGACCGTTTCCGCGCCGCGCTCGACAGCGTGCTCGACCAGCGCCGCGGCCGCCTGGTGCAGGATTTCCGCCTGCGCACCCCGGACGGCCACTTCATGTGGTTCGCGCTGAAGGCGCGCCCGGTGGTCGGGTCGGACGGCGAGGTCTCGCGCGTGGTCGGCACCCTCACCGACGTCACCGAGCTGCGCAATGCGGAAGAACGTCTGCTGCACGATTCCGTGCATGACAACCTCACCGGCCTGCCCAACCGCAAACTGTTCATGGACCGGCTGGGTGCGGTGGCGCATTTCGCCAAGACCATGCCGACGCTGCGGCCGACGCTGATGGTGATCGACCTCGACCGCTTCAAGCAGGTCAACGATTCCGTCGGCATCGCGGTCGGCGATTCCATCCTGCTGACGCTCGCCCGCCGCCTCACCCGCATCCTGAAGCCGCAGGACACGCTGGCCCGGCTCGCCGGTGACCAGTTCGGCCTGATCCTGCTGTCGGAGCAGGACCCTGCCCGCATCACCGCCTTCGCCGAGACCATCCGCAAGACCATCCGCGCGCCGATCGCGTTCAACGACCGCGAGATATTCCTCACGGCTTCGATCGGCCTCGCCTTGTCTGATCCGCAGACCCAACTGACGGATGAGATCATCAAGGACGCCGAGCTTGCGATGTATCACTCCAAGCGCATCGGCGGCGATCGCATCGACGTCTACAAGCCGGCGATGCGTGCGCGGAAGACCGACCGGCTGACGCTGGAGAGCGAATTGCGCCGCGCCATCGAGCGGAAGGAGATCACGATCCTGTACCAGCCGATCGTGCGGCTGGAGGATCGTTCGATCGCGGGCTTCGAGGCCTTGGCGCGCTGGGACCATCCGAAGCTCGGGCGCATGGCGCCGTCGGAATTCATCACCATCGCAGAAGAGACTGGGCTGATCGTCGACCTCGGCATGTTCGTGCTCGACCAGACCGCAAAGCAGCTCGCGGTGTGGCAGCGCGCGATGCGCTCGCGCGAGCCGATCTTCGCCTCCGTCAACGTGTCGTCGCGGCAATTGCTGCGCCACGATCTGATCCACGACATCCGCACCGTGCTGTCACGCTCCTCGGTGGCGCGCGGCACGCTCAAGCTGGAACTGACGGAATCGCTGGTGATGGAGAATCCGGAGCACGCAGCGCAAATGCTGACGCGGATCCGCGAGCTCGGCACCGGGCTCTCGCTCGACGATTTCGGCACCGGCCATTCCTCGCTGGCCTATCTGCAGCGCTTCCCGTTCGACACCATCAAGATCGACCAGTCGTTCGTGCGCACCACCAGCCGCGGCACCCGCCCGGTGATTCTGAAATCGATCATCGCGCTCGCGCACGATCTCGGCATGGACGTGGTGGCCGAGGGCGCCGAGACCGATTCCGACGCGGTCGAGCTCTACCAGATGGGCTGCGAATACGCCCAAGGCTTCGCCTTCGGCGAGCCGATGGACGCGGATGCCGCGATGCGGCTACTCACGGAAGTGCGGCTGGAAGCGGCGAGCTAGGCTCTCTTACCCTCTCCTGGAGGGGGAGGGTCGATCGCGCGGAGCGCGAGCGGGGTGGGGTGATCTCTCCACTCGGGCACTGCATCGGTGGAGAGACCGTCACCCCACCCCGACTCACATTTCGCTGCGCTCAATGTGAGCCGACCCTCCCCCTCCAGGGGAGGGTGACAGCGTGCCGCCGCACTATCGCCGCCGGTCGCTCTTCTGCTTCTTGAACCGCACGCTCTGGCCGTCGGGCATGCGCGTCGCCACGAAGCCGGCGGCGAGGCAGGCTTCGCGTTGCGGCATCTGGATGTCGGGGCTGCGCAGGCTGTCCCACCAGGAGGCGCGATGCGCCGCGCGCGGCAGGGCCGCGCCGATGATCTCCTCGATCTGCTCGAAGCTCAGCACCAACTCGTCCTGCTTCTGCCGCATCAAATAGTCGCGCAACGCGCCGTAGTCGTTCACAATCGTCCTCTCGTCCCGCTTGCATGAGGCTGCCCAAAACCGTGCGCCGCATAAACCGATTCTTAACTCATTGCGGCAGCGCCGTCCCGCCTTAAACACTACTCAAGCTTTCGGGCGCATCCACTAGGATCGGGAGCGAGCGATGCTGTCTGGATGGCGCGAAGTCACGGCCCGCCGGCCGTGGCGGATTTCGGCGAAGCTGCTGATCATCTCGTCGGTGGTGACGGTGATCGGCTTCTCCGCCATTTGCGTCAACGTGATGCTGGACATGCGCCGCGGCGAGGAGGCGCTCGCCCGCCAGACGCTGGAGAATTTGGCGACGACCATCGAGTCCGACGTCAACCGCAACATCGAGATCTACGACCTGTCACTGAAGGCGGTCGCCAGCAGCATGTTGCTGCCGGAGCTCGCAACGGTGTCGAAGCCGATCCGTCAACTGATCCTGTTCGACCATGCGATAACCGCCAAGCATTTCGGCGCCATCCAGGTGTTCGACACCGAGGGCCGGCTGACCATCGACGCTTCCACGCTCGATCCGCTGCCGGAGGTCAGGAGCGAGGAGGACTATTTCAGGGTTCATCGCGACAGCCCCGACATCGGGCTCTTCATCAGCCGTCCGATGCTGTTTCGCGGCGCCTATTCCATCGTGCTGAGCCGGCGCATCAGCGATACCGACGGCGGCTTCATGGGCGTCGTCGCCGGCTCGATCCGGTTCAGCTATTTCCACGAATTGTTCGAGCGGCTGAACCTCGACCGCGACGACACCATCACCGTGCTGAAGCGCGACCGCACCATCATGATGCGGCGGCCGTTCGATCTCGAAATCATCGGCAGGAATTTGAACGAGCGCCAGAACTGGAAGGCCGACAATCTCAAGGCCGGCGGATCCTACGCCGGCCAGGGTCCGGTGGACCCGACCCCGCGTCTCTACGTGCGCAGCACCAGCACAGGTCCGATGTTCGTGGTGGCAGGCAAGCCGCTGACCGCCGTGTTCGAGCTCTGGCAGAGGGAGGCCTATCGCATCGGCGCCGTGGTGCTAGCGCTGATCCTGTTCATGCTGGCCTCGACGCTGGTGCTCGCGCGCGAGATCGGCCGGCGCGCCGAGGCCGAGGGCAAGCTCGAGGAGATGGCGACGACGGACGCGCTCACCGGCCTGAAGAACCGTCGCAAGTTCGATTCCGTCATCGACGTCGAATGGCGCCGCGCCATGCGCCAGAAGACGCCGGTCGCGCTGTTGATGATCGATGCCGATCACTTCAAGGCCTACAACGACACGTTCGGCCATCAGGCTGGCGACCAGGTGCTGGTCGGCATCGCCATCTGCATCTCCGACGCGGTGAGCCGCGCCGGCGACTGCGCCGCGCGCTATGGTGGCGAGGAATTCGCCGTGCTGCTGCCGAACATTTCGGCCACCGACGCCTTCAAGGTCGCCGAGACGATTCGCCTCAAGGTGCAGGGCTGGTCCGACGATCAGGCGAGCACGACGGTCTCCTGCGGCATCGCCAGCCTCGTCCCCACCGCCGGCATGGACCCGTCGATCCTGGTCGCCGCCGCCGACAAGGCGCTCTATGCCGCGAAAGCCGGCGGGCGCAATCAGTCGGTGGTCGCGAGCCTGCCGCAGCTGTCGCTGGTGGCGTGAGGCGACTGTCATCGGCGGCGAGTAGCGTGCCTAATTCTCGTGTCGTCCTGGCCTAGTGCGCAATTGCGCACGAGGGGCCAGGACCCATTGCCCCAAGAAGGAGTCGTGGCGCGAGCTGATCACCACGCGTCTTCGCCAAACGCCGTCTTGGGGTAATGGGTCCTGGATCGGCGCTGCGCTTGTCCAGGACGACGCGGAGCAGCTACTGCCCCAGATACTTTTTCATCTCGGCGATCAGCCCATCGCGCAGCTCCGGGCGCTTCATGCCGTAGGCGATGTTGGCGCGGAGGAAGCCTGGCTTGGAGCCGCAATCGTGGCGTTCGCCCTCGAACTCGACGCCGTAGAATTTTTGCGACTTGGCGAGGCCGATCATGGCGTCGGTGAGCTGGATCTCGCCGCCGGCGCCGCGCTCCTGGGTTTCCAGGATCTTGAAGATCTCCGGCTGGAGGATGTAGCGACCGGTGATCGAGAGGTTGGAGGGCGCAGTGCCCTTGGCCGGCTTCTCGACCATGCCGTCGACCTCGAACATCTTGCCGGTGCGTTTGCCGACGCCGCAGATGCCGTATTGATGGGTGAGATGGTCGGGCACCGCCTCGACCGCGACCAAATTGGATTTCTCGCCGAGCGAAGCCGCCATCTCGATCATCTGCTTCAGGCAGCCGGGCGTGTTGAGCACGAGCTCGTCCGGCAGCACGACCGCGAACGGCTCGTTGCCGACGATGTCGCGCGCGCACCAGACCGCGTGACCGAGGCCGAGCGGCGCTTGCTGGCGGGTGAAGCTGACGGCGCCGGCATCGGGCTGGTTCTGCGCCAGGATCTCCTGCTCGCCCTTCTTGCCGCGCGCAGCCAGCGTCGCATCGAGCTCGAACATCCGGTCGAAATGATCCTCGATGACATTCTTGTTGCGGCCGGTGACGAAGATGAAGTGCTCGATGCCGGCCTCCCTCGCCTCGTCATAGACGTACTGGATCAGCGGCTTGTCGACGATGGTCAGCATTTCCTTCGGCATCGCCTTGGTGGCGGGCAGGACGCGGGTGCCGAGGCCGGCGACGGGGAATACGGCTTTGCGAATTTTCATGGGATCGATCGAATACCTGAGGACGTGAACGGAGCAATGGCATCTTGCTAGCCTGTTTGCAGCCGCCAACAAAGGCGGATGTGGGGCCTCGCCCCGTCAGAGTTAAGAAAAACGCCGTCACCAAAATTTCACCTTTGTTAAGCTATTGGCAACGCCTACCAGGCCTCCTGATGGCGGAATTTCAGGCCGACGGGTGGGAGATGATGCAATCAGTGGCACGACTGGCAGGACGGGTTGGCTCCGTGACCGCCGCGACGATGATTGCGGCGGCCTTGCTGCTGCCGGCTTGCGCGCACGCGCAAGCGCAGAACGGCCTCTCCAATCTGTTCGGCGGCATCTTCTCCGGCCCCAATCCCGCCCCCTCGCAGGCCCCGCCCGGCAATGGCGGTGCGCAACCTTGGAGCGGCGAGGACGGCGCCTCCGGCCATCCGCTGATGACGGCGGCCGCGATCCGCGAGGCCGCCGGCAATTTCAACAATTGCGTCGCCGCGATGTGGCCCGATGCCGCACGGCGCGGCATCACGCAGGAGAATTTCCAGCGCTTCACGGCCGGGCTCTCACCCGACCTACGCATCATGGACCTCATGGATTCGCAGCCGGAGTTCACCAAGTCGATCTGGGACTATCTCGACATCCTCGTGAACGACAACCGCCTCGCCAGGGGCCGCGAGATCCTCGCCACATACAAGGCGCAGTTCGACGCCACCGAAAAGGCCACCGGCGTCGACCGCTACATCATCGCCTCGATCTGGGGCATCGAATCCAACTACTCGACGCAGATGGGAGACCGCAGCGTGCTGCAATCGACCGCGACGCTCGCCTGCATCGGACGTCGCCAGGCCTATTTCAAGGACGAATTCCTCTCCGCGCTGGAGATCCTCAACCGCGGCGATCTCAGGCCTGAGCAGATGCGCGGCTCCTGGGCCGGCGCCTTCGGCCCGACCCAGTTCATGCCGACCGCGTTCAAGCGCTTTGCCGTCGACGGCGACGGCGACGGCCGGCGCGACGTCGTCGACAATCCCACCGACCTGATCGCATCCACCGCCAACAATCTGAAGAAGGACGGCTGGCAGGCCGGCCAGACCTGGGGCTTTGAAGTCGTTGTGCCGGAGGGATTCAACTACATGCTGGCCGATCGCGCCAAGGCGATGACGATCGCGCAGTGGGAGAAGCTCGGGCTCAAGCGTCCGAACAACCAGTCCTTCCCGCATCCGGCGGAGAAGGCGTATCTGCTCGCGCCGGCCGGCGCGCAGGGACCGGGCTTCCTGATGCTGCAGAATTACCGCGTCATCATGAAGTACAACCCGGCCGAGGCCTATGCGCTGGCGATCGGCCATTTCGCCGACCGCCTGCGCGGGGGGCAGCCCTTCGTGCAGCCCTGGCCGCGCCAGGAGCGGGAGCTGTCGCGTACCGAGCGGCTGGAACTGCAGCAGCTGCTGGCCCAGCGCGGCTTTTACAAGGGCACCCCGGATGGCCAGTTCGGCGGCCAGACCCGGGAGGCCCTGCGCAACTTCCAGGCCTCGATCGGGGTGCCCGCCGACGGATTTGCGTCGTCCGAAGTGCTGGACCGGCTGCGCGGGCGGTAAATCGCGCCGAAAGTAACCCTGAACAGGGATTTTGGCAGGCAGCCTTGACCTGGGTGACTGTTCCCCGGTGTATGGCGGAAGAATCTGCGAGAGAATCTGCCCGTTTGGCGCCTGATTCCGTTATTATATCCAAGCCACTTCCAATTCTGTTGCGCGTGTCCGAGATCGCATGTCGAAGAAGTCCCTGTTCAAGGCGCTGACCGAGACCGGCCCGCTGATCGCGCTGGGGACGGCGCTTGCGATCCTGGTGTCGGTCGCGGGCCCGGCCTCGGCGCAGTTCTTCAACTTCCCCGGCTTCGGCGGCCCGCCGCAGCGCGCGGCCCCGCCGCCACCACGCGGCGGCGGTGGAGGTGGCTGGTTCGGCGGCGACTTCTTCGCACCATTCCAGCAGCAACAGCCGCAGGCGCCGCGCCAGGATTTTTCGCGCGCGCCGGCGCCCGCCAAGCGCGACACCGTCCCCGACAAGAACGTGCTGGTGATCGGCGACGCCATGGCCGACTGGCTCGCCTATGGTCTCGAGGACGCCTACACCGAGCAGCCCGACATGGGCGTGATCCGAAAGCACAAGACCACCTCGGGCTTGATCAAGTACCAGCCGAAGGGTGAGCCCTCGGATTGGGCGGCTGCGGCGAAAGGCATCCTCGAAACCGAAAAGCCCGAAATCATCGTCGTCATGCTCGGCCTCAACGACCGCATCGCGATCCGCGAGCCTGCGGCCGACAAGTCGGACAAGGCTTCTGACAAGGACAAGAAGAACGACAAGGGCGCGCGCGGCAAGCCAGCGGGCAAGCCCGGCGATGCCAAGCCCGACGCCGCCGCCAAGCCTGAGGACAAACCCGCAGCGGATCCTGACCTGCCGCAGGATGATGCCGACAACGCCGATACGCCGGCGGCCGCCGCGCCGGAGAAGACGGCGCGCAATCCGAATGGTCTCTACGAATTCCGCGACGAGCGCTGGATCGAGCTCTACGGCAAGAAGATCGAGGAGCTGGCCAACGTCCTCAAGGCCAAGGGCGTTCCGGTGCTCTGGGTCGGCCTACCCGCCATCCGCGGGCAGAAGGGCACGGCGGACATGCTATTCCTGGATTCGCTGTACCGTGAAGGCGCAGCCAAGGCCGGCATCACCTATGTCGATGTCTGGGACGGTTTTGTCGATGAAGCCGGCCGCTTCCTTCAGAAGGGTCCTGACTTCGAGGGCCAGATTCGCCAGCTCCGCAGCTCTGATGGCGTCTATTTCACAAAACCCGGCGCGCGCAAGCTCGCGCACTATGTCGAGCGCGAGATCACGCGCCTGCTTGCGGGCCGCTCCGGCCCGATCGCGCTGCCGAGCGAGCCGGCGACGCCCGACACCAGCGCCGAGCCCGGCAAGCCCGCGCCGCGGCCGCTGGCCGGCCCGATCGTTCCGCTGGTTGCGGCCTCGATCTCGACCGATCAATTGCTGGGCGGGCCGGGCTCGCGTCCCGCCGCCGTCGATGCGCTCGCTGCGAAGACGATGGTGAAAGGCGAGCCGCTGACCGCTCCGGCCGGCCGTGCCGATGATTATGCCTGGCCGCGCCGCGAAGTCGGCCGCGAGCAGGCCAAGGGCGATACGCCGATGGCGGCGACGACGCCTGAGAGCAGCGTTGCTCACGGCTCACCGGGAGCGGCCGCCGCGGTCGCGCCGCCAAAACTCGCGCCGAAGAAGCCGCAGCTCCCGCCGCAGCAGCCGGCACAGGCAGCGCCGTCATTCCGGGATTTCTTCGGCTTCGGCTCGCCGCAGCCACCGCGTCAACTGGCGCCGCCCCCAGGCCCCCGCAATCCGAATCTGAACCCCGCGATCCCGCGGCCGCCGGGTAATGTCGGGCGATCGGCCGAAATGTTCCGGTAATTTTTCTCTTTTGATTTGAGATGTCATTCCGGAGCGCGTAGCGCGCGCCCCGGAATGATTGGCTTGGCTGTTAGCCGTAATAGCGCCAGCGCGGCGGCGGGCGGCGCGCGGGGCGCGACATCAGAAGCGCGAGCGCGAAGCCGATGCCGCCGGCAATCAGCAGCGCGCCGAGCGGGTTGTCATGCACCTTCCGCGCAATCGCCTGCGAGCCGTCGCGGAACGTATCGCCGCTCGCCTCATAGGCATCCTTGGCGTAGCTGGTCGCCGTGTCTGCGGCTTCGCGCGCTGCGTCCTTCGCCTGGCCGTATAGATTCTGCACTGTCCCCGCGGCTTCCCGTGCCTTGCCTGAGGCCTGCGTTTTTGCGTCTCCCGCCATCTCGCCCACGGTGCCTTCCACGCCGCCCGCCATTTCCTTGGCTGATCCAATGATCCGATCCGCGTCCATGATAATCCTCCTCGGTGATCAGCCGAAGTAACCGATCAGAAGCAGCGCAGTTCCTTGCGCTTAAGAAAGTGTAGGACGCGTAGCCCGGGTGAGCGCAGCGATACCCGGGAACGGCGCAAGCAAAGTCCCGGATGTCGCTTCGCTCATCCAGGCTACAAGATTAGGCCGCCATCGACGACCAACGTCTGGCCGACGATGTAGGACGACAATGGCGAAGCCAGGAACAGCGCCGCGCCCGCCATGTCGGCCGGCGTGCCCAATCGCCGCAGCGGAATGCGCGCCAGCGCGCCTTCGAGCCGCTTGGGATTGTCGGTGGTTACCTTCGTCATCTTGGTGTCGACGAGCCCGGGCGCGATGCCGTTGACGCGGATGCCGTCCTCGGCCCAGGCCTCGCCCAGCGTGCGCGTCAATCCGACCGCGCCGGTCTTCGAGGCGTTGTAGGCTGGATTGCCCATGGTGGAATGATAGGCCGCGGTCGAGGACACCATGATCAGCGAGCCCTTCCCATCCCGCAGCATGGAATGAAACCGCGTCGCGCACGCCATCAGGCTCATCAGGTTGACCTCGACGACCTTGCGGAAACCCGCCATCTCGAATTCGCCGCGGCGATAGATCACTGCGCCCTGCGCGAGCACCAGGATGTCGAGCCGTTCGAAGGGCGGTTTGAACGCTTCGATCGCACCGGCATCGCTGACGTCGAGCTGCGCGTAGGCAAGACCCGTGAGATCGGAGCCTTCCTCGATGGAATATTCCGCAGGCCGAGCACGCGTGCCGCAAACCGCGACATGCGCACCCCTGGCGAGAAAGGCCTGCGCGATGCCGTTGCCGATGCCGCTGGAACCGCCGACCACCAGCACCTGCTTGCCTGAGAAATCGAGCTCGTTCATTGCGGCCTCCCTCTTGTTTTGCTTGTTTGACCTGTCTGCGGATCGATGCCAGCCTTGTCAATCATAACAAGAACAAGCAGGGCGCGAGGAAGCAGCATGTCTGAATTCAAACAGCTCAGCCGGTCCGTGAAGGGACTGACCGTCCTCCTCACCGGCGCAGCCAGCGGCATGGGACGCGCAACCGCGCGCGTGTTCGCCGCTGAGGGTGCGAACGTCGCCGTCACCGATTATGACGAGCGCGGCGCCGATGCGGTCGCCAAGGAGATCTCGGCAAGCAGCGGGACAGCGAAGGCGTGGAAGCTCGATGTTGCCGATGCCGGCGAGATCAAGCGCGTGGTCGGCGATGTCGCGGCGCATTTCGGCGGGCTCGACATCGTCGTCAACAATGCCGGCATCTCGGTGCGTGTCGCGATCGACGACGAGACCTATGAGGACGCATGGGCCAAGGGCCTCGCCGTGATGTTGACGGCGCATCCGCGCGTCATCCGCGCCGCGCTGCCGCATTTGCGCAAGTCGAAGAGCCCGCGCATCGTCAACATCGCCTCGACCGAGGCGCTCGGCGCCACTGCATTGCATAGCCCCTATTCGGCGGCGAAGGGCGGCGTCGCGAGCCTCACCCGTTCGCTTGCGGTGGAGCTCGGCCGAGAGGGCATCACCGTCAACTGCATCTGTCCCGGTCCGATCCGCACGGCAATCACCGATCGCATCTCCGAGGAGCACAAGACGATCTACGCCAAGCGCCGCACTGCGCTCGGCCGTTACGGCGATCCTGAAGAGGTTGCGCATATGACGCTCAGCCTGTGCCTGCCGGCCGCCTCTTTCCTCACCGGCGCGGTGATCCCTGTCGACGGCGGGCTGATGGCGCGCAACGCGTGAGAGCCATGCGCGCGGCGCGTTGACATCGCCGGACGCGGGAGTCATTTTTTTCGCAACCGGAGCGGGGAAACCGCTCGCAGATGCGGGAGAAAACGCCATGACGATCGCCATCCGGCAGCTTCAGAAGCATTTCGTCGGTGAGGTGTCGGGCCTCGACCTGCGAAAGCCGCTCACGCCGGAGGAGGCGCGCGAGGTCGAATCCGCCATGGACAAATACGCGGTGCTGGTCTTCCACGATCAGGACATCACCGACGAGCAGCAGATGGCGTTCGCGCTGAATTTCGGCCAGCGCGAGGATGCGCGCGGCGGCACCGTTACCAAGGAGAAGGACTATCGGCTGCAGTCCGGGCTGAACGATGTCTCGAATCTCGGCAAGGACGGCAAGCCGCTGGCGAAGGACAGCCGCGCGCATCTGTTCAACCTCGGCAATTGCCTGTGGCATTCCGACAGCTCGTTCCGCCCGATTCCGGCAAAGTTCTCGCTGCTGTCCGCGCGCGTGGTGAACCCGAAGGGCGGCAACACCGAATTCGCCGACATGCGCGCCGCCTATGACGCGCTCGACGACGAGACCAAGGCGGAGATCGAGGACCTCGTCTGCGAGCACTCGCTGATGTATTCGCGCGGATCGCTCGGCTTCACCGAATATACCGACGACGAGAAGGAGATGTTCAAGCCGGTGCTGCAGCGTCTGGTGCGCACGCACCCCGTGCATCGCCGCAAATCGCTGTATCTCTCATCGCATGCCGGCAAGATCGTCGGCATGAGCGTGCCGGAGGGCCGGCTGCTGCTGCGCGATCTGAACGAGCACGCGACGCAAGCAGAGTTCGTCTACGTCCACAAATGGAAGCTGCATGATCTCGTGATGTGGGACAACCGCCAGACCATGCACCGCGTCCGCCGCTACGACCAGTCGCAACCGCGCGACATGCGCCGCGCGACGGTGGCCGGCACCGAGCCGACGGTGCAGCAGCAGGCGGCGGAGTAGGATCTACTCCGCAACCGGTGTCATCGCCCGGCTTGACCGGGCGATCCAGTACACCGAGATGGTTGTGATAGAGCCGATACGCCGCGGCGTACTGGATGCCCCGGTCAAGCCAGGTCAAGCCGGGGCATGACAGCGGAGGATGAGGCGCGACACCGCGAGGATGCCGCGCCAAGCTACGCGTGCCCGGCCTCGTTGGAGAGCATGCCGGGATCGATGCCGATCTTCTGCAAGGCGCGGTTGTATTTGTCGTCGACGTCGTCGCCGAAGATCAAGTCAGTGTCGGCGTCGCAATGCAGCCAGCCATTGCTCTGGATCTCGGTCTCGAGCTGACCCGGCGCCCAGCCGGCATAGCCGAGCGCGAGGATGGCGTGCTTGGGGCCGGAGCCGTTGGCGATCGCGCGCAGGATGTCGACGGTCGCGGTGAGGCACACGCCCTCGTCGATCCGCAGCGTCGCGTTCTCAATGTAGAAGTCGCTGGAATGCAGCACGAAGCCACGCCCGGTGTCGACCGGGCCGCCGCGCAGCACTTTCATGCTTTCGGCATTTTCCGGCAGCTTGATGTGCTCGCCCTTCTTGATGATGCCGAGCTGCATCAGGAGCTCGGGGAAGTCGATGGAGCCGGCGGGGTGATTGACGATGATGCCCATCGCGCCTTCGGCAGAATGGGCACAGAGATAGATCACGGAGCGCTCGAAACGGGGATCGCCCATCACGGGCATCGCAATCAGGAGCCGGCCGTCGAGATAGCCGGCCGAATTGGGGAGCGCGGGGCCTGCGCTGCGGGTGCTCTCGCCCGTCCTTTTGCCTGTAGGAGCCATGGTGAAGCACTCCGGGTTCAATTCCTATCCTGATGTCGGGCCCGACGGCTGTCAAATCAAGGCTTGCAGAGACTTGATTCAGATGCATCCATCACAAGCAATTCAATGGTTTGCCCCGGGGCCACCCTGTAAAGACGTGCCATGTCCAGCATAGTTCCCTTGCGTGCGGCGATTGGCGTCGCGACAACCCTGCTTGCGTCGTCGCTGGCCATCGCAGCCCGTGCCGACGACGCTTCGCCCTGGCAACGCGACGGACATTCCGCAGTGCGGCTGGTCGCGGGGTCACGCAGCGGCGCCGTCCTGCTTGGCGGTATCGCCTTCCAGCTCCAGCCAGGCTGGAAGACCTACTGGCGTACGCCCGGCGACTCCGGCGTTCCGCCGCGGTTCGACTTCTCCAAGTCGGACAATGTCGAGGCGGTGACGGTCATGTGGCCGGCGCCGCTGAAGTTCGACGACGGCGCGGGCGGTCATTCGATCGGCTATCGCGACCAGATCGTGCTGCCCCTGCGCATCGTCGCCAAGGCCGCCGACAAGCCGGTGACCTTGCGCGCCGAGATCAACTATGCCGTGTGCGAGAAGCTCTGCATCCCCGTCGAGGCCCGCGCCGAGCTTGGCTTCAACAGCGTCGCCTCAACCGAGGACGCCAATCTGCGCGCAGCGCTCGACACCGTCCCCAAACCCGCCAATATCGGCGACCCCAACCCGCTCACCATCCGCGACGTCAAGCGTGACGGCGCCACCAAGGTGGTCGTCGACGTGGTCGCGCCGGCGGACGCGCGCAACGTCAATCTGTTCGTGGAAGGGCCGACGCCCGATTGGGCGCTGCCGATTCCGGCCCCGGTCCAGCCCAGCCCGGCAGATGTAAAGCGATTCTCCTTCGAGCTCGAGGGGCTGCCGCCGGGCGCCAAGCCCGACGGTGCGGCGCTGAAGTTCACGCTGATCGGGCCGGACAAGTCGTACGAGTTCAATACGAATTTGGAGTAGCGGCGTGCCCCCCCCGGGGGGCCCTGGTGGACGGCGCGCGGGCGCCCAC